>CAINXK010000589.1 GCA_903854805.1 uncultured Anaerolineae bacterium
AGCCAGCCACTTGGCAGAGGTCATCGCCCATTCTTTTTGGTTGTGCCCGACATTATATACACCCTTGACATCCAGTTCCTGGTCAATCGACAGGACTACGATGCCAGCCTTGACGGCTTCTTCGAGGGTGGCGTTCAGGCCTTGAGCGTCACCCGGGTTTACCAGGATGGCATCAACCTTCTTGCTCATCAGGTTCTGGAGCTGCTGGATCTGTCCGGCAACATCTGTGTCGGCGCTTTCAATCACCAGTTCATTCGTGATGCCAGCCTTCATATATTCGGCATTGGTATCCTTCAGTTCCTGGATCATCTGGGTGCGGTATTCGCTGCTGATGAATGGGTTCGAAATACCAATTGTGAATTTCTTGGCAGCGGGAGCAGCCGGCGCTTCAGTTGCAGCAGGGGCCGCCGGTGCCTGGGTGGGCTCGGCAACTGCAGGGACGGCGGTGGCTTCAGCCGGAGCTGGAGCGGGGGTGGCCGCGGGCGCGCAGGCCGAAATCAGGGAGACCAACATGATGATGGACATCAAAACCATGATTGGTTTCTTGGGTAAGCTAATTCTCAACATGACACATTCCTCCGATATTTCAAATTATGATTGGAAAAACATTGCCTGTTTGGAAACACACAGGGTCGTACTGGTGAATTATTTTCAGTTTCACAACCTCCTTTTGCTGGAGCCAGGGTCTTTTGACCTTGGTGGATTTGGGTTGTTCCGTCAGATAAGCAATTAGTGGGCAACCTATGAACAGGTTCCTAGTACACTTGGGCGCAAATAATAAGTATGGTGCAAAAGTAGCTTGACGCAGGCGATGGCAATCGGTAAACTATGCTGAAAACTGAAAGTAGGTAAAGCAGAATGCCATTCCCAAAAGCAACAGATGTGAATTTGCAGAAAAACGAGCAAGCCGAACTTGAGCAGTTAGTTCGTCGGCACAACGTTGGTCAACAAATCGCTTTACGAGCACGCATCGTATTAGCGGCAGGACAAGGAAAAACCAATCATGCGATCGCGGCAGAACACAAGATAAGCATCAACACTGTACAGCGCTGGAGAAATCGTTTTGCAAAAGCACAAACTATTTCTTACGATGATTTGAGCCTTGAAGATCGCTTACAAGATGAGCCTCGTCCTGGCTCACCGAGCCGCATTACTGCTGACCAACGTTGTAGGATTGAATCACTGGCTTGTGAATTGCCTGAAGACTCTGCAAGACCAATTACCGAGTGGACAGCACGAGAAATCGCAGATGAAGTAATGAAACGCAAGATTGTTGATAGTATTTCAGCCAGACACGCGGCAAGGCTTTTAAAAAGATGGTGATATCAAGCCACATTTGAGCCGCTATTGGTTGACACCAGCTTATGAAGCAGGTTTTGACGACAAAGTTGCTGCAATTAACGATGCCTATAAACAAGCTCCTGAACTGGCCAAACAGGGAGAACGGCTGGAAAGTATCGATGAAATGACCGGAGTTCAAGCATTAGAGCGTAAACATCCGGATTTACCCATGCAGCCTGGTAAGGTAAGGCGAATAGAGTTTGAATACAAGCGGCATGGCACTTTGTCTTTTACCTGCAACTTTGATATTGTGCTTGGAAAACTGGTTGCCTGCACAGCAAAGAAGACTCGTAACGAAAAAGATTTCTTGGCGCATATCAAAGAGCGAGTTTCTTCTGACCCATTGGTCGTCAAATGGGGCTTTGTTTGCGATAATCTGAACACGCATATGTCTGAATCGCTGGTCCGATATGTCGCAGAAGAATCAGACATTACAACTGATTTGGGCGTGAAAGGTAAGTCCGGTATTTTGAAATCGAAGGCTTCGCGCGCAGCCTTTTTGAGTGATCCAACACATCGCATCGTCTTTCATTACACGCCCAAACACGCTTCCTGGATGAACCAAATTGAAATTTGGTTCAGTATCCTGGTTCGAAAAGTTTTGAAACGAGGCAATTTCACATCGGTAGATGATCTAAAACGCAAAGTTCTGGCCTTCATCGAATATTACAACCTGACAATGGCCAAACCATTCAAGTGGACTTACCAGGGCAAGGCCTTGAATGCCTAGCATATCCACTATTTACGCCTAACTGTACTAGGTGATTCACTGTATACCAGAATTTCTAATAGGATGGAGCGATGTTAGTAAATTGTTAAGTTTCAGGCTGCTGCATTGGCCGGCGAAGACAAAATGCAGGTTACTTAACCGTTTTTCTGACTTGCTGGATTACCTCGCCGGTTTTTTTGTTTTTGAGAATGGTCTTGGTATTGCCGTCTGGCATATTCTCAGCTTTGATCAGGTAATACTCTTCATCATAATCCGTGAAGGTTCGCCCGTCACCAGAAACTTCAGATCCGCGCCAGATTTCCAATTCAACCGGTTCCCATTTTTTGGTTTCGGATGATTTGTAGCAGGCATCCATGATTGCGTTGACCACATAGCCATCATAGAAAGTCTCCATTGGCTGGACACCCTTATCCAGAGCATTGAGCTGATCTGCAAACATGTCAGTGTAGCCCAGCGCGCTGGCCTCGTCTCCCACCGGAAATAGCCAGCCGACATTGGTTTCAGCTTTTTCTGCCACATAGCCTTTTTCGCCGGCAGAAGTGAAAATTTCAATGCCTGTCCGCAGCCAGTGATTCATCCAGATTGTGCCTTCCGTTCCTGAGACTTCATCACGCAAATCCATGCCGCCGCGGAAGGTCCAGCTAACTTCAAATTGTCCAATTGCACCATTGGCGTATTTGACCAGCCCAATCGCATGATCTTCCGCTTCAATCGGGTGCACCTGGGTACCAGACCAGCACATCACTTCCAGCGGCCGGATATCCTTGCCGATGAAGTTGCGCCCAATTTCAATGCAGTGACAGCCCATATCGACGATCGCGCCGCCACCGGATAATTCCTTGCGCAGGAACCAGTCACTGTGCGGGCCGGGGTGGGTCTCGCGTGAGCGCGTCCACAAGATTCTACCGAGCGCCCCGTTCCGCACACTATCCAGGGCCTTCAGCGTTTTTGGGGTGTAAACCAGGTCTTCCAGGTAACCAGCAAAGACTCCGGCTTTTTCCACGGCGGCCAACATTTCTTTGGCTTCTGCGGCGGTGCGACCCAGCGGTTTGGTACACATGACCGCCTTTCCAGCTTTCGCAGCTGCCAGAACTGCTTCCTTGTGCAAGTAGTTGGGTAAACCCACCACAACCAGGTCAGTTTCCGGGTCATTGACGGCTGTCTCTATATTATCTGTCCAGCGGGGAATCCCATAGCGCTCTGCAAAATTTTTGGCTTCTTCCATGCTGGCCGAACATACCATCTTGATTTCGTCCCTGCTGCGCATGCCCAGCAGAACAGTGGTATAAAAATTTCCGATAAAACCGGTCCCTAACAATGTGATTTTTCGCATGAAAACATTCCTTTTCTTTGAATTTTTCGGGAGAAAAAAGCTAAAAGCACTTCTGCCATTGTTTTGAGGCACCATGCCCGCACAGGAATGACATCCGTGTTTGCAGATGCTTGAAAGTTTAGATCAACTCGTGCACCGTGAAAAAATTATTGGTCAGGTAAAGTACATCCGTGATGATGCCCATGATGACGGCTTTTTTCCCGAGCAAGGATGCCGAAATCTTAGGGTCAAACGGTGCAAGGCCTTTAATTTTCGCTTCCAGTGCTCTCACTAGAAAATTATCTTGATTAAAAGTGTCAACTAACTGGCCATACAGGATCACAATTTCAGGATCAATCAGGGATGCTGCGTTGACGATTGTTACCGCGGCGGCATCAATCATCTGGTCAACAATGCTGGTTGCCCAAGGCTCGCCAGCCTGGCAGGCTTTCTGGATCATCTCCAGATCGAGCGCGCGTAATTGCTGGTCAGAAAGTTGATCCTTAAGAGCCCTGTGTGCCTGTGTCAGCAGACCATTCCCAGATGTGAACATTTCCAAGGCGCCGTAACGCTGCTTGACAAAGCCCAGGTATTCCTTGCTCGGCAGGCTGGAGCCAATTTCTCCGGCCGCGGCATGCGCGCCCCGGTACAACATCCCATCCAGGATCAATGCCCCACCAGTGCCGGCACCCAGCGAAAGGAAGAAAATATCACGGTAATTGTTGCCAGCGCCAAACCAGCGCTCACCCAACGCCGCCAAATTGGCATCGTTATCAACCAATATTGTTAAGGTGGGGAATTCATCTTGGATTTTCTTTTTCAACGGGAAATCACGCCAGCGTGTTGAAGGTGCCCAGGTCACCACACCATCTTCTCGGCGGGTGATCCCTGGGGCGCCGACCCCGACGCCCAGTACTTTTTTCCCTTGCTGTTTGGATAACTCCAGAAAATCATTGATAATTCGAAATAATAAAATAAATAATTCCGATTCCGAATCCGCCAGATCTCCCAGTGAAAATTTTTGGTCAGCAATAATTTTTCCACCGATATCAGCCAGAGCTGCATAGATGGACATGCCTCCCAGGTCAATCCCGATCACCACATTGTCTTTCTGGTTGAATTGTAAGAGCGTCTTCTTGCGTCCTCCTGTATATTCCTTCTCATCCAATTCAAAAACCAGGTTGCTTTTGAGCAAATCATCAATAATACGCATCACTGTCGGCAGGCTGATCTTCAACTTCCTGCCGATATCGGATCGAGAAATCGTGTTTTCCCGTCTCAGTAGCTCCAGAACCGCTGATTGGTTAATTATCCGCATTTGGGTTGCAGATATGGTTCTCAGGTGCTGCATAGCGCATCCTTGATTAATTACTTACAGTTAATAAGTTGATTTGATTATTATAATCCAAAAAAAACAAAAATAAAATAAGTAATATCCT
>CAINXK010000590.1 GCA_903854805.1 uncultured Anaerolineae bacterium
ATTGAGGTCTAGATATTCATAATACACATCAAGGCTAAGATCGCTGGCCTTGCCAAACTCCTCGCGCATCGCTTGCGCCGCGATCAGATTGTTAGCCAGATCAAATTGAAAAGGAGACAACACCAGCACCGTTTTCCGGGCCGGCGCAGCGGACACATGAGGTGTGCCCAGTGTCATCAAACAGCCGAGCAAGCCAGCCAGAAGTAAAGACCGAATCAGAACTTTCATTGTGAATCCTCGTTGCCACTCAGCGTTTTCAGAAACCGATAGATAAAACCTGGCAAGCAAAAAGACGGACTTGCTGTTCAGTCCAAAGGGTCGCGGTTACGTGTGTTTTGTCTGATTGGGAGCAAATCGCTACCTGTTTAAATACCCATCGCCCGGTTCACCGCTTCCAGTAACAAATCCAGAGAACCAACTTCAAATACCAGGATGATATCGCCGACGATCGATTCGGATTCTATGGTAAAGCTGGTCTGCACCCAGACCACGTTTGCATCGAACTGGGTTTGCCCGGAGGCGAGTAATACTTCAAAGGGGTTTTCTAGATAGATGGGCATGGAATAAAAAACATGGAGTTTGAGTTCATTGCCAATCGCGCCCATCACGCCGTTGAGAACAATGTTGCCCACTTCGGTCAGTGTGCCCGCTCGCATTTCATTCAGAGCGGGTGAGTCAGCTTCAAAGCCTGTCAGGATGCTCACAAGTTTGACGGCGCCTTCGGCTGGAAAAACGATAGACGCGTTTCCAGAAAAGGGTCCTTTGAATCCGAGCCGAACCGAGGAAAGGTCCCCGTGACCCATCGATCGGATTTTGGACTGCAACTCATCATGATTCATCATTTCGACAACGGGCACGTTTAATTGGATACGAGAATTCATCATTGCATTCAGCACGCCGGCCGCATGTCCGACGCCGATATTGACCATTTCCTTCAGAGAATCGATTTGACTAGGTAATAGGCGCATTTCCTGACTCCTTGCCATGGAATTGAAGGGCCTGCGCGATCGCCGCGAGCAAGTCATCTTCGCGGGAAGGTTTGTTCAAAAAAGCGACCGCCCCCAGAGCCAGGCATTCTTGTTTGGTCTCATCTTGAATATCCGCTGTGTGAATGATGACGGGTAAGGTCAGGTGTTGTTTATGGAACTCACGCAGGACCTCTATGCCACCAACTTTGGGCATGAGCAGATCGAGCACCATGCAATCGGGTTCAGTGCTTGCTGCCATGGACAGGCCTTCATCACCATCGTTGCCTTCAATCACCTCATACCCTGCAGCTTCGAGGATTTTTCGCAACTTGATTCTCTGATACATTGAATCATCCACCAACAATACTCGTGCCATTTCTCCTCCTTGGACCGGGAAGTATCAACAAAATAAAGTTTGCTAAATTTGAGACTATCCACACTTTCAATAAAAATAAAATACAACGAATATTAGTAATCTGCCAGAAAATTATCGTGAAGAATGTGTGAAAAATTCATAAAGAGATCTATAACGCCGCCCTTCAGATGAGCAAGGACGGAAGTCGAGGGGCGTGGGCGGGGTTTGCTTGGCATGCCGCTCCTGGTGATTCTCAGCATCGGCTTTTTGGCTGTCAGCGGGAGGTTTGGGCGCACCCCTGCTGGTTGTCTTTACAGTCGGCGCATTTGCCAAACTGAGCAACGTAGCCTTTGGGTTTTCGCTCTCGCAGTCGGCCAACGCGATTGTCTACCAATCCCTGCCCGAGAATACCCGTGGACGTGTCCAGGCCACAGCGGAAGGCATTGTCCAGCCCATCGCGATTGGGCTGACCAGATTAAGCTTACTTGCCCTTACTGCGGGTTTATAATTGAGTTATGTTAGCCTGGCTTATGTCTTTTTGGGCCAGGGCCTGGCCTGGCTGCTGGTCATCTTCTTCTTGAGCGGTAATTATGTGCAGGCCCTGACGCGCGTCATCACCAAACGCCGCCTGGGCGAAGACGCCAATGTCCTGGCCGACCCCGCCAGCCTGAGCCTGCTGCGCAGCCGTTTGCAGGATGCCCATCCCGGCGTGGTGATCTACGCTATAAATAAACTCGAAGCGCTCGACGGGCAAGCTATCATTAGCAAACTTCCGGGTTTGATCCGGCACCCTGCGCCTGAAGTGCGGCGGGAAGCCTTCGACCGTATCGAGAGATTGAAACTCAAAGCCAAGATGAATGAAGTGCAAAATCAATTCCTGGCTGAGACTGATCCTGCGGTAAAAGAATCTGCTTTGCGCGCCTTGGGTGCCATTACAATTGATAACCAACACCTCATCCTGGCCCTCAACGAGACGGAACCCACATCCTGCGCGGCGCATTGATCGGGCTGTTAAAAACCAGAAACGAAACCCTCGCCAGCGAAAAACTGGCAGGTTTGCTCGCTTCGCCTTCGATGCTGGTTCCATCCGGCGGGTGCGTGAAGCCCTGCTGGCGGGTTCTCCAATTCAGGTTTCGTATGCGCTCGAAATCATAGATGTCCAACTCCCGGCCTAGTGGAAACCCTGGGTCATGCCGTTGCTCGAATACCTGCCCCCACTGGCCAGGAGTCAGCGTTTGGCGGCATTCTCCCCTGAACGCTACCTGTCCGCTTCGGTCCGCGAGCAAATTGAGCAAGTCTACTACGGGCGCGTTAACCAAAAGGCCAAACTCGAAAACCTGATTAATAACCCATTGTTCCTGCAAAATGCAGCGGGGCATCCCGCCTTCTATTCAGATCACGGTGCGGTACATGTCCGCGATGTTGCCAAACAAATCCTGCGGGTTTCGCAAACGATTATCGGCGTCTTAATTCCGCAGCGCAGCGCCCAACAGATGGACTTGTTTCTCTACGGCTATGGTGTGGCGTTGGCATATCTGCACGATATAATTGTGCGCGGCAAGCAAGGAATTTCACCAGAAAGCACCTTCCTTTTTGCCGAAGCTTCTGGCACCAGCTCGGAATTTTGGCTCAACCTGCAATTTAATTATGATCGGATACCGGCCAAATATTAACAGCAAGGGGCGTTTATTGTTTGCACTTCAACTCAGTTAATTATTTCGCGTCATCATTTTCCCGATAGGCCGCTTCAATCGCTTTTTTGCTGATAATTTGATATGCACTCCTCAGCAATGACTCCAGCCCCGGCGCGGGAACGAAACTCGCTTCACCCAAGCGCTTGAGCAGAGGCATTTCGATCGCGGGTGGCCGAATCGAAACAGAGAATCCTTCCAGGGGAGCTGATAGATCCCAAAAATGCGTCATCTGCTCATCCAGCGGGATCACGGTTTCGGGTTCTTCCAGCACTTCTTCCGCAAACTCCATTTCACCGGCGCGGCGTTGACGGAGTGCCGCCAGCACCTGTTCCTGAGTCCTGCCTCGCAGCCGAAAAATCAAAAACGGGTCTTCGTCGAAGCTTTCGCCGAGAATATAGTGAGTCGCCGCAACATGCTTGCATGGATTAGCATAATCAGGGCAGGAGCAGTCTGTTTTTAAATCATCACGCCGCGAGGGGAACAGACTGACTTTCGCCGCTTCAAAGGCTTGTTCAATCTCCTGTGGCATTTCACCCGCCAGGAGTTGCGCAGTGAAAATAGCTTGCTCAGCCAGGGCATCAATTACTTTATCCCATTGAACATCGCTCAACGGCGCAATCTGGATTTTTATTTTGTACGGCGTACTGCGCGACCCTTGCACCCGTGCCGCGATCCCGTCTTTGGTTTCTTCAATCGAAAGCACTTGGCCTTTGCGGGCATAACTGCGCCCACGTGTCAGCCGCCCAGAATCAACCAGCCGCTCCAGTGCAGCAATCCAGCGCTCTGCCCACCAGCTTTTGGCAAACGCCCCACGTTGACTGCGAGCCTTAATACCACCCTCGGCTACTTTGGGTTTGCTTGGTTTGTAGTAATCGTCATAATCTCGCCAGGACATTTTTGCCTCGCTCAAAACCGGAATAGCGAACCCCGAGAGAGCAAAGAAAACCGTTCTGCTTTGCGCTCTTATGGTTCAAAAAACGTTATCTGCGCAAATTGACGGCTTTCCGCAATTCATCGGTACTCATCTCAGTAATCCAATTTTCGCCCGAACCCACCACCGCTTGCGCCAGACCCTTCTTCGACTCAATCATGTCATCAATCATCTCTTCTAATGTACCCGTGGTAACGAATTTATGCACCTGCACATTCTGTTTCTGCCCGATACGAAAAGCCCGGTCAGTGGCCTGGTCTTCAACAGCCGGGTTCCACCAGCGGTCAAAATGAAATACGTGATTGGCGCGGGTCAGGTTCAAACCCGTCCCGCCCGCCTTGAGTGACAGAATAAACACCGGCGGGGCATGCTCATCTTCCTGAAAACGCTTCACCATTTGGTCGCGAGCCTTCGTGGATGTGCCACCGTGCAAAAACTGAGTCGCCGAGCCAAATGCCCTCGGCAAGTAGTCGGCCAACATCTGGCCCATTTCAGCGAACTGCGTAAAAATCAATGCCCGGTCGCCCTCTGCCAACATTTCTTCCAGCAATTCGCCCAGCCGCTCCAGTTTTCCACTGCGATTATCCAATGCAACGTCCGAGCCGCCCCTACCCGTCTGATGCAAATACTGGACCGGATGGTTGCAAATCTGCTTCAACTGCATCAGCATACTCAGCACCAACCCACGCCGCTGCATCCCATCTTCTTCCTCAATCCGTTTCATGCCATTTTGCACTACGGCTTCATACAGTGTGGCCTGTTCCTCGGTTAGCGTACAGTAGACCTTGGTTTCTACTTTTTCGGGCAAATCGGTAATCACACGCGGATCTGTTTTGACGCGTCGCAAAATGAAGGGCGTAGTCAACTGTTTCAACTGCGCCAGCGCCGCTTGGTCGTGGTAACGCTCAATTGGCAAGGCAAAATTCTCGCGGAAAGCCTTACGCGCCCCCAGATAGCCAGGGTTCAGGAAGTGCATGATCGACCACAACTCCGAAAGCCTGTTCTCCACTGGCGTGCCGGTCAGCGCAATTCGGAATTCGGCATCAATCTTGCGGATGGCCTGAGTCTGCTTGGTGTCTGGATTCTTAATATTCTGCGCTTCGTCCAGGATTACTGCCAACCATTTGATGGATTGGATCGATTCAGCATCCAGGCGCGCCACCGGATAACTGGTCAGGACCACATCATTGTCTTTGATCGCTTCGCGGAAATCACTTCCCTTTAGCCGGTCTGCACCCCGATGAATGTAGGTTTGCAACCCAGGCGCAAATTTGCCAATTTCTCGCTCCCAGTTGGTTACCACCGAAGTGGGCGCAATCAGCAAGGCCGGGGCAGAGCTTTGTGTCCGTCCTTCTTTTTCATGGAGCAGCAGCGAAATCGTCTGAATGGTCTTTCCCAGCCCCATGTCGTCTGCCAGGCACGCGCCCAACCCCCAGCGACGCAAAAATGTCAGCCACGAATAGCCATATTTTTGGTATGGACGCAGTTGGGCGATCAGTCCTTCAGGTTGTGGTAATTCTTCCAGCTTTTCCGACTGCGAGAATCGTTCCAGCCACTCTGACAACCAGCCTTCCGAATCCACCGATTCAATCGGCAGCCCGCCCGCTGATGTTTCTCCGCCCATTCCCAGCCGCATCGCTTCGAGCAGGCTGATCTCACCTTCAAGCTGCTTCCTATCCCAGAATTTAATCGCAGCTTCGATCTGTTCAGCATCCAACGTCACCCACTGTCCACGGATCTGTACCAAAGGCGATTTTAATTTTGCCAGTATCTTGAACTCAGCTTCGGTTAGCTCCGTTTCACCGAGCGAAAGTTTCCACTGGTAATTAACCAGGTTTTCCATCGTCATCCGGCCTGGCGCGGCCTGCTCATTTTTGGATTTCAGCTTAACTTTAACGCCCAGCCTGGCACCTTTCTTGTTCCACCACGGGGGCACGAGAATTCCAAAGCCTGCGCCTTCCAACAGCGGGGCGGTTTCGCGCAAGAAAGTATACGCCACGCCTGTATCCACAGCCAGCTCGGTGGGGAGCTTGCTTCTCAGGCTCTCAGTGATAGGCGAAAATAGTCTGGCCGCGTACCCCAATCCGGCCAGAAGTTTTTCCTGGGGCTGTTCAAAACGGTGACCGAGATGGGTGAGCACGCCCTTGGTCTTTTTCCAGACTTCCTCTGCCGGGATCATTAAACTTGGGTCGTCCTTGGCCTGAATCAGATAATGCAACCTCCAGGGTTCGTTTTGCAAAGCGGGCGATTCCAACCTGAAGGCAATCCGAAAAGCAGCATCCCCAGCAACGTGTAGATTGCGCATCCAGGCGCGCTGACTGGAAACCAACGCACGCATTTGGTTGGGGGGAAGTATCGTGATCGGATTTTCGCGAAATAAGGATACCAGCCAACTGTAGGCGGGGGCGTCATCGCTGCGAGAGAACTTCGGGGCAGCAGGTTTGCCCCAGGCGCGCGCAAGCGAGTCACAGAAGGTGTTAAGAAAACTACTCAATAGGACTTTGGGAGATATCTCAGGGATTTCAGCGCGGCAGATCGCAGGCATGGCGCCGATAAGTTGCACTATTCTGGTCGCATCCTTGGGAGAGTCCAACACCGGCAGCCAACAGGCATCAGCTCCAACCATTACCGGTACCAGTTTATGCGTGGAAAGGGTCTCCAATACCAGGGATGCGACCATGCTCCAGTAACGGAGGGTCGCAGACGGGGCAAATTGTGCGCTTGAATCAGATTCGGGCGTGCCAAAGGCAAATAAAGTGCTGAGCGCTTTTTCGGGCGGCAAAAAGATTCCATCCACCAAAAAGGGGGCCAGCGCCGGATTTTCGGTGTCGATTTCCCAATTGTGCACAAGCATCGGCGAAGGCAATGGAATACCCCGGACTGCGGGCAAACGTAATGTCAGTTTGCGTCTTTCGCCGGGTAAGTTTGGCACAACACAAAACGGATGGTCTTTTGGTTTTGGGTTCTTTGCCACACGTCCACGTGAGGGGGTCAAAACGGTGGCATCGGGGGTTTCTGCCCAAAAGAACAGGCCGGGCTCAGCGGGTGAATAATGCGCGTGGATGATGTTCATAGGAAATTTTTAAAACAAATTGGTTGGATTAGTGTTGGCGGCTGCTTGTTTGAGAAACCGAGCCTGCAGATGAACTTAAATTAATGATACTTCATTACTCCGAAAACGTTAATAAATTGATGAAATAATGTATCAAAATCACGTAGCGAACCTGCACCTCCCAGTATTCGGGATCATCTAGCGAAACCAAACATCACGCATCACAATCTGGTATTAATATTCGTGCTGGGTGGTCGGTCCGAAATTGGTAATATCTGAAAAGGAACCATAGTTCCACGGTTCGCAGGTGACAATACATTCGATGGCGATTTCGTTGATCCTATTACATTCTCCTGGTTGGTAGAATTGGTTAGCCCGGGCAGAGATCGGGGCCAGAAAGCAAAAAGCGACCACCTGCGCAGGGGTCTTTGATACCCAAAGACACTGCGGAAGGTGGTCCTTCCGAAAGAATAGGGAAGGGGTGACGACCGATCGGCCAAGATCAATTAATTGTAGTCAGCGAGCTTGTCACATTTTCGGGAATCTGGTGGACGAATTAATCAATTCTTGATAATTTTGGATTAATCCCACGGCCCGATCAACACCGTGTTCAGTACAGATTTTTTTTCCGAGCACAACAGCCCTGGCGCAAAGAAATGGATCGCTGAGTGCACGAGTGATATCAGCCGCGAGGCGCGCGGCAGATGTCTTGAAGAAACTTGCAGAATGGATACCAACACCAAGTCGCTGGAGGCGATCGGCCCAGAAAGGTTGGTCTCCCCCCAGAGGAATGATGACGGCTGGAATACCCGCACGCAGCCCGGCGGCGGTGGTACCCATACCGCCATGATGGACGAGGGCTGCCATCTGCGGAAATAGCCAACTGTGAGGAATCTCACGGATGGGGAATATCGTTTCTGGAAGCGCTTCTGATTGCAGATCACCCCAACCAGAGGCCAACACACCGCGCTGTCCGCTTGCGTCCAGGGCATCAACTACAAGACGAGTCATGCGCGCCGAGTCTTGGATATCCATGCTGCCGAATCCCACGTAAACAGGAGGCGGTCCACTTTTAAGAAATTGGATTAGCTCGCGAGGTGGCTGCCAGCCAGAGGCTGGTTCCAGAAACCAATAACCAGTAACGCGGTGATTTGATGGCCAATCCATAGGTGTGGGCAAAACGCTCGGGCTGAAACCGTATATCGTAGGATCGTTACGTTCATGCATGTGCTGAAAGTAGTCGTCGATGCGAGACATACCCATTTTCAACCGCCAGCGGTTGAGCGCTGCGCGACAGAGGCTCCAAAAAGCAAACTGGATAATTCTGTGCGTGACTGGATTGACAAGAAGGTTCTCGTGCGCGCCCCAGGGGGCCAAAAAGGCGGACGGGAAAGCGCGTGTGGGAGCGAGCAGGGCATGGATCGGGGCCTGAATAAGCGGAATACCACGCTTTTCAGCGCAATCGGGGATACCAAAGAGCAGCGAGGAGGCGATCAGGAGATCCGCACCAGCGCTGGTACGCCAATATTCGTCAAACAAGCCTTCCAACAACGGTCCAGCTTTGCGCAGGAGGGATGTAAGTATCTTTAACTGTCCACC
Organism: uncultured Anaerolineae bacterium; assembly: GCA_903854805.1. Next base: position 8,600 of record CAINXK010000590.1, read on the forward strand.
CTGACGCACAGCCGTTTGGATTTCAGGAGTACGAATAAATTCCTGCGGATCAAAACCATGTATGGGAATGAAATCGAGCCCGGCACCGCAGATCAGTTGGCGGAAGATCTCGCTCGCAGGCATGCAAACTTGATATCCGACGTTTTTTAAACCCACACCAAGAGCGACATATGGCTGTACATCACCGCGCGAGCCTTGGGTCAGGATCGTTATCTTCATTGCATCATGTCAGATTCGCTCTGCTCCCAAATATGTCCAGGCAATTCCTTATGGAGACCCAACAGTGGTATAGCCCGCTATAAACAAAGCTCTCATCCTCGACCATGGTCAGCTTTTCAGCCTTCGTCTGCTTTTTTGCAGCCGCCAGACTGGCTATATTTTGAGAACCGTCTCATGGAAATTATAGGGAGGATTGGCGGTCGGTTGTCCAAAGAAATTCAGTTGTAGATGCACATTTTAGCCCAATTTCAGGAAGGAGGTGGATATTGTTTGGTTTTTTGCTCCGTATTTGTGACTTTGAAGGGTAAGAAACTGTATTTCGAACGACATCCGATTTGACCTTTGTAGGTAGATTATCGAAGATAGGTGAATTTACCAGGGATGCTCAGGACAGGCGGAAAACCCCCCGCTCCAGGGCAGTGGTGACGGCGGAGGTGCGATCTGAGACGCCGAGCTTGTTACAGATTTGGATGAGATGTGATTTGACCGTGGCTTTACTGATATACAGGTTTTCGGCGATTTCCTGATTGGTGGCACCGCGCGCCACCAGCAGCAGCACTTCAATCTCGCGGGCGCTCAGCATTTCATCGCCTCCAGAACGAACCTTTCCCATCAGCCGGGCCGCTACAGATGAGGCCAGGACAGTTTCACCCCTGGCAGTGGCCCGCACCGCGCGGAAGAGTTC
>CAINXK010000591.1 GCA_903854805.1 uncultured Anaerolineae bacterium
ACCATCCTGGTTCTGCCGCTCAGGCGATTCATAATCGCTGGTTTGCCCCGCCAGTGGAGTTTTTGCGCCGGCTCCTGGCGCAAAACTCCACAAAAAAACCCTCTTTCTCCCCCTTCCCGTTTTCGGGAAGGGGGCCAGGGGGGATAGGTTATCACCTAAAACTGGCACCGCCCGCGCATATTCTCACCAGCTCTGCGTTCTCGCTCTTTGGGCTTACCAGCCTGGTTCTGCCGCTCAAAAGTTGACGCCGTTGAGTTTGTCGCTGCGCAGATAGGCCCAGAGTTTCTGTTCAGCGGGAGTGAGTTCATGGCGCAGCAGTTCAATGGCAGGCCCCCTCCTAACCTCCCCCGATTGCGCTCCGCAAAGTACGCGGGCCGAAATCGGGGGAGGGACAAGACCAGACCGCCAGTGGAGTTTTTGCGCCGGACCCAATCTTCAGGTTAACAAAACGTGCTGGCAAAAAAACGGCCAGCACGCTTTGTTAGATTTATTGATACTTACTCACCAGCTCTGCGTTCTAGCACATAACCATCCTGGTTCTGCCGCTCAGGCGAATAATAATCGCCGGTTTGCCCCGTCAGTGGAGTTTTTGCGCCAGGAACGGGCGCAAAACTCCACAAAAAACCCTCTTTCACCCCCTTCCCGTTTTCGGGAAGGGGGCCGGGGGGATAGGTTATCGCCTAAAACTGGCACCCCGTGAGTAAATACATTTGTTATTTTGAACTTTTCAAATTAAGGCGTATCAATCCGCACAATCGTCGGGTTGGGTAAGCCGGCAATGCCGCTGTACGCAACACTGCCCAGGTAACGGGTAGCCGGAGCCAGACCGCTAAAGCTCAGGTTGATCGCACCGAGACTGCCGACAGTAGCCGCACTGGGAGCCGAGACACTCATACTGCCATCCGCCGTGCTGCCCAATACCCAGGCAAACAACGTAAAGTCGGATGGATTCGAAGTAGCAAACCCATCTACAACCACGGTGTAAGTTCCCGCAGCCGGATTTCTCAGGTTGACTTCTTCATCTGAAGTGCCACCACCGCTAGAACCAACCAGCGTGCTGCCCAGGAAAACCCGCAAATCGATATCGCTGCCGGCCGTTGCGGCATCATCAAAGAGCGAGAAGCGCGCATACGTCGAACCTGCCGGCACAACCACATTATAACCAAGCGATTCGTTATCTGAAACCGAACCGCTGAAGGTGGTGGCTGGCACCAGCCCGCGAGCTTCAGCCGCAAACGCACCGCTATAACCGAAGGTTACATTGTAACTAATGGCTGCGCCGCTGCCAGAAACCAGCGCCGGAGCTGCCATCGCCACCGGGCGAATGACAACCGGGATGCGAACGACATGGCCCTTGCTGCCGGTCCAGGTAATATAACCACCGGCATACGTGTTCAATGCCGCACCGTTGGTGGTAAAGGTCACACTAAAACTCTTGCTCTGATCCTTTTCAAGCGTGATCGAGCTGGCACTTGGCACAACAGTCAGACCAGCCAGACCGGTATAAGAGAAGTTGTACTTCTCTTTTTCACCGACGTTGGTGACTGTGCGCTTGATGGTTTGCATACCAGCCATATCGCCAATGGCGATCGAAGCAACGTTCATGTCACTCGGGTCGAGAGAGTAACCCGCGCCAGACAGGCTGCTGCAGTATGCCGGGCTGATATTGCTGGTAGCGCCGCACAGGAAAGCCAGCCAATCATTAAATCCGGAGTTATACACCAGGCCCGGGTCAGCCGCGCCATTGGGCCGGATATGACCGGCACCCTGGCGGAAGATCACCAGTGGGTTGGTGTTGGGACCATCCAAAACATCGTAGGCCGAGGTCATCAGGGCCGACTTAATCATCATCGGTGACCATTTGGGATGCAGATCCTTCAACAGGGCAGCAATCCCGGCCACATGCGGAGCCGACATGGAAGTGCCGCTCAGCAGATCGAAATCACGACCAGCCACAGAAGGAGAAACTGCCGCTAAAATATCCTGCCCCGGAGCAATCACATCCGGTTTGAGCAGATCGCCGCCACCAGCCGCCAGCGGTCCGCGCGAAGAGAACGAAGCCGTAAATGGAGCCGGGTCAGTAAAGGTGAAAACAGCCGCCTTAATGCTCGCCGTCGCACCTGCACCGGCCGCATAAGCTTTAACCGCCGCGCGATCTGTGGACTGTAAGTGAACGGTAGGCACATAATGGAAATCTGCATTTAATGAGTTGACACTGGTGTTCAACAGGATCATACCCACGCCGCCGGCTTCTTGGACGGCCAGACTCTTGTCAACACGCGCATTCGATCCGCGATCACAAACCACAATCTTGCCAGCAACCAGGGCCGGATCCAACGCAAACGTTCCACCGTTGGTCGCCTTTGAAAAACACAGGCTGACCGCTGCAGCGCTCGCGCCAGCCGCACCAGCCGCAATCGAATCGATCAAGGGCGCGCTGACTGCCGAGGCCAGGGAAGCGCCGCTGTAGGTGGCTGCACCCAGGGTTACCGATCCGGTGCTGTTGCGATTATGCGTACCGGCTGCCACCGTCGTCACCCAGGGTCCCGGATGCGCCACTGTGCCCACGGTCGGGCCGCTGTTTCCGGCCGAAGCAGACACAAACACGCCCGCATCCGCCGCGTTCAGGAAAGCCACTTGAACCGGGTCCAGGAAATTGGTGCTGGAGCCGCTGACTGAGTAGTTAATCACATCCACCCCGTCTGCCACGGCCTGATCGATCGCCTGCACCAGGTCAGAAGTAAAACCACTGGCAGTCGAACCATCCTGCGTAGACCAGAGCGCCTTATACATTGAAATATAAGCATGCGGTGCGATACCGCTGATCTTACCAAAAGCCGCGGCCGGACCGGTGGCGATTACATTGTTATTTCCACCGGAAGTGGAGGAAGTATGCGTTCCATGGCCGTTATAGTCACGTGCCGAAAGATATTCCCACGGTCGCGAGGCTGCAATGGCGGCATTACCACCCCAGGCGGCGTTGAAATATTGCGCGCCGATCAATTTCAGGTTGCACTGCGCGTTATCCAGGTTACACGCGGCAGTCCAATTGCGGGGAGCCTTATACTTCAATTCGGTCCCACGCTTTGTGCTATTGGTCCAGTTGCCGCGCGCATCCACCCGGTCGGCAAAGCTCAGGCTCTCGGGCCAGATACCCGAGTCAATGATGCCAATCACGACACCCTCACCCGCATGGCCAACACCTTCCAGCTGGTTCCATAAGCCCTTTTTCGCATCCAGGCCCAGGAAGGTGGGTGTGGAGGAAGTGTCAATGCTCTGGATTGAATCTGGGCTGACCTTCAAAACGCCGGCCACACTGGCCAGCTTCTGGGCACTATCCAGGCTCATTTTGGCTGCGAAACCGTTGAAGCTGTAGCCATAGTCATACAACTTCTCGCCACCGTCCACCTTGCCGAGCGCATCATCATGCTCGTCTTCCAGGTGCGCCACATAATTGGCAACATTCGGGTTGCGAGGGTCAACCTTTTCACCATCCGCAGGCTTGGTGGCGCTAAAACCTTCAAGATCACCATCATAAGAAACTGCGGGTGCGTGCAGCATTTGAACAATATAAACCCCGTTCGGGCTTTCATCCACCTGTTGCCCGGTACCAGAACCTGCTTTTTCGTCCGTGTTGGGCCCGGCATAGACCGGCGAAACCGCCGAAAACGCCAGTGACAGCATCATTACAATGGAAAGCAGATTAAAGACTTTGCGATTCATAAAAATTATCTCCTCTTTCGTTTTGGTTGGACCGATAAGATTAATTAACGTACGCTAACTCATTAAAATAAATCCCGATTTAGCCTTATTCACTACCCATTCATTTGCAGTTCTGGCGTCCAGCCTCCCGTCTGAAACAATCCATACAATTTCTGGCCAAATGCACCCTGTTTATATCAGACTAATCAGGTAGTAAATATAGGATAGTCATAAGTATAGCAAAAACTTATTAAATTGCAAGCGAAAAAATAAGTACTTTTTATCACAAAGCCCGCCTGAGTAAGTTCAGCCACCATCTACCCCCTGCCCTCAGCTATCACGGAGTGGTTCATCTATCAGCCAGGGCGCAGATGCACCTCGCCAAAATGAATCGAACGCAGCTCCCCGCTCGCAGTCAGCACCCGCAAACTGCCATCCGGCTCCAATCCCAGCAGTTCCACCTGCACCGGCAGCAGCGTACCCTGCCAGAGCAGCACCTTCTCACCCCGAAAAGCCAGCGCCGCCTGCCAGGCAGACAGAAAATCATCCGAAGCCAGGCGCGGGCGCAGCCTGCCAAGCTCATCCAGCAAATCGCGCAGCAGCTCAACCCGCCCAACTTCCATACCCATCTCGGCCTCAACACTAGTGGCCGGAAAATTCAACAACGCCTCGGGCGGCACAGCCGCGCGGCTGACATTGACACCCATACCCAGTACCAGGCTATCCACCTGTGCGCCCGTCCAAACCGCCTCCACCAGGATCCCCGCCACCTTTTTGCGCCGGATCAAGACATCATTGGGCCACTTAATCTGCGCATCCAACCCGCGCCGCCGCAAGGCACCCAAAAGCGCCAGCGCCCCCAACCCCGAAAATCTGCCAAAGTTTGCGCGCTCTAACGCATTGGGGCGCAGCACCAGGCTAAAAGCCAGGCCACAACCGGCCGGCGTATACCACCTGCGCCCATCACGCCCGCGCCCACTGCTCTGTTCATCCGCCACCACCAGCGCAGAATCGCGCGCACCCGTGACCGCCCAGGCCAGGGCCTCGTCATTGCTGGAGCCAATTGAAGGGAAAAAACGTAAACCGCCCAACGCAAATTCACGCAGGGCGGCTTCAAGTTCAGCATAGTCCATAGATTATTGACCCAAAACGCTCCAGGGATTGATGAAACCACCGCCCGAGCGCACTTCAAAATGCAGATGCGCCCCAAACGAGTTACCAGTATTTCCAGAAGCGCCAATCACAGTCCCGGCGCCAACTCCCTGGCAAACAGCTACATTGATCTGGCTTAAGTGGCCATACAGGCTGGCATACCCATTACCATGATCGATCATAACCACATTTCCATAACCACCGTTATAACCGCTGGCAGCCCTGACCACCACACCCGCATCCGCCGCATAAACGGGCGCACCCTCACCCGCCGCAATATCAATACCCAGATGCCCCGCATAATAATCATTCCCAGAAAGGAAATGATTGCCAGCCGGCCAGATAAACGCACCGCTGCCCACCGGACCACCACCGCAGGCCGAACCTGCCACACCCGTCGTACCCGACTTGCCGCGCGCGATGGTTGGGATCAGCCACTGCTTGTATTCACGCGACCCGCCCGGGATCATGACCATCTGACCAGCCTTAAAGCTCGGGTTGGTCAGATCGATGTCGTTGCCCGGCCAGTTTAAGACATCGTCCAGCCTGGCCTTGTATTGCCCAACGATCGCCGCCAGTTTATCGCCTTCCTTCCAGGTATAAAGAATGCCATCGGTGGGCGGCACATTCAATTCCTGTCCGGGCCGGATGCTATCCGGGCTGTCATTCAAGACATCGTAATTAGCCCACAGCAGGGTATCCGGCTTGATACTAAATTCCTTCGAAATGGCAAAGACCGAATCACCACGCGCCACGGTATGCTCAGAAACCGCATAACGCGGGCGCTCAGGGATATCTGTCTTCAGTTTAAGACCGCGCCCAATCGCCGGCAGGGATAAGATCGAAAGATTGCTGCCCGGCAGGCTGTTTACGGCGATCTGCGTCGTTGGCACAGCCCCAGCCGCCAGCGTTATCGCGGTCGGGGGCACAACCACAGCACCGAATTGCCCCGACTGCAGCCGCAAAAAAGCGAACACAGCCGCTGCCACTACAACAAGCGCGGTAATTACCCAACTGATCAGGTTAAATGTACGCGATGGTTTCATTTTTTCAACCCTATAAGTAAATGACCGGGAGCTGACCAGAAATCCTATCTACTCCCAGTGTTCAGCCATACGATTTTCTTGCGAATGCCGAAATTGAGACGCGCTGAAAGCCAGGCTACCTGATCAACCAGCGCACAACCAACACGTTCTACAGCAGGCACGTATTCACACTCACGGGCTCTTCGTTCCAGCACTTAACCATCCTGGTACTGCTGCTCAGGCGATTACAAATCGATAGTTTGCACCTGCAAAAAGCTCTTTCGCACCACTTCCCATTTTTTGGGGAGTGGATGTTGAAGCGTCCCTCGGCCAAATAATAACATTTTATGTCATTATTTGGGGGCAAGGGGCTGGGGTATCGCCTATACCCGCATACCCGTCAGGTAATACGCAGGCACACCAGGGCTGCCCAGGTGAGTATAAACGCTCAGCGCTTACATGCTGTCGGTCAGCCTCTCCAGGAATTCCATATTATTGCGGGTCTTCGCCATGCGGTTGATAATCGCTTCGGTAGCCACCGACTGATCCATCCCAGCCCCGGAAGGCGGATTGGAAGTCATCTGCGAGTACATGCGGCGCATCGTCCAAACACGTTGCAAAATATCTGGCCCAAGCAGCAGTTCTTCACGCCGCGTGGATGAACGTTCCATATCGACTGCCGGGAAGGTGCGGCGCTCCTGCAGCTTGCGCGAGAGATGCAGCTCCATGTTGCCGGTGCCTTTGAATTCTTCATAAACAACATCATCCAGGCGCGAACCCGTATCCACCAGGCAAGTCGCGATGATGGTCAACGAGCCGCCTTCTTCCAGGTTGCGCGCCGCACCAAAGAAATGCTTGGGCGGGTATAACGCCGAGGGGTCCATACCACCGCTCAATGTGCGCCCTGAAGGATTGACAGTCAGGTTGTAGGCGCGTGCCAGGCGTGTGATCGAATCCATCAGGATGACCACATGCCGGCCAATTTCAACGATGCGTTTGGCGCGTTCCAGCGCAATTTCTGCGGTACGCACATGCGAGGTGACCGGTTCATCGAAAGTCGAGGCGATCACTTCGGCATCCACCGAGCGATCCATATCGGTGACTTCTTCCGGGCGTTCGCCGATCAGGGCTACCATTAAATGTACATCCGGATATTGGGTCGAAATCGCGTTGGCAATTTGCTTTAGAATGGTGGTCTTGCCGGCCTTTGGCGGCGAAACGATCAGCCCACGCTGCCCGCGTCCGATCGGCGCGATCAGGTTGATCATGCGGGTCGCCAGGATGTCGCCTTTGGTTTCCAGGTCAAAACGGGTATCGGGAAAAATTGGGGTCAGGTTCTCAAATCGGGGCCGGCGGCGGGCTTCATCTGGATCAACCCCATTCACACTTTCCACCTTCAGTAAACCCCAATGTCGTTCTGATTCACGTGGAGCCCGGGCATGGCCCAGGATCAGATCTCCGGAGCGTAAGTCGTAGCGGCGCAGCTGCGCCTGAGAGACGTATACATCATCCTCCCCGATGCTATAACGGGCTGAGCGCAAAAAACCGATGCCCTCATCCATAATTTCGAGAATACCACCACGGATTTCGAGACCCTCGCGGGCCGCTTCTTCCTGCCGCAAACGCAGCACCAGGGCTTCTTTTTTCATGCGAGCGGCGTTTTGGATTCCGAAATCCCTGGCTGCCATCAAACGCAGTTCAGCCAGAGGCTTGCTTTCTAGTTCCAGTATATTCATCATGTGGTTTTCTCTATTCAGTGAGTAATAATGGGGGGGAGGTTGGGTGGAAAAGAAAATACCTACCTCAAGCTATGAGGTAGAAAAATATTTACTTTTTGGAGACAAGGGAAATTTGCATTAAGGAATTGTTTTTGCCCGGCAAGGCCCCAAAACAACCGGGATCAAATTTTACCGTTCTGGGATTTCTATTATTATAGCATATTTTTTTACCTGCAAGCATTTTGAAGTGTGGGTTAAATACAAGTTAAGGCAATACCGCATAAGTTGCTTTTTTATATCTTTATCACCAACGTGGTTTCCAAGCTTTTACCGTTAAGCCCGCAGGGAACCCCAATTGGACGCGGATTTTCGCGGATGTACGCGGAAAA
>CAINXK010000592.1 GCA_903854805.1 uncultured Anaerolineae bacterium
CCAGATGGTGCGCGGGGCAAGCCAGAAGAGCGGCACAAGCAGCAGGATATAGTCGTAATTGAGTAAATAGGGGTCAAGCAACAAGGTCAGAACGGCCACGCTGGCCAGCAACACTCCCGGATCTTTCAGGCGGCCGCGTAAACGACCTATTAACAGCCAACCCGCCAATAGGGCCAGCGCCAGGCTGACCCCCGCCGCAGCCAGGGTGCTGGGCTGCCCAGCCACCAATCTGACCAGGGTCACAGAGAGACTGACGCATAATCCACAGGTTTGCACACCTGGAATATCCCGGTAGCGGCCCAATGATTGAAGATAAGTCAGCGGCCAGGCCGGGTCGGCCAGAAAGCCCAGCACCAGCAGGAGCAGCCCGCCTGCCAGGCTCAACCAGAGCGCACGCCGCGAAAAAGATGTTCTATCCAGAACTAGCCAGCCAAAGCCAGCCAGAAAGAGCAGGCCACCAATATGGGGTTTGAAGGTCATCAACAACAGCCCAGCGGCCAGCCAGGCGGCGTTTTTACGCCTGGCAGCAACCAAAAACAGAGCCACCCCCAATAAGACCGGCGCCGAATACTGCCCCACCACCAGCAGCCCAAAAGCTGGAATAAACAGGCTGGCAGCTAATACCCCCAAAATGCGCCGGGTAGGCTTCCAACCGGGCATTAACAACCAGGCCGCTAAACATAACATGCCGAGATTCAGGAAAAACCAGACTCGCGCAGCGACCTGAATGGGCAGGTAACCGAGCAATAGCGTCGCCAACGCATACCAGGGTGGATAGGGATAAGGGTGAAAGCTGAACCCTGGCGGGGTCAATGTTTTGATAAAAGTCAACTGCGCCTGATAGTCATAAATGTGGATCCCGTTGATCAAACCCTTGTCGGTGAAATACATTACCGAGAAATCCTGATAATACGGGACGGGTATGGGCGCAAAGAAAGCCACTGCCAGGACAGCCGAGGCACCCACGAGAATGACAATGAATAAAAAAAGCGAAGTTTTCATTCCTGGACTTCCAACCTTCGAATGAGTTTATCAAAGATCCAGCTGTGAAAAGGTCTCAAAAAATACCAGGCCAGGAAACCCGGCAGACCCTTGGGGGCGAAGAAAACGGTTTGCTCCAGCAGGGTGCCGCCCGCGCGCGGCGTCAATTTCCACTCCAGCCATGCTTCACCTGGGATTTTTTGGTCAACCTTCAAGCGCAAGATATCTACATCCTGAAAATCAAGTTTGAACCGGCTCACCAACCCAATGCGCTGGTGGGCGCTGGCCATTTTCTGAAGAGCGCCGAAAACGATATTGGTTGGCGCGCGCAGTTTAATGCGGCGGTAATCAATAAACATGCCTTCATGTTTGGCTTCGAGCACATCACGATCCAGATCGAGCCAGATACGCTCGACCTTGGCCGGGTGTGTATCTGCCAGGGCGCGCCGGACCGCAGCTGGATAATCCAGAAGCTCGATCTCAGGGAAGATACTGAGCAGTGACCGGTCGAGAACCAGACTATCGTTTTTAAGTCCCAGTACCAGCGGAGTAGCATATAAGCGCGCAACGGGCGTCAACAAATCAATCAAAAAGACCATCAACCACACAGGCACATAGGGCAGCAGTACAGGCAAACGCTTAAGCCCGCGCACATCAGCATAAGACTGGATCACATCCAGATACGTATATTTTTCCAGGCTGCCGAGCTCAATGATCTTGCCGCGCGCCTCCGGAATAGTGATCGCCGCGACCAGGAAATCCAACACATTTGTCGCGGCGATCGGCTGGGATCGATTACGCAACCAGATGGGACCAACCATCAGTGGGAATTGTTCGACAAAATAACGGATCATTTCAAAAGAAACCGAACCAGGACCGACAATCACACCCGCCCGAAATTCGGTCACCGGCACACCGGCCTCACGCAAAGCCACACCACTCTCGATGCGAGACCGCATGTGCATACTAAGATGCGGTTCATCCTGATCAGCCAGCCCACCCAGATATATAATGTGCTCCACACCCGCCTGACTGGCGGCCTGTGCGAAATTATGCGCTGATATCACATCCTGGGAATGGTAATCAATCCCGGCCGACATGTTATGGATCAGATAATAAGCGGCACTGACAGCTTGCATGGCATCGGGCAGCGTGGCCGCCTGGGTCACGTCCCCGATCACAACCTCAACTTTTGGGTACCATGCCCGTCCCCGCAGGCGCGCAGGGTTGCGTACCAGACAGCGAACCTGATAGCCTTCCGCAAGCAAGCGCGGGATCAGGTGGCTGGCAATGTACCCGGTAGCGCCGGTGACGAGGATGATTTGAGGCATTATTCTCCCGGAGATCCAACTGAATGTATCAAAAGCCTGATGGATGAAATCCAGCCAGCTGGCTAACTGCGCTGCGGGCTGGATCTGCCATGCTCGGCTGCATAAATCGCCTGGGCACGCTCTGCAATCTCGCGGGTCATACCGTCAAAAATAAACTTATGAAAAGGCCACATGGCATACCAGTATAGGAAACCTGACAGCCCATGTGAATCGAAATAAGCGCTGGTGGTTAGAAGTGTCTGCCCATTTTCCTGGGGAGTAGCTTGAAATTCCAACCAGGCTTTACCTGGAAGCTTCATTTCGGCCCGCAAACGCATTAAAGTATTGGGGATAACAGCTTCCACGCGCCAAAAATCGAGTGCTTCTCCCACCCAAATATCATCGGGGTGGCGACGCCCACGGCGCAGACCAACTCCACC
>CAINXK010000593.1 GCA_903854805.1 uncultured Anaerolineae bacterium
CAGCCTGTACAACCTGAACGATGACGGGACCGACTTCGCCCTCGCACTTAGCATGGGAGATATCGCAGATAGGAAATTTTTCGGACTTATAGCAGCGGCAGAGCATGATCTTTTCATCGGACTCGATCGTGACCGTGTGGCGAATGTGTCCATTCTTTTCGGCAGAAGTTATTTCTGGCATCAGGTACTCCTTGGTGTAGGGCATGATAGGAAAATTGCAACATGAAATTATAATGTATTCCGGTAAGAAAATGACGCTTTCAATTTTCGGAAACAAGGGGATGCAATTTTCGATCTTGCGCGGCCTGGTGCATTTTTGGGAAACCGTGACATTCATCATATTGGCCTCATATTCGTTATACTTTTTAAAAATAAGCATAACGCATTTCATTTACTCGTCACAAGTCTCCCATAAAACACCGCCTTGAGCACCGACTGCCGCAGTCTACAGGCTCGCGCCTCAGCCGCCGGCAACACGCTCTCAACCTGCTGAGCTAGCAAAAGTATCCTGCCTTCCGAAACCAACAGGAAAAAATATCCTAATCACAAAAAGTTGCCTTAGTGAGTATATTATTCCAAAAATATTGGTATGAAACAAATTATCCCGCAGAGAAAAAATGAATGTCCGCACCATGTTCATTTTTGATTTTTATTTCCCCTGATATAACCGCTTTTCATACCCGCTGGCGTTTTTCCAATTTGGAAATATTGATGGGTAATGTTGGTTATTATTGTTTTTAAGTCAACATGCTGTATTTTGAAATGAATTTCGGGTGGAAATCAGGGTATTAGCCAAATAAATTTATTCGAGCATCTGGAATTATTATTTTGATGACATTTGACACATTCATAATGTAATAATATTTGCTATACTGCAACAATGCGGGGAATTGTTATCATTCCAGATTAAACTTCTACGTAAGCATCATTTACGGAATTCATACGATCATTATCCCAAGTTGCGCTTAGGTTCCTGGGCAAGATGGCTGGACGGAAAAGTTCTGTCTCATACATAGCATAGTTAGGTGGGTCGCATAACTCAATATTACTTCAAAGAGGATAAATGAACACGAATGAACCTTCCAAGGAAAAAATTGGTAATTGGTTTTGGCAATTTCTGAATAATATACTCCAGAGCTATTCACGTAATATCAATCTGGAATTCTTTCAAAGGAAATATCCTGGCCTACCCGCTGAGTTAATTGCTAAGCGTCGAATCAAGGCAGCGTCAAACTGGGCAGGACTGATCGGATTTATATCAGGAGCATTGATTTCGGTCGCTAGCGCTGCTGTAGTTGTAGAGACGATGAGTACCGTCGCCAGTGGTTTTACTGCCAGTCCTATTACTTTACCGGCATTGCTCATCACCGCCCCAGTAGGTATATTAGCCTTTGCTGGTGAAGTAACCGTACTGATTAGATTACAGCTACATTTAGCATATGACCTATTTGTTCTGAATGGCCTGCCTGTCAATACAGAAGACCCGGAACAAATGGATGAGATTGTAAAGGTTGCCTTTGGGATCAAGTCTACAGAGGTAGCTGGTCAAGCAATTCAAAAAATCATTCCCCAACTTGCCCCCGCTCTCCTCCGCAAAAATATGCGCAACGGTCTGGTGAGGAAAAAATTCCAAGAATGGATTGGCCACAGACTCACCCGGGAATTTGCCCAAAAATACCTGGCCGAAGGCGCTTTAATTCGATTTAGTGCATCGGTTTTTGCTATCATTCCGGCGGCTGGCTGGGACTATTATTCGACACAGGCAATTGGACAAGTTCTTCAAGCTAGAATTAGGCGCCGTGGATTAGCTGCTAAACGAGTCGATAAACTCTCATTAGAAGGTGTGGAGAACCCTAAACTTATCCTACAAGCGGTACTTTGTTTAGCGCTGACCAATGATGAGTTATCCGAAACCGAAAATATTTTTTATAGCAAGTTTGTCGAAAAGTTACGCAAAATATACGGCCCCGAATCCGTAGCAACTTTCGAGGAGATATCATCCTTGGATTGGGATGAACTTGTCGCTGATTTGGCAGATGTGACAAACACCCAGGAAAAATCGGCTATTTATAATGCTTTAACGGAAGTAGCGATAGTTGAGGGTCAACTTCAGCGAAAGAAAATTGAACGACTGAAGAGTGTGGCTAATCTTTATGGTCTACCGTTTGACCTGAACAAGTTAAAAATACATACAGCCGTATTTAAAGAGCCTCAACGCTCACGAACTTGTTTAATTGTAATATTGATGCTATTTGTGCTGATGATAATTTCGTGTTTGGGTTGTTCATTTTTTGTGTGGTCAACTTTACTGCAAAAAGGAACGGGTGTAGGTTAAAAATAATCGCTAATAGGTATTTGTAGTAAAAAAGCCCGCCCACCGATTAACGCAGTGTCAGAGGCTCAAGAATAGCCAACAAAGCGTGCATCAAACAAGTGAGGGGCTTTGCCTGGATCATCCACATTGTTGTAGCAAAGTCAGTCAACGCGCCATTTTAGGCTGTTGATAGATATTCAAATAATGAACTCACAAGAATGGCAAATGTTTGCCACCAGCCCTACCTTGATAAAGAGTTTAGTAAGTTTACCTATTAAATCCTAACGCTGAAGCAATCTAAATTGGTCAAGTTGGTGGATGTTGAAGCAATTTGATGTTGCTTGATGTCCGGTCCGGACATTTGCAATCATTGGGGATGGAAATGTATACGGGGCTATTATTAGTGTCTACAAACTAACCCAATAGGATGGGATTGTAAGGATATAATCATTAATGCCGTGAACGAATAAAACCAATATTCTTGAAAGCGTTTCGAGTTTGACTCAAAGCGCAACAATACCAGGCCTATAAATCATGGAAAAACAGGTTGTTTCAAAACAAAGAGTGACCGATCACGGCGAAGTCTTTACAAATAAGCGTGAAGTGAATGCCATGCTGGATTTGGTGAAACAGGAAACCGAGAGAATTGACTCGCGTTTCTTGGAACCCGCTTGCGGCGACGGTAACTTTCTCGCAGAAATTCTGAGCCGAAAACTTACAGTCGTCAAAAGGATGTACAGAAAAAGCCCTATCGATTATGAAAAGAACGCAGTGCTCGCCGCGACCAGTATCTACGGAGTGGATCTATTGCAGGACAACGTGGAAGCCTGCCGTGCACGTATGTTTGCAATATGGGATAAGGAATACAAGGCGGTCTTAAAAGATGAAGTCAACGAGGACTGCCGCAAGGCGGTGCGGTTCATTTTCGGCCGCAACATCGTCTGCGGCAATGCGCTCAGCCTCAAAAAGGTGGACCCGGATGGCAAAGATACAGGCGAACCGATCATATTTTCCGAATGGGCTTTCGTTACCGGTTTTAACCTCCAACGCAGCGACTACACCTTTGACAAGCTGCTGGAGGGGGACGAAGCAGGCAGAGACCTTTACCGAAAAGAGAAGCAGACGATAACCTCGGAACCAACCCAGCAATCGCTGTTTGCCAGTTCTCAGGCAGACAAGCCTGCTGACGAAGGCAGGTTTTTAGGAAAATATATTTCCCATTACAGGAGGGTGCAAGAAAATGGCTGAAGATTTTTACAGCGGAATATACAACCCCGACGTGCTGTCTTGCCTGGCGAACCTATCCAACGACGAGGTATTCACCCCGCCGGAAATCGCAAATCAAGTGCTGGACATGCTGCCGCAAGAGCTGTTCCTGAGTCCTGATACGAAATTTCTCGATCCATCCTGTAAATCCGGTGTTTTTTTGCGTGAGATTGCCAAGCGGCTGCTGAAAGGGCTTGAGCCAGTGATCCCCGACCTGCAGCAGCGCATCGACCACATTTTCCATGATCAGCTTTACGGCATCGCCATCACAGAGTTGACCAGCCTGCTTTCCCGGCGCGGTGTGTATTGCAGCAAATACCCCAACAGTATTTATTCGGTGACCAGGTTTGACGACGCCCAGGGCAATATTCGCTTCAAGCACATTGCCCATCACTGGCAAAACGGAAAGTGCATGTTCTGCGGTGCATCACAGGGCCAGTATGACCGTGACGATGCGCTGGAAACCCACGCCTATGAGCTGATACACGCCACCAAACCGGAGGAGATTTTCAAGATGAAATTTGATGTGATTATCGGAAACCCACCGTATCAACTTGGTGCCGATGGGGGAAATCGTGATATTCCTATCTACAACAAATTCGTAGAGCAGGCAAAGAAACTAAATCCGCGTTACCTTGCGATGATTATTCCTTCACGCTGGATGACCAGCGGGCTTGGCTTGTCCGAGTTTCGCCGCTCAATGCTGGAAGATCGTCGAATTCGCAATTTGGTAGATTATCCAGTCGCCAGTGAGATATTTCCTGGGGTACAAGTCAAAGGTGGCGTGTGTTATTTTTTATGGGAACGCGATATAGAAGGTGATTGTGCAGTTACAACTATGCGTGGTGATGAAGTCATTGGCCCAGTAAACCGTAACCTGGGAGAGTTCGATGTATTTGTCCGAGCCAGCCGCGCTGTTGACATTTTGCACAAAGTCCTACGCACAGGCGAGTCATCCATCATAGAAATCTTATCGGTAGATAAAGAATTTGGCTGGACATCAAACTTTGATGGATTTCACGATCAACAACAGCCCGGCGATGTGCCAATTTATTACATCAGAAAGACCAAACGAAGCATGGGTTGGATCGAGAGTTCGGCAATCCAGAAAAGCTCGCAATTGATTGATACATGGAAAGTAATGATTACCAAAGCTTACGGTGCTGGCGAAGAAATCCCCCACCAGATTCTTGGACAGCCTTTTGTAGCGCCAAAACCATCGGTATGTACTCAGTCATATCTATTTTTCTACATTGATAGCCAACGTGCGGCAGAGAGTTTGGAGAGTTATTTACGCACTCGGTTCTTTCGGTTTCTCGTTTCCCTTCGCAAAATTACTCAAGATGCCACACGTTCAACATATACATGGGTTCCCCAACAAACTTGGGATCGGCTTTGGACTGATAAAGAACTATACGCCAAATATAGCATAACCGGCGAAGAAATTGCTTTCATCGAGTCAATGATTAAACCCATGGACCAAAACGGTGACGAAAATGGCGAATAACGAATTTTTTCCTCCACGTCCGGAATCTCACCCAATGGTCTATGCTTATTCCGAAAGCAATCTGCAATACAAAGGCTTGCTGAAGGTGGGCTATACCGAAAAGGACGTGGAGAAGCGTGTGGCGCAGCAGTACCCCACCAAACGTCCAGATGGCATGCTGCCGTATAAAATCGTCCTGGCTGAGTCCGCTATGCGCAACGACGGCACCTGCTTTACCGACCATGACGTTCACCGTGTTCTGCGTAAGAACAAGACCATCGTCGCCGGAGGCGAATGGTTTCGCTGCGCCGCAGCGGATGTAAAAGCCGCCATTGTTGCCATCAAAACCGGCACAGCCAATACTGAAAATCGCATCCATACCTTCACCATGCGTCCCGAACAAAAAGAGGCCGTGGACAAAACCATCGAATATTTTGCCTCCGCGAAGAAGGATGATCCCGAGCGCGCGCCAAAGTTCCTGTGGAATGCCAAGATGCGTTTCGGCAAAACCTTTGCCTCCTATCAGTTGGCCAAGCGCATGGGTTTAAAAAAGGTGCTGGTGCTGACCTTCAAGCCGGCTGTGGAAGCGGCCTGGGAAGAAGACCTGATGACGCATGTGGATTTTGATGGCTGGCAGTTCATCTGTCGCGGCGGCATGACTTACGAAGAAGCCGATCTTTCCCGCCCGCTGGTCTGTTTCGGTTCATTTCAAGATTATCTTGGCACCAACGACAGCGGCGGCATCAAGGCGAAAAACGAATGGGTACATACCACCAACTGGGACCTGGTAATTTTCGATGAATACCATTTCGGGGCCTGGCGCGACAACGCCAAAAAGCTGTTCCAGCAACCGGACGAGGATGAAGATTACGATTTCGATCTGGAAACCTACAAAAAGGACGAGGCTGATAACGCCTACAACGAAACCTTTTTGCCGATCACCACCTCGAATTATCTATTCCTGTCCGGTACGCCTTTCCGCGCCATCAACAGCGGCGAGTTTATCGAGGATCAGATTTATAACTGGACCTATTCCGACGAGCAGCGCGCAAAGGATAACTGGGGTGACGCATCGGATAATCCCTATGCCGCCCTGCCACGCATGGTCATGTTGACCTATAAGATACCGGACAGCATCAGTCAGATCGCCATGCAAGGCGAGTTCAACGAATTTGACCTGAACGTGTTTTTCTCGGCCAAGGGAAAAGGGAAAGATGCAAAGTTCGTCTATGAAAACGAAGTGCAGAAATGGATTGACCTGATCCGTGGCTCTTTTCTGCCCGCCAGCGTGGACGACATGAAACTCGGACAGGACAAGCGTCCGCCGATGCCGTTTTCTGATACCCGCCTGCTAAATGTGCTGAGCCATACTTTCTGGTTTTTGCCGAATGTGGCCTCCTGCCAGGCGATGCATCATTTGCTGATGCAGAAACAGAACACCTTTTTCCACTCGTATGGCATCAATGTCTGTGCCGGACCGGCAGCTGGAATCGGCGTGGATGCGCTTGAACCGGTGCAAAAATCCATGGGAGACCCGCTTTCCACGAAAACAATCACGCTTTCTTGCGGCAAACTGACCACCGGGGTTACCGTCAGGCCATGGACAGGTATCTTCATGCTGCGCAATCTAAAAAGTCCGGAAACCTATTTCCAGGCAGCTTTCCGGGTGCAAAGCCCGTGGGAAATCGCTACCGGCGCGGGCACAAGAGAAATTATGAAGCACGAGTGCTATTTGTTCGACTTTGCCCTGGATCGTGCGCTGAAACAGATTTCCGATTACAGCTGCCGGTTGAATGTCAACGAAAGCAACCCGGAAAAGAAAGTGGCGGAGTTTATCAATTTTCTACCGGTGCTGGCCTACGACGGCAGCAGCATGAGGCAGATCAACGCGCAGGATGTTCTGGATATTGCTATGGCGGGTACCTCGGCAACATTGCTGGCGAAACGCTGGGAATCCGCGCTGCTGGTCAACGTGGACAATGAAACACTTGCCCGTCTGATGGCAAACAAAGAGGCGATGGCCGCCCTGATGAGAATTGAAGGATTCCGCAGCCTGAATTCCGAAATTGAGACGATCATCAACAAATCCGAAGCGGTAAAAAAGGCGAAGAAGGACGGCACAGGCGACCTTACACCAAAGGAGAAAAAAGAGCTCACCGACGAAGAAAAAGAATACAAATCCATTCGCAAACAGATTCAGGAAAAGCTGATCAAATTTGCCACCCGCATTCCGCTTTTCATGTATTTAACCGATTACCGCGAACGCTCGCTCAAGGATGTGATCACACAGCTGGAACCAGGACTTTTCAAAAAGGTTACCGGACTGGATGTCAAAGATTTTGAACTGCTAGTATCGTTGAATGTCTTCAACGGTTCACTGATGAACGACGCGATATTCAAATTCAAGCGTTATGAAGATTCCAGCCTATCCTATACCGGCATTGATAAGCATGCGGGCGAGGATGTCGGTGGTTGGGATACCGTGGTCAAGCGCAGTGAATATGAATCGCTGTTCTACAATCAGCAGAAAACGATGGAAGCGTCAGGCGCGGCGGCCTATGGCGTTCCCCAAATTCCCTATGTGGTTGTACCCGACGATGAAGACGATGCGCAGGAAGAACCCGTCAAAGCCAAAATTGGAAAGCCGTTTCCCCCTGCCGCGGTTACGTACCCAAAACATACCAAAACCGGAAAGCCAGCCTCCGCTTCGCCACGCGCCCATCCATCCCCGGCTGTTCCGCCCATTCCCGATTTTGTCACTGCCACTTTCGGTATAAAATCCCCTGTCGTACCGGAATATGTGGAGAAAGATAGTAAACCAACAGTGGACACATCCAGCATTGCGGTCGGTGTGACCGTGCAGCACAAAACTTTCGGATCAGGTACTGTGACTAAACTCAGCGGTGGTTATATCACCATAGTTTTTAAACAGGGCGAAAAGAAATTTATGTTCCCGGGCGCATTTGAAAACGGTTTTTTGAAAGTGTAAAACATGAGGCGGAAATTGGGTGAAGGTCTTACACCGTTGCACCGTTAGACACTAGAGGATCGAAGTAGGAAGAACGATGTTTTCAATCCATTTTAACAACAACTATTTGCCAGCCAACACAGAAAACACACTGGGCGTTTTGTTCAAAAGTCTTATCGCGCCGTAATGTTGTAGACAGGTTTTCGATACCGTGGTGAGTTTGCATAATAAATTTACCAAGAGGAGAACATTAAGTTGACAGCACAACGTTATTCAGTCACGCCACACCCTATTGAAACATTGCTAACCTGGGTCAAATCAGGTGAAATCGCAATCCCTGAAATCCAACGTCCTTTTGTGTGGGATGCCACCAAAGTGCGCAATCTTCTGGATTCCCTATATCAGGGTTTTCCAGTGGGATATCTTATTGTCTGGCGCAACCCCAATATAAAACTCAAAGATGGTACGCTTTCCACGGGAAAGCGCATCCTGATCGATGGTCAACAACGTATCACCGCACTTATGGCAGCATTGCTAGGACGCGAAGTGCTTACCAAAGATTATGAAACGGTGCGCATCCGCATTGCTTTCAACCCGATCGAAGAGAAGTTTGAAGTTGCCAATCCTGCCATTCAAAAAAACCCCGCCTGGATTGCGGATGTCGCCGAACTTTTCTCACCAACTACCAAGCTATTACAAATCACAAGGGCGTACGCAACGGCCAATCCAGGTGCCAATGAAGATGAAATCTTCGGTACGCTGGATTCCTTGCGCAAAATCACGAACAACCATGTCGGCATAATTGAACTATCTGACGATTTGGATATTGAAACCGTGACCGAGATTTTTATCCGCGTCAACTCTGCGGGTACCGAACTCAGCCAAGCCGATTTCGCCATGTCAAAAATTGCAGCCAATGAAGTCTACGGTGGCAATCATTTACGCAAGGCGATTGATTATTTTTGCCATCTTTCGATCGCACCAGATTTCTACAAGCTCATCAAGAAAAATGACCCTGAGTTTGCAAAATCTGATTTCTTCCAAAAAATGCTCTGGCTTAAGGATATCAATGATGATCTGTACGATCCTGCCTATACCGACATGTTACGAGTCGCATTTACTTCTGAGTTTGGACGTGGAAAATTACAGGATTTAGTTGCCTTGTTGTCGGGAAGAAATTTTGAAACCCGCCAATACGAAGCCAGCATTGCAGAATCAGCATTCGCGCAACTTAAAAATGGCATAATGAATTTCATGAACGAGACGCACTACAAACGTCTGACCATGATTTTACGCTCGGCTGGCTTTGTCACAAATGATTTGATTGGTGGCCAAAACACAGTCAATTTTGCTTATATTCTTTATTTAAGAGGCCGAACCGAAGGTATTAAGGCCGATGAGCTCGAGCACCTTGTGCGTCGCTGGTTTGTCATGACGATGTTAAGTGGACGATATTCTGGAACCCCTGAAACAATCTTCGATTTCGACATTCGTCAGGTTGAAACACATGGAGTGGCCAAACACGTAACTTCAGTAATCGATGCAACAGCATCAGATGGCTTTTGGACAACACTGCTACCTCAAAATATGGAAACTTCTTCGAGCATTAGCCCATATTTTCTTGTGTATCAAGCTGCCCAAGTCAAATTAAAGGATAAAGGCTTTCTCTCTCGCGACATTACAGTACATGATTTAATTTTAAATCATTCTGACGCTCATCATCTATTCCCGCGAAAATATCTTAAAGACCAGGGATTACAGCGTGGGCAATACAATCAGATAGCAAACTTTGCGCTTGCCCAGAGTGAAATCAACATTGCCATTGGATCCAAAGCACCTAAAATTTATTTTGAAGATTTGATAAACCAGTGCCAAAGTGGCAATAAGAAGTACGGTGGTATTACTGATTTGGCTGCCTTGAAAGATAATCTTCGGCAGCATTCGATTCCGGAAGGCATTTTTACCAATCTGGCGGGTGATTACAGCCAGTTCCTAATTGAGCGGCGTCAACTAATGGCAGCAAAAATCAGAGAATATTTCGACCTTCTGTGATTTTAGGTTTTTATCGCATGGCAATAAACACAAATCGCGATAATCTCAATTATGCTTAGCAAGCAAAATAAGCAAGATTGTAAATAAAGGTGTCAGATATGCATCAACCAATTATTTCTATAGCGAGTATCGATGAAGATCAATTAAAGAGCCTGATCGCGACTGCCAAAGAATGGCTCATGTTCATGGGCCCAGGGGTTAGTATGGCAATCGCTGCTGCAATTGTTGATCGCTGGCATGTTCTTGGACCTGAGCGAGTTAAGGTAATTTTAGATGTTGACCCGGAGGTGAGCCGCCTTGGTTATGGAGAAATCGAAGCGTTAAAAATATTGCAATCTGCTTCTAAGGAAGTAGGATCTGTTGTCAACCATCAACCTGGCCTGCGGATTGGTCTGCTTATGACCGATCAAAGCACGCTTGTTTTCGCACCCAGGCCGCTTCTAATAGATGGCGGAACAATCCATGAGTTACAAACCAATGCAATTGCGCTCGATTTTATCCCCTCCAGCCTTATGCATGAGCTTGGTTTAGGAGAAAAAGGCCAGGCCGATCAGACCATTGGCCTGGCGCAAGTTACTCCAGAACAAATAGATAATGTAGACCGGGATTTGGATCAAAATCCCCCAGTCAAGTTTGATGTTGCGCGTATCATGAATGCATTTAACGCCCTTTTCGAATTTGTTGAATTTAAGCTTGAAGGAACTCAATTATCACGAAAATCAATTCCTATTCCAGCTGATTTAATGGGCTTGGCGCGGGAAGAACAAGTGCAGCAGTTATTGCATACCAATTTCCGTCTTATTGGCAAGGATGGGAAAATTACTGACAACCCAGTCAAGAACCTTAAAGACTTCATCGTGGGTCACTTCCTAATATCATTGCCGGGGTATGGCAATGTGGTTTTGCGTACAAACAAGGATAAATTTTTACGGGCTGTAAAAATATTAGAAAAATATGTCCGACGTTATCAACAACGCGTGGAACGACTTTTGCAAGCAGAAATGGATGCAAACCGGGATGCATTATTTAAAGCGATCCTGCCAACTGTTCAACGCCAGAGTCCAGACCGCTGGTATCGTTATATCGGTGCCAAACCGACCGGACAGGAGATAGCTGAAATGCTCGACATTGAGCTCAAAAGTGCATTTGGGACAGCTAAAGATATAACCAGTCAGATGCAAGTCAAAGTGTTATTTAAAGGAGTTACCTATGAACTTTTAAATACCCCGGGCTTCGTTAAAACAGCTCACACTGCATTGCCAACACTAAAGGTGTTGCATAATGAATTTAGGGTTGCCCATGAAACTGATTAAGGGTTGCGCGATTAGGAATAGATTATCAATATTATCCGGGAGGGATTTGGATGACGGGAAAATAACAGACCGGATCCAACCGAGCTCAAGAAATTAAAGGAGGGTCAAATGAAAACTTACAAAAAAGCCAGTGAAGTTATTGAGCAGAATCAGATTGCTGTGATTGTATTTACCCATGGTGATTTCTTTACCTACGATGCAGCAGGAAATGGATCTACAGGAAAATGGGTTGTTGACCATGAAGATGTTCAAGAAGTCAACAAGGTGATCATTTATTTACAGCGGAAAAATGAAAAAGTGAACCGGATTTATCTCGGCAACTTTGCGGGAACACGGCAGTCCGATTTTCCCAACCGGTGAATTATTCGTTTTACAGCACTCACGGAAATTGGTACAACTGCAAAAAACTGGATTGATTTTGCCGGTCTCGGACAAAACCCAGTAGGTATCATTGGCGGTTGGGATTGATTAAATATTCTCATAAGATCAACCTAAGCCAACGACTGGTCATCCTCGTTCCCAACTTTTCATGACAAAAGACACATGACATATGTTTTTCTGAATGTTATAGTATCCCACGAGTAAGTGCTCAATACTTTACGGAGGGTTATATGGATGATCTAATTAAACAAGGTGCTGCAGCTTTCAAGACTGGCGATCTAGTGAACGCCAGAATTTTTTTAGCAGATGCCATCAAGCAATTTCCTGACGATGAACGCGCCTGGGGTTGGATGTACAACGTTTGCTCAACAGATGAAGAACGGATCCTTTGTTTGAAGCAAATGATACGCTTAAATCCCCAAAATGAAAAAGCTCGGAACATGTTATTGGGTTTGGATAAGCAAACACAAAGTCCAATGGTTGCAAATTCAGAAAGCATGCCTGCCCAAGAACAGGAGAAAAGTTTAGAGTTAATCCAATCTACTCTGGCAAGCGGCTTGTCACAAACTGATCTTTCTCAAACAAAGACGAAAAATTTAAGTACAACAGACGAAAAGACAATCATCGATCTATTGCAAAAACAAAATGAAATCCTGGAGAACCTTCGAGTTTTGCTTTACCATAGCACCGAAAGCAAATCGGAGAAGGAGTATCGATTACGCACTCGAATCGTTGATATCGATATGTCCATTTCATCGATGGCGAATTTAATGTTTAAGTGGTTTATCGCGTCGATTCCTGTTGGTATTGTAATGGGTTTTATATTCTTCATTCTGAGTAGTTGCCTGGCCGTAGGAATGTTTAGATAATTTTACCCGTCACCTATAAGAATTGCTAATTCCAGCCTATTTCTCGCTCGATCCCTACTATTATATTTCGCCAAGTCTAAACAAGAATAAACCTATGCAAATCACAGATGAAGTTGCCGAAACGCTAAAATCGTATGTATACATCTATACCGACCCGCACAATGGCGAAATATTCTACATCGGAAAAGGCAAAGGGAATCGGCTCTTTTCACATCTTTCTGATCAATCTGAATCCGAAAAAGTAGCCCGGATTGCCGAAATTCGAAGCAGTGGGCTGGAGCCGCAGATCGATCTTTTGCGATATGGGCTAACAGACATGGAAGCCGCGCTCGTAGAGGCTGCATCCATAGATTTAATTGGGAAGACAAAATTAACTAATAAAATATCCGGCTTCGATGGACACAGCTTTCCTCGAATCACCAGCCAGGAGGTTATCATTATGTTGACTGCCAAACATGTAGATGTTCGGCATAAGGCGATCTTGATCACTAGCAATAGACTTTATCGAAGTAGTATGACGTCTGAAGAACTATATGAAACTTACCGGGGTTGTTGGAAGGTCGGAATTCGTCGAAACAAGGCTGACTATGTTATGGCTGTTTACCAGGGAATTGTCCGCGAAGTTTATCGTATTGATCAGTGGTACCCAGCTGGAACGCTTGAATATAAAACGAGGGACTCGTCAGATTTCAAAGGCAGTGGTCGATGGGAATTTTCAGGCGACGTCGCGCTTGATATTCGAGATGAGTATGTCAATTTCTCGGTTGGAAAAGGCAATCAAAACCCGATTCGATATGCAAATGTGTAATTGTTTTTTGACAGCTTTCCTGATACTTAACACAAAAAATCAATGAACAATATGAGAATAAAAGACCTAGCCACCGTACAGTTTCAAAAATAGGTGCAAAGAGAGCAGTTGAGAGCTGGAAGCGAGTTGATTAGGCGCCTTTCGATCAAGCGAAAACCGATCTGGAAAATGCTCA
>CAINXK010000594.1 GCA_903854805.1 uncultured Anaerolineae bacterium
TATATCCATTATGCCCCGTCTGGGGGTCTGCGTACCACCGCTGCGGATATGAACCATTTCATGATGGCGCTGCTTAACAATGGTGAATATCAAAACATGCGCATCTTGAGTTCGGAATCTGCTCAAAGCATGTTTACGCAGCAATTCAGCCCGCAGGCTGGCATGCCAGGTATCACTTATGGATTGTTCGAAGATTTCAAAACTGGACAACGCGCCCTTCTGCGCGATGGAGATGGGGTTGGGACACGCACCCGCATGATTCTCCTGCCCCAGCACAACACAGGGATTTTCATCAGTTACAATACCGGCGACAGCAATCTGCGCCTGAATTTGATCGGCGATTACCTGGATCACTATTACCCCAGCAGTAAAACTACTCCTATTGGGATGGATGGTTACCTGGAACGCTCCAAAATATTTGCAGGAACCTACCGACCCTTGCAAGCAGATATCTCAACCTTTACGAAATCGATGTACTTCTTCTCACAATTGGTGGAAATCCGAGCAAATAGTGATGGGACGATCACCATCCAATCGACAGGCATGGGTGATCATAGCAGTGTAATGGGTGGTTTTGAAGGCGCAACTCAATGGATCGAAGTCTCGCCGCTGCATTTCGAGCGCATGGATGGCAACGGGCTGGTGGCTTTCGTTGTGGATGAAAATGGCAGCATCATCCAGATGATCTCGGGACAAGGCTATCACAGTACCTTCAAGAAATTGGCATGGTATGAATCAAAAGATTTCCAGGTCGGCTCCATAGCCATCGCCGCACTCATATTGCTGACTTTTGGGCTTGTCATCTTCATATTCAACCCGCTGGTCTGGTTAATCCGCAAATTTCGCAAGCAGACTAGCGCAACGCAATCAAAAATGGAATTGGCAGCCCTGATTTGGGGTGGCATGGTGACGCAATGGCTGGCAATATCGGTACTTCGTGTGATCGGTGTTTTGTATGCCATCAACAGCATTGCTGGTTTTCCAAATTTCATCTGGGGCATCAGTCCTGAAATCATCAACGCCATGAACAGTGTCTACATTCCGGTAATCTTTTCGCTATCCCTGCCCATCATCGCCAGCATCGCCTGGCGCAATCGCTGGTGGAATACCAGTATACGAATTTTATATACCCTGAGCGCCCTGGCTGTACTGGTGGTGATTGGATGGGCGCAGTATTGGAACCTGATCGGTTTTCATCTTTAGCGATGAGTAACAATGACAGGCATTTTATTTCCCGGTATACTTTAAGCATGGCTCACAAATCTCTACTTCCGTCCATTCAATGGCTATGGACCCTGGGTGTCTCCCTTATTGTCCTGATACTTATCAGTGCATCTGTCTTTCTATCCATAGCCATCTTTGCCGCCAGTGAAGCCCTGCTGGGCAGCATACCCGGGCAAGCCGAAATTGCTGCATTCACTGAACTGTTCGGGCGCATCATCGGCTCGCTGGCATCAGTGGCCCTGACACTTTTTGCCACCACATGGCTGGCCTTACGCCTGCGCAGTGCACCTCGGCTGCATGGGCTGATCATTGGCGGGATTGTGGCTGCCGCCACCTTGATCTCAGACATCATTTTTTCACCGCCTACCGCTCCCGATGAGTGGGTAGCCATATTGCTAACCGTACTGGCAGGCTGGCTGGGTGGCGGATGGGGCGGGTTTATCCTCAACAATCGTGAAGCGGTGTATAGATCGAGCCAGGCAATAAAAGGCGCAAACCGAAAAGAGGCTGTCAAAGCCATTGGGGACCACCTCGCCAACCCATCTATCGTCCTTATCGCTCTGGTGAATCATCTCGGGGATTTGGATCCAGTTTCCGCCTGGCAATCAACCAATTATTTGAAGGTTCCTAATTCGATTGGACCATTTCCAACCCCCTTTGAGTTCTTCAGCGTTTCACCGGTTACCAATCTGCCCTGGCGTTCCCATTTGCTGATCGCCCTGACTGCCGATGAATCCCTGCTGGTTGCATCGCGTAACAAGAATGGCTTTTCCCGCACGGAGATTCAAAACTACCTG
The DNA here is from genome assembly GCA_903854805.1 of uncultured Anaerolineae bacterium. The sequence goes on from CAINXK010000594.1 coordinate 2,022, forward strand.
ACCATCGCTGAACAGATTGGCTTATCCCTCGAAAATCTGAAACTTATCGAACTGGCGCGCGAAACCGGCGTCATGCAGGAACGGCAACGACTGGCGGGCGAAATCCACGATGTATTGACGCAGGGTTTCATCAGCATTGTCACCCACCTGGAAATGGCAGAGTCAAAATTGGAAAATTCACCGGCGGAAGTTCAGCCTCTATTGGATCGGGCACGGCAAATCGCACGTGATAACCTTGGTGCTGCCCGAAAGATGACCTGGGCGTTGCGCCCGGACTTGCAGATTGGGGAACCACTCTCTTCTGCAATTAAATCCCTTACGCAACACTGGTCCACCGTGAATGGCATCCCTGCCATATTCAGTGTAACGGGTAATGAACATAACTTGCATCCAGATATTGAAACCGCTTTGCTGCGAACAGCACGCGAAGCATTAAACAACATTCGCAAACATGCACAGGCAGACAAGGTTTCGCTGACACTCACTTACCTGGATACGCTGGTTGCACTGGATGTACGGGATAACGGCAAAGGCATTCAACCCGAAATACTCCCCGCTACCGGAGCCGCAGGCGGTTATGGATTGCCTTCCATGCGCGAACAAGCTGAACGACTGGGTGGAGAACTGAACATCGAAAGCGAACCAGGTAAGGGCACTACCATTGCTGTATCCATCCCAATGCCCGTGCAGAACCGGGCCCCATAAATTAACCAGCCTGGTTCAATAAAGAATGCCATCCATCAAAAGGAAGCCGTATGAATAAAATCAGAATCCTGATCGCTGATGACCATACCATTGTTCGGGCTGGCATACGGCAGTTGCTTGAAACCCAGCCTGATTTTGA
>CAINXK010000595.1 GCA_903854805.1 uncultured Anaerolineae bacterium
CGAGGCAGCATAGGCATATTTTTAGAATTCCAATCGAGTCTGGGCTAGTTTAATGTACGAACATTAGATCAATTCTAATCGATTGTTTGATTGTTCGCAAGAATTGACGTCCTGTAAAAGTGACTTTATAATCTTAATACCGAACTTAATTAGGGCTACTTGGGCAAGGTCTGCCTATTTGCGGAATGCCCGGCGACGTTTTTTTTGTGGCTGTTTGCGGGAAAGACTTACCGCCGGGCTGCCGGTTGGAAAGATCGATGGCCGCATGACCGGTGAGGAAACCCGCGATAATAGTTTTTTTGGCAACTTTTCTGATCCTGCTAACTTATATTAAAAAATACGGCTAAAAAAGCCGGTGGAAAGTTTTTTTATTCAGCCCAGAAAGACACTATCGAGCAAGAAGGAGTTTCGCATGTCCAGAACAATCAAAGTTGGCATTGTAGGAACCGGTTTTGTGGGTGACATTCACCATTCAGCTTTCAAGGGTTGGGTGCGGGAGGCTGAGGTAGTGGCGGTGGCGAGTCCACAGCATGCTGCCCGGTTTGCCGAGGAGCACGAGATTTCCGGTGCGTACAGCGATTATCACGAGCTGCTGCAGAACAAGGATATCGATGTGGTGGATATTTGCATCCCGAATGACCTGCACTGTCAGGTGGTTCTGGATGCAGCCAAAGCAGGCAAGCATATCATCATCGAAAAACCGCTGTGCGTAACGCTGGAGGAAGCCGACCAGATGGTGGAAGCCTGCCAGAAGGCAGGTGTGTTGTTGATGTACGCCGAAGAACTGCTGTTTGCTCCAAAATATGTGCGCATCAAAAAGCTGATCGATGAAGGAGCCGTAGGCGAACCGTTCCTGGCCAAGCAATCCGAAGAACACCCCGGCCCGCACGCGCCATGGTTCTGGGATATCAACCGTTCAGGCGGTGGCGTGATGATGGATATGGGTTGTCATTCGATTGAATATACACGCTGGGTGCTGGGCAAGCCTAAAATTAAGAGTGTGACCGCTTTTATGGGGACCTATGTTCACCAGGCCAAAACCCTGGGTGAGGATCACTCCTACGCCATCATCGAATATGAAGGCGATAAACTGGCCATGATTGAAAACAGTTGGGCCAAGGGCGGCGGCGTGGATGACCGTTGCGAGGTGTACGGCAAGCGCGGGCATACGCGGGCCGACCTGCTGCGCGGCAGCTCGCTGTTGACATACAGCGAAGATGGCTACGGCTATGCCGTTGAAAAAGCCGGGACGACCCAGGGTTACACTTTCACCATGTTTGAAGAAGTCTGGAATTACGGCTTCCCGCAGGAAATGCAGCACTTTACAAACTGCGTGCTGGGCAAGGAAATCTGCATGGAAACTGGTGAAGATGGGCGCGAAGTATTGAAAATCATGTATGCGGCATACCAATCCGCCGGCGAAGGGCGTAAAATTGAGTGGCCGTATGCACCACCCATGATTAAGAAACCAATCGATTTGTGGAAAAAATAATATCCTCCAGTCCATCCGGCTGCCGGATACCATGAACCGGGACGGATGGACTGGCAAACCAATTCAAAGGAAATAATATGCTCTCCAGTAAAACCATTACATACCAACAGCTTGCCAAGGTGATTGACCATTCTCTGCTCCGCCCTGAATTGACCGAACAAGAAGTGATCGATGGCTGCAAGCTGGCTGCCAGGTACGATACTGCCACGGTGTGTGTCAAACCTTGCCATGTCAAACTTTCGGCGGAAATTCTCCAAGGCACGAATGTGATCGTCAGCACCGTAGTTGGTTTTCCACATGGTAGCAACCTGACCGCCACCAAATTGGCCGAGGCCCAAGCCGCCATAGATCAGGGCGCCAGAGAGCTGGACATGGTGCTCAATATTGGCCAGCTGCGTTCGGGCCAATCAGATGCGGTGGGCGCGGATATCCGGGCCGTCTGCCAGGCGGCACACGCCAGGGGGGTGAAGGTCAAGGTGATTTTTGAAAATGCCTACTTGAATGACGAACAGAAAATCCTGGCCTGCAAGCTGAGCGAAGCAGCTGGTGCCGATTGGGTCAAGACTTCGACCGGCTTTGCTCCAAGCGGTGCAACCCTGGAAGATTTGCGATTGATGCGCGCCAATGTCAGCGAGCATGTGCAGGTGAAGGCGGCCGGCGGGGTAAGAACCCTGGATGCGCTATTGGCAGTGATCGACGCCGGGGTGACGCGCTGCGGCGCGACTGCCACCGCGGCGATCCTGGATGAGTTTGAAAAACGTCAAAAGGAAGGCGTGTCTGCCAGCGAGGATGCCAAGCTGGGCGGCGCGTATTAGTTCCAATTCACATCCGGAAGCTGAGAACGCGGCTTTGAACAGGCGCACAGTGAGGCGAGCGGATGTTTCATCACAATAAATCCAGACAGGAAGAGATTATGAGCAAACAACTAAACAAGCAGACCGTTGGAGTTGGGATTGCGGGTACAGGTTTCATCGGACCAGCCCATGTCGAAGGATTGCGCCGGAACGGGATTCAGGTGTTGGGGCTGGCCGAGAATACCCACGAAAATGCCGTGATCAAGGCCGCCGAACTGGGCATCCCGCAGGCTTATGCATCTTTTGAGGCCATGCTGGCTGATCCACAGATCGATGTGGTACACCTGGCCACGCCAAATGTGTTGCACCATCCCTATGCCAAAGCCGCACTGCTGGCTGGCAAGCATGTGGTTTGCGAAAAACCGCTGGCCATGAATTCGACCGAATCTGCGGAACTCGTCAA
>CAINXK010000596.1 GCA_903854805.1 uncultured Anaerolineae bacterium
GAAAAAGCAAAAATCTTTTGGTTTTTCCGCGTACATCCGCGAAAATCCGCGTCCAATTGGGGTTCCCTGCGGGCTTAACGGTAAAAGCTTGGAAACCACGTTGGTGATAAAGATATAAAAAAGCAACTTATGCGGTATTGCAAATAAATATATTTCTTTGGGGGAATGTGTTTGCGATCAATCAGCACAGCCTGTAATTAAATGCAGAAAAACCATGAAATGCGGGGGATAGCGCTTTCGGGTGGTGAAGCCAGCTCAATTCTGTTCTTTGGCACTTTTTTGGCACGTTTTTTTGACATTTGTCATAATGTCAGGCTGGTATAAACCCGCTATATTATCAGCATGCACAACCAAATTGTTCATCAACGCGTTGGCGATGGTGGTTACGAATGACTGCCATGTGGCATGCCAACCCCGCCAGTATTTCCCTGTTTACGATCAGCCTGTTGGTCGCTGGTATCAACCTGCTGGCCTGGTATCAACACGCCAGCCTGGGGATGCCGGTTTTATTGGTATTGAGTGGAAATTTCCTGTGGTTGTTCGGTTTTGGGGTGGCTGTGGGGATGGATGATTATGCCAGCCACCTTTTTTGGACCGGCTTCCAATATTTGGGTGCCGGCATACTGATGATTGGAATGATCACTTTTTCACTGAATTTTATAGGCTACAGCCGTTGGATGAATGGCCGCAGCCTGCTTTTGGTCTCGGCCGTGCCGGTGCTTGGAGCGCTGCTGGCCTGCACCAACGCTTGGCATCATCTGTTCTGGACGGAGGCGCACCTGCTGCTCTACAACGGCATCGCGCTGATGAAGTTCGATTACGGCCCAGGTTTCTGGGTATATCTGAGCTACAACTACCTGGTGGTGATTTTCAGCGCTGTTGTTTTCTGGCGGGGTCCTCGGCAGCCCAGCGGTCAGCAGCGCTGGCCGGCGGCTTTGATCATGCTGGTGGGCATTCTACTCCCGCTGTTGTCCAATATTTTATATTTGGCCTGGCTCAACCCGTTTTCAACGCTGGATCTGAGCGTGCTGGGCTATTCTGTGGCTGGGCTGTTCATTACCGGGGGCTTGCTGTATACCTTTTTGCAAGACATGCTGGCTATTCCGCGCAACAAGCTGGTTCAGGATATGCCGGATGTGGTGCTGGTGATGGATGCGCGCGATCGGATCCGGGATGTCAATACGGCAGCGCTGAAAATGATTGGGCTGCCAGAAATCGAAATCATCGGACAGACGCTTCAACAGCTAAGAAAGAATGATGCCGCCGAGCTGGAGCTGCTGCGCAGATACCAGTACACCCTGGAGGCTCAGGGTGAGGTCTTGCTCGAAATGCCTGGTGGAGCCCTGCATTTCAACTTCCGGCTGACGCCGCTGTATGATTGGACCAACAAACTGAGCGGCCGCTTGATTGTATTGCGTGATACCACCGAACTTTACAAGCGTGAGAATGCCTTGAAGGATGCCAATACCCGGCTGGAAGACCTGAACACGCGCCTGTTAAACGAGATGGCCACGCGTGAGAATATGCAGAACCTGGTGCTGGAGCAGCAGCGTAATCTGACCACGCTGGATGAGCGCGAGCGCCTGGGCCGCGAATTACACGACGGTCTGGGCCAGGTGTTGGGTTACCTGAACATGGAAGCCCAAACCGCCCAGACCACCCTCGAAAATGGTGATCTGGCTACATTGCGAGCGAGCCTGGATAAAATTGCCAGCGTGGCGCGCGATGGGCACGACAACGTGCGCAGCTTTATCCTGGGGCTGCGCACTGCCAGCACAATCCTGGCTTTTAGGGATGCTCTCCGGCTGCTCCTTGAACAGTTTGGCCAACTCAGCGGCCTGTGCGTAGCGTTGGAATTTCCTGAAGATGCGCCCGAGCCGGTGTTTCAGTGGGAGCTGGAAGTGGCGGCGCTGCAGGTGGTCCGCGAGGCGCTGACGAATGTGCGCAAACATTCTGCTGCGCAGCGGGTAATCGTTAAAACTGTGTTCGACGGGGAGTTGGCGCGAGTGGAGATTGCGGATAACGGCAGCGGGTTCGATGCCGAAGCCTGGCATGCAGGCGGCTCTAATGCTGCCCACTATGGGCTTGCGATGATGCGTGAGCAAATTGAAAAGGTTGGTGGGCGTTTTGAAATCCAGAGCAAGCTGGGCAGCGGTACAAGTATTATCGCCTGGCTGCCCTGCCTGGCAGTTCAAACCGATGCTGATGATTTGCGTACGGCGCGCGGACTGCGTATTCTGCTGGTGGATGATCATCCACTGTTTTTGGAAGGGTTGCGCAACCTGTTGAAGTCGCGCGGGCTGATGGTGGTGGGGCTGGCGCATGATGGTCTGGAAGCGCAATCGATGGCCGAGGCGCTGCGCCCGGATGTGGTTGTGATGGATGTCAATATGCCGGGTTGTGATGGTCTGGAAGCGACACGCCTGATCAAGCTGGCCCTGCCCGCAACACAGGTTCTGATCCTGACGGTTTCAGAGGATGAGGACAGCCTGTATGAGGCCATGAAGAATGGAGCCTCGGGGTATTTGCCCAAGAGCCTGGATGCGAAAGAGTTTGTGCGCCTGCTGGCCAGCCTGAGTCGGGGCGAAACGCCGCTGACAGCCGGCATGGCGCTGCGCCTGATGCGCAAGTTTGACCGGCGTGGGCATCTGGAGCCGCACCCTGAAAAAAATTCCGAGCGTCCGATGTATTTGACCGACCGGCAGTGGCTGATCTTGCAGAGTGTGGCCCAGGGCCAAAAATACAAAGAGATTGCCCTGCAGCTGCGCCTGAGTGAGCGCACCGTCAAGCGTGAGATGGGCCAGGTGCTGGAGCTGCTGCATATTGAGAACCGAAAAGATTTGGCCAACTTCGCGCGCGTGCGCAACTAATGGTCAACGCTAGGTTAGACAAAGCAGCCGTTTCGATTTGTCATTGCGAGATTCGTACAAACCGCCGGGGCGGTACCCGATGAAGAAATAACATCGATGCTGTCATCGGCAAAGCCAATTATGGCAGTGGAGCATAACGAACTTGCTTATTCAAATTCTTTTGGGACGCGGACGAGCGCCGACAAGCGCGGAAAAAGCAAAAATCTTTTGGTTTATCCGCGTACATCCGCGAAAATCCGCGTCCAATTGGGGTTCC
>CAINXK010000597.1 GCA_903854805.1 uncultured Anaerolineae bacterium
AGAACCCACTAGCAGCAAAGTGGCTGGTCATCCCAGCAGCACGCCGCCGCATAGGTTTAATAACCAATGCGGCGGTTACAGTTTAAAAATTGTCAAGATCAATAGGGCTCCTGAACAAGTTGTAGCGGCTAAAACTTGATTCTGAAGGTCTGTTTATAGCGCTTTCTAGATAAGATAATCATGATTATGATAATTGCGATTATCTTATGGCTTATTCCAGCCCCTCAAGCGCCTGGAAGATCTCATTTGCCCGGAAAATGCGGTTACGCGACTGTCCGGTTACTTCTTGCAGAACACCAGCATCCACCAGCCTGTCAATATAACGCTGGGCAATTGGAAAGCTGACATTGAGGAAAGTTTGAAGTTGGCGCACCGACAGGACTGGCTGCATAAACAAGAAGTCAAGCACCTGTCCCATGCGTATCCTGTTCCGTTCAGTATCAGCAATTGCCTGATAAGTGGTACGGATTGTTTGTAAGCGATTCAGGCGCACAACACTGTCGTTGGCTTGAACACTGATCCCACGCAGGAAAAACTTCAACCAGGATTCCCAATTCCCTTTTTGAGAAACCGACAACAGCAGGTCGTAATATTCCTGACGATAGCGCTCAAAATACACGCTCAGGTTTAATAAAGGTTGGGGCAGAAGATTCCACTCGCAGAAGAGCAAAATCGTCAGTAAGCGGCCAATGCGGCCATTACCATCCAGGAATGGATGAATAGCTTCAAACTGGTAATGGACCAGGCCGGCGCGTACTAAAGCAGGGATTTCGCTTCCAGCATGGATGAATTTCTCGAGTTGATCCAGTCCGATGTTCATTTCATCCACGGGTGGAGGAACATACTTTGCTGTGGACGGTGTACTGCCAACAGCACCGATCCAGTTTTGCGAGAGCCGAAATTCGCCCGGAGTTAGCCCGTCAGAAATACCTTTCAACAACCTGGTATGACTTTCCCGAATCAGGCGCAGGCTAATCGGCAGGGTTTCGACCCGCTCCAGGCTATACTCCAGCGCCTGAACATGGTTGTACACTTCACGCACTTCATTCCCGGGTTTCACAAACGGTATTGACGCAGATTCATAGGCATATAGGTCAGCCATGCTGGCGTGCAGGCCTTCAAGCCGTGACGAGAAAATCGCTTCACGAAGTACGAAAAACCTGGTCACTAACTTCGGAAATGGAAGCGAGCCCGCCAGGGTTGCCAGTTTGCTCAGATCACGCTCGGCGTCGGCCAGGGCGGCCACCAGCGGCAGCGACCAGGTAATGACCGGGGGCAAGGGCGCGGGCAAAAAAGCCCAATAGCCTGTTTGAGTCAGAATCGGTGTGCCCGATGAAGGGGATGAGAAATTTTTGGGGTCCATTTTATTATAGTTTATAGGCCAAAACAGTAATAATGCAAATTCATAATATCATTTTGCCTGTCAAAAGTAATTAGTGATTCCATTATTCGCCTTTCACTTGAAAAAAGGTAAAATCGGCTTATGCAAACACTGGTTATTGGCGATATTCACGGTTGTTATGTCGAGCTACTGGCCTTACTGGAAAAGGCAGGACTGGG
>CAINXK010000598.1 GCA_903854805.1 uncultured Anaerolineae bacterium
CGCCATTCACAACCGGCTTTGACCTTCTCGGCGATGAAAGCTTGCTGGCGGTTGAACTGCCTGGTCACGCCACCGGACAAATGGGAATCCTGGCCCGTGACCAAAGCGGGCTGACCTATTTTTTCGTCGCTGACGCAGCCTGGTTGGGACGCAGTATCACCGAAAACCGTCCACCCCACCGGCTGACAAATTTCCTGTTTCCTAATACAGTTGCTTACCGTGAAACTCTGACAGATTTGCACCAGTTTTACAAAAACCGGCCAGATATCCGCCTGATCCCATCTCATTGCGAGGCCACACTGGCTCAGTTCACAAGCAGCAAACCTGCCTGAAATCAAGCCTATTTTTCAGCCACTTTTACAAATCCTTTATAGACAAGGATCGGGTAGACAAAACCACGACCTCCAGGTGTCATTGCAAACGAGCCTGCCCCAGCGAGTGTGGCGATCTTCCTGGTAATCGTGGCGTTTTTTGATGATATGCGCCGCTGCCGTCAGAAGAGGAGATCACCACCCTGAGCAAAGCGCAGCAAACGACAACGTTGAATCTTTGCCGGTGACCAGCATACGCACATTCTGGCATTGACCAAAATTTTGCGCATCAACTTTAACAATCTACAAATGCAGGGCCGGCTGTTGACCTGGCCCTGCATGCCATCACCATTTTTCGCTTACGGGTAATAAGCCAGTAGTTCTTTCATGGCCTGTTCAGCCTGTTCCGGTAAAATCGCCAGCCAGAAGACCTTTTTGCCCGACTGAATATAAAAATTCGTCTGGGTCGCACCATTCAGCATGTATACATTACGATTCTTAAACTGAAAGACACCCATCGGCGTAAAAGGCAAGCCGCCCTGCCCAATTTTTGCTTCCATTTGAGTGATCAAATCCAGGGCTTGCGCATCCGAGCTGGTTTCAGCCAGCCACAAGGTGGCGCTGTTCTGCCCATATTGCGCCACAGTTCCAGAAACCAGCGGAAAATCCAGGCCGTGCAGCTGCTTGATGCTGCTCAACGCCTCAGCACCAGTCTGGGTTTGCGCCAGGGGTAACCCCGCGATGCTCGCGGGCACATCACCTGCTGTCAGCACGGCAACAGGCTGCGGGCTGGAAGTATGCCAGGCATAATAGCCGGCTCCCACTACCAACAAAACCCCCAGAAAAAACAACACATACGAAATAATCTTTTTCAAACCAAACCTCCAATAATTTTTATTTGTTCCTGCTCGCCAAGACCAGCAGTGCCAGTACCAGACCCACAACAACAATGACATATTTTACCCCCACATCCGGCTCAGCTTTCAAGAGATACAGTGCCTATCGTTACATTCACTGTCCAGCTGCTTAGCGCTGGATGAAAATGTAACCCCAAAACAGTTGAAATTATGATGGTTGCAAAATTTCCAAAATGCCACTTTCTCGTACCGGTTTTTTACTGTAAAATCATCTCAACCTTCAGGAGGCGTTCATGACATTAAAATGGTGGCAAAAAGCTGTTTTTTATCAGATCTACCCGCGCTCATTCGCGGATGGCAACGGCGATGGCATTGGCGACTTCAAAGGAATCATCAACAAACTCGATTATCTCAAAGACCTGGGTGTGGATGCCCTCTGGCTTTCGCCACACTTTCCTTCTCCAAACTGGGACTGCGGCTACGATATCTCGGATTATTGCGGCGTTGCGCCCGAATACGGCAGCCTGGACGATTTCAAGAGCTTTTTGCACGAAGCCCACGCCCGCGACCTGCGCGTGATCCTCGACCTGGTGCTCAACCACACCTCCGACGAACACCCCTGGTTCCTGGAATCAAAATCCAGCCGCGATAACCCCAAAGCCGATTGGTTCGTCTGGGCCGATTCGCCGCCCAACAACTGGCAATCCTGCTTCGATGGAGATGCCTGGACCTATGCGCCTGAACGCAACCAGTACTATTATCATTACTTCATGCGCCAGCAGCCAGACCTGAACTGGCATAACCCGCAGGTGGTCGCCGCCATGTGGCAGGCCGTGCGCTTCTGGCTGGAGATGGGCGTGGACGGCTACCGCCTGGATGCCATCGGCACCATCTTTGAAGACCCCCTGCTGACCCCGCACAGTGTGCCGCTCGATCTTGCCGGGCTGCGCCACCTGGCAGACCAGGCCAAAACCCCCGAAGAACAGGCCCAAGTGCAGCTTTATTGGCGTGAGATGTTCAAATACCAATATGGCATGCCCGGCGTGCATGACTTGATGAAACAACTGCGCGCCATCCTGGATGAATACCCCGGTGACCGCATGCTGGTAGGCGAAGATGACGACCCTGCATACATGGGCAATGGCACCGACGAGTTAAACCTGGTCTTCAACTTTCCCCTGATGCGTACACAAGCGCCGCTCACCCCGGATTGGATCCGCAGCAATCAGCAGGAACGCCTGGCCATCCTGGAAAAGATCTCAACCCAAGCCTGGCCTTGTAACACCCTCGGCAACCACGACAGCTCGCGTGTCTACACGCATTTCGCCGATGGCATTCACGATGCCGAACGTGCCCGCCTGGCGCTGGCCACCATGCTGACCCTCAAAGGCACGCCCTTCATCTACAATGGTGAGGAAATTGGCATGACCGACCTCCAGATCAGCGACCCGGCGCGCCTGCGCGACACCATGGCCACCTGGTACTACCAGCGCCTGGTCGACGATCTCAAGATCGCGCCAGCCGAAGCCGCCCGCATGGCTGCCGGCATGTCGCGTGATAAAAACCGCACCCCCATGCAATGGTCCAATACCGCCAATGCCGGTTTCTGCCCGACCGCCGTGCAGCCCTGGCTGCCAGTTAACCCCAATTACAGCGGCGGAATTAATGTCCGCGATCAGCACGCCGACCCACTCTCACTCTGGCATTTTTACAAGCGCATGCTGCGCGTGCGCAAATCCAACCAGGCGCTGATTGAGGGCGCTTACACGCCCGTGCAGGCAGATAACGCCGGAATCCTGGCCTTCCTGCGTACCACCAGCCAACAGAGCGTGCTGGTCCTGCTGAGTTTCTCTGGCAAACGTGAAAACCTCAATTTCAGCGACCTGCCTTATAAAAACGCCCGCACTCTCTTCTCCAGCGCCGGGCGCAGCAAGACTGCAGAAAACCTGGCCGAAATTCACCTGGGCGCCTTCGAAATCTACATCGCCGAGGTTCAGTAATCCGGTATGCAATTACGCCAGCCCGGTGAGATCGTCGCACTGCGCGGAATGCTCCACCAGCA
>CAINXK010000599.1 GCA_903854805.1 uncultured Anaerolineae bacterium
AATACCGGGATAATTTTCGCGCATGCCGCGAATGGTGCGCTCCATCCACCCCAACACTTCATCTCCGCCCAGCACTATGCACTACTGCCCATAAGAAAGTAACGTTCGTCCAGCTTCCCAGTCATCATCACAGCTGCCGGTCACATCAACACTGCCATCCGGCAATGATTTGACCTGCATCTCATCAAAATGCTGGCTGATAACCCCGCGCGAAAGCGGCGGAAGCAGGCGGTAATGAACCTGGTAACGTGGCGGCCGGGGTGGGTCTGTCATGACACTTGGTGAAACGGAAAGCTGCTCATCATCCTGAAGATAGCTCAAGCGATAGCGTAAATGTGCCCCTTGCCGATCTTCCCGCCCATCAACATCTCGACGCAGAAAACGGTAGGCGCGCAAATACCAATGACCCCATTGGTATTGAATACGGTATGGCAGTACCTCGTGAAAGACTTTCTGGCGATCCGTGTAGGAGGGCGAGATATAGTTAAAACCCAGCTTACGGCGAGTCTTGACTGCCCGCCAGGCTGTTGTCCAAACCCGGTGCGAGATGCCATTCGGGTCAACTGATTGGAGCAGCTCCAAATCAATCGGGATTACCGGGTTTTCCAGGGAACGGCGCGTTTCCATGGGCAATACATTGACCAATTCATCCAGAAAATCCTGAATTTCGGAATGTTCACCCACCTGTCCGCCAAAGGTTTGGATCAGTAGGGCCAGCGCGCGCACGCCCTGTTCTGAAAGCTCAAACTGAAAGAGCGAACCCGGGTTGGTAAGCATATAGATGCCTTTGGATGGCGAATATTGGTACTCGACACCCAGGCGTGAACGTAGGTTTTCGCGGTCACGCTTAAACGCTTTTTCACGCGCCAATTTCCCGATTGGATAGGCATCCTGGCCTTCAATATCGAGCACATATTGGACCAACTCTGCCGGGGCCGCCGGGCCTTTCAGCAGCCGCCGCACAATTGCCAAACTCCTTCGGAAAGAACGCCAATCACTACCTCGCATGCGTCTATTATAGAGGCAAACTGGGAAAGGACTGAAAGGTTCATGCATGGAAAAGGTAAATGGCTTTTCGAACGCCTGGTTTCATATTTTCGCAAACAAGCGGTTCTCAGCGAGTGCGTCGATTCTTCTGGAAGCCGCAAGTACCCAACCTGAAAGAGCATCGGCCCTTGCAATGCCAGTCATGCAAAAATATGAAATGCTCAAATTGCTCAGCGCTTTATCAAGCCTGCAAGGAAATCCCCGGGTTTCCTCGCAGGCAGAGTTTTCTTTATTATCTTCTAAATGCAGGCACTCTCTGCCGTGCAAAACGTCAGGCAAAGCTGCCTGAGCAGGAAGTGCCTGGTTTCGAGTTGGCTCATGGAGTATGATCCACCAATGGGAACAGGTTACCGCTATCACTCATTCCGAGCGGGAAGCGGCAGCGCTCAAGCCAATCATCCTGGGCCAGATCTTGAAGGGGTGCTGCAGACAGATGTTCGTCAAAACGCTTTCGTGCTGATGCAATCACTTGTTCATCCAGATTGGTGCGAACGTTTCGAAAAAACTGCCAGTATTCGGTGGGCAGATGCAGCAGACTGATCAGTGTTTTTTCCTGCTGCTTGTACACGTCCAGAACTTTGAAATACGAATCGCGCTGCAAGATGCGTAAACCCCAATGGGTGCCATGCTCATGCTCAGAAGCATCGAAGGCATGATTGGAAAGAATGGCAAAACGGTGGCTAGTGACCAGACCACCACCGCGACAGCTGGCATCGGTGAAGCCCTTCTCGCGAATGATCATTCCAACCTGATACAAATCGCCCAAACTCCCCAGGTTGGCATCGCGGTAGAGCATTACCAATCCTGGGAATGTCATATTCAAGATCTGTTCAATTTTCTCTGGCGCTATATTTTCATCCATCGGGATTCCTGAATTTCCTTTTCATATCGCAACTATTGGATGGCAGATTGAGAAGATCACTTATACGCGCGAGACAAGGCTGCGATTTCATCTACACTCGGTTTGTTGATCTCTTTATCGCCAAAAAATGGAGTCTTCACGCGGGAGCCAATCGCTTCTGTTAGCACACTCGCACCTATTTTTATTGATTGGATGCATGCGCTGTTCCAGGCAAACCAGCCTATCTATCATACCAGCGCCACCCGGCCCATGTCGTCCAGAAAACACATGCGCGCCTGGGCTTGTGCACCGAGCAAACTTTCCACAGCGCCTGTGTAGCGCTGCACCTGCCGGGCATATTTACCCACCAGCGCCTGGCGCTGCGTAAGATTGTGGATGGCGTCGGTCTTAAAGTCCAACAGCTGCCAACCGCTGGCGGTTCGATAAAGCAAATCGATGTAACCAGTTTCGGCCAGCTCAGCAACCATACGCGAGTACGGAATTTCGTGGTGCCGCTCCAGGGCGCTATCAATCTCTTGCCAGAGCGGGTGCATTTGGAAACGCTCCAACAGTTCCCTGGCGCGCCGGACAGCCTCGCTGCGCTGATCCTGGCTTGCCAGCCCGGCATTGAGGGCAGCTGCTTCCAGCAGCAGGATCAGGCGGGCATCAGTCGGGAACAACCACAGTTCGATGGCTTTGTGAACCATTTTACCAATCACGCTGGGTGGCACGGCGCCGGCGGTGGCACGCCAGACGGGCCGGGCCTGGCGTTCTTCATCTTCGTCCTCAGCCGGCTTGTAAAGTGGACGGTAGAGCGCGGGTAGATCCAGCTCGGGGGTCAGAGCCGCTGAGCCAGGGGTGAGCATGGCTGGTTGGACGTTTTCTGCCGGCGCGCACCAGGCGCGCACAGGTTGGCCAGAACTGGTAAACAGCTCCAGCGGGGCACCGTTGCGGGCCAGCAGGCCGGCCAGATCCAGGCCAGCGGCGGCGCACAGCTCGGAGAGCCAGGCCGAGATGGATGGGTCGCTGCCGCTGCGGGCCGGGGCGGCGTGTCCGCTGATGATCAACTTTTCCTGGGCGCGGGTGACAGCCACGTAGAGCAGGCGGCGGGTTTCGGCCTGGGATTGGAGCTGATCTTGCTGACTGGCCAGGCGATAAAGCATGGGCGCCGGGTCGAGTTTGAAGGCGAAACCCAGCCCGGGCAGCAGGTAGGCCAGCTCACTGGCGCCGCGCGGTTCGCGACCAGCATCAGCCAGCACCACCACGGGAAACTCGAGACCCTTGGATTTATGGATCGTCATCAGGCGCACAGCACCCTGGGCTTCGGCCGGGGCTTCGCCCTCGCGTGCGCCGGCGTCATTCAGGGTGGCAAGGTATTCAAGAAAATCACGGACATTGACCTGCTGGCTGGATTGGGCATCACCGAGCAGTTTATCCAGGTTGCGCCACAGGCGGCCGCCACTGCCGGTAGAGTCATCGGCGGCGAGCAGGGCGCGGTAATCGCAGGCATCCACCAGGCATTTGAGCAGCTCAGCCACCGGCACGCGGTCTACCATCGGCAGCAGCTCAGAGATGATCCGGGCTGCGCGTTGGGCGTAGGCATTGTCAACTTCATTTAACATGGACAGATCGCCGCGCAGGGCCGCCCAGTACGGCAGAACTTGCGTACCCTGCAGGCGCAGCTGGTAGAGGGCGGCATCACTGAGCCCAAAAGCGGGTGAACGCAGCAAACCAGCCATGCACAGGTCATCGGAAGGGTCGGAAAGTGCACGCAGCAGGTTGAGAACATCACGGATCTCGGGGCGGTCGTAGAAGCCGCGCCCGGCGACAGTCACAAAGGGCAGGCCTGATTCTTCAAAAGCGTCTTCATAAGCCGCAAAGCCGGTGGAAGCACGGAAGAGCAGGGCAACCTGGTCCCAGGTCTGGATCTGGCGCCCGGCTTTCAGTTCCAGCAGGCGTTCGGCCAGGGCACGCGCCGCGGACTGGCGCGCAGAGGCACTTTCGGCCCCGACGCCGAGCACGATCTCAACATGCGGCCCACTGATATGCTCGGGCACAATCTTGCGATAAGCGCTGAGCGGCGAGAAAGGCACATGGTAGGGGCGCGCCGGATCAGGCTGGGTGCCCATGACGATGGAGAGCAGGTCAGCGCTGGCCAGCAGCAGGGGTTCGTGGGCGCGATAGGTGATGTCCAGATCGAGCACCAACCCACCGGCACGGCGGACCCGCTCCTGCACGGCGCGGAAGACGGTCACATCGGCGCGGCGAAAGCGATAGATGCTCTGGCGGGCATCACCCACCAGGAAAAGCCGTCCGGGCGGGCCGGAAAGCGCTTCAACAAGCTCACGCTGGCGGGCGTTAGTATCCTGAAATTCATCCACGAGCAGGGCGTCCAGTTCAGACTGCCAGCGGGCGCGGATGGCGGGATTTTTGAGCAGCTGCAAGGCGCCGTATTCCAAATCATCAAAGTCAAGGGCGTGGCGCAGGTTGAGGGCGGCCTGGTAGCCCTGCAGCAGCTGGTCAAAGGCGCGGCGCAGGAGCGGCTGGAGCTGCTCGAAAAGGTCTTCAAGCTCGGCGTCAGGAGGACTATCCTTTGAACCGGCGCCGCTGGTCAGCGGGTTGAGCAAGGCATCGAAAGCGGTTTTGAGGGCGGAGATGGCATCCCTGACCGGGCTGACCCTTTTGCCAATGTTGCCGCGCATCTTTTCTCGCCGGGCCTGGAAGAGATACCCGGCACAGGTGACGGGTTCAGCACGCGCCAGGGCAGATTCGGCCTCGCACCAGAGAACCAACAGGTCGGTCAACATGGAAGCCATGTTCTCGCCCTCGTTCTGGGTCAGGCTCTCGCGAGACATGGCGCGCAGATCGGCAAGCGGTTCCGAGATTTCCGGGCTGCGCAAGCTGGACTCAAGGCTTTGCAGGACCAGGCTGCGGCTGTTAAAGTCTTGCAGAAAAGTCTCGCGTGCTTCCAGGCGACGGTTGAGCAGAAAACCTAGCAAGGCCTGCACGCCGCTGGCGCGAAAGTGCTGAAAGAGCGGCGCGTAATCAGGCAGTTCGACCAGGGTACTGCTGGTATCGGTGACAACCTGAACACGCAAGGCGGCAGCCAGGCCTTCATCGAGGACTTCAAAACGCGGGTCGTTGCCAGCCTCGGCGGGATGAGCGCGCAGGATCTCGGCACACAGGCTGTGGATGGTGCCGATGCGGGCAGAATCCATCTGGGAACCAAGTTCGACCCAGCGCTGGCGTTGGTTGGGATCGACAGCGTTTTGGGCCAGCTCCCCAAGGGCAGTGCGGACGCGGGAGCGCATCTCGCGGGCGGCTTTTTCGGTAAAGGTGATGGCGACCACCCTGCGCGGAGAAAGCCCGCCCGCCAGTAGGCCGGCATAGCGCGCGATGAGAGTGCGGGTTTTGCCACTGCCTGCGCCAGCGGTCAGAACAATGTCGCGTTGGCGTTCAAGGGCAGCAGCGCGCTGCGGTGGTGTAAGATTGAAGGATGTAACGACGCGGTCGAGCAGGGGTTCTTTCAC
>CAINXK010000600.1 GCA_903854805.1 uncultured Anaerolineae bacterium
ATTAACCTATATGGTGGCAATACAGCTGGTAAAAATAAGTTGATTGATATAATGAAAGATCATTGTATAAATTCTGCAGCAGTAGAAGCATTGCTTATAAATGATTATGAAACATTCTTTGCAGAAAGAAAGAAATCAATAATTTCCGAATTAAAAACAACTGGCCATGTCCGTAATATAATTAGTAAGGATGAATAATAAAAATTTATTTGATCTAAAAACGCCTGCAAAAAATTACTTGCCTAGCGCTCATTATTGAGTTTATTTGTGAGAATCGCCAATATCTTTCTGCGGCAAAGTTTTATGTGGGATTTTAATTAAATTCCCTACGTATTTAAGGCTACGCTGTATGTTTTTTCTATTTTGTTAACACTTTGCATAATCACACTTGGCTCTAAAAGCGAATATGGGTCGGGAAGGCGAAGACAGTTGGTAGTATTGGTTTATGGCTTCTTCTCGATATCATCTACCTGGTGCATTTCACAGCCGCGTTTTACGGTGTAATTTAACGGGAGAATTTTTTATTGTCGTTCCTGACGTCAAAGCCCCAGAACGGCTGATATTAAATGCGCAGGTCTTTGAAGTTCACCATGAGCCCCGTTCGGATTCAAGCGCGACCTATCAGGTTTTCCGAATGGGCGAAAGACGGACGGATTTGGAAGTCGGACTCCGGTTGGTTGGGTTGCCCTGGGGTACGCACACTATCCTTGAGCCTGGCGCATATGTCCCTTGGAGTCAAGTAGACAAATTCAAAACGCAGTTTCGAGGCACGGGTTGCCTCGTCGCACTGATTGCGATTCCTGCCACGTTCATATCGATCTGTGTTGCATGGGCTCTGTTTGGTATAATTTGCCTATAAGCAAAGACTTCTGCCTTCGCGCTTCAGAATCGAGCGCCGACATATTTTCAATCTAATTTCGACTTGTTGGTCTTCGGTATTGTGAAAGAAATTAATATTTTATACAAACCGTGTACCTACGCAAATTGCAACACCGACAAGACTTATCCCAAGAATCAACATCGACATACAACCTGATTGCTGTGGAATTATCCGTTCAGATTCGGGTAGTTCAGAACAAAATGATTGAACCACGTGTTCTGTATTTTGATGAAGTCTTGGCAATTCCTCAAGCATAATATCGATGGCTGTTGGATTAGTGTCGCCTAACTTAGAATAGTATCCGGCTGCTTTAGCAAAATTTATTGTCGTCATTTGTAATTTTGTCAAATTTGCGCCAAGAAATGCTCGATTTGCTTGCGCAGTTCGCTCGGAAAGAACAACTACTCTACTACAATTCCACATAGCCTCCATAAGTTGATCATAATTTTGGAACCATGCACTCTTTTTATTCTCAGTCAAAGACCTGCATAGCGTAAATGTAAATGGAGCTCGCGAACCCCATTTAAATAATGCTGCAAAGTGAACCAGATAAAGTAATCCAATCACTTCACTGTCTTTATTAGAATAAATATGTGAAGTACGTTTAGAATAATCTAATACTTCATTTGTAAGTTGGCTAATATGGTTCATTTGGTAAAAGTATGGAATTGGTATTGTTGAAATTCCGACGCAAACGCATTTAGTTTCGATCACGTCCAAGCCAAGCAATTGTGCCAAAAATTACACCTAGTACAGCGGACGCTAAAGGTACTACTATTAAAAGAGCTGGAATCCCCATAAGACCATTTGTTGAAACTGCAAGAATTACTAGGCCGATCCAACTAATTGGATTCCCTCTTAAAAAAATTCCAAACCAAAATTTCATTGAATTTTGCAAATCGTCATTGTGATTCATGGGAATAATCTCTTATTTTATGTATTAAAAAATTTGGGTTTATAAATTATCCTGTCATCCATCCCAGAAGCCCTCCAAGAGCAATTGCCCCAGCCGTTTTCACAAATTTCCAATTTCTCGAAATTTTTGATTCCTTCGCCATACAAAATAGAATAGCGACGGCATAACTAAGGCTTATTTCACCAACCATATTGACTAATGGGAGCCACCAATAGTTTGAATTCAACCCCATTACCCCACAAGCTTTTCGGGCAATAAGCTCAAAACGATCATCGTCTGTTTGATAAGGACCTGAGAATCCAGCCCAAACTTCATCAGGCTTCAATATGCCACCTACTTTGTTTACTTCTGCGATGAAAAGCATGAGCAACTCATTGGAAAAATTCTGGACAATATCGGGTTCATTGGAGAGATGTGCAGCAATCAAATTCCTTGGATAAAAGAAGATTTTGTTTTGTGCATAAATTTGTTTTGGGCTAGCTAGGCAGCCCTCCCCCGGAAGTACACTTACTTCTGATTTGGGAAGCGAAAATGATTCGTAACTAAATGTCCCCCCACATCTGTCGCAACGAGAAGGATCACTGGTATTTAAGAAATCACAAAATGGACATTCAATACCCATAGTGACACAGAGGATATTCAATAGCCAGCTCTAATGCAATTAGTAAATATGAACTTAAATAAAACTTAAAAAACAGAAATCCTGCGATTCTTCGTGATTCCGTCATCATCTTTCACATTTTTAAAATGTAAATAGCTGGAATTAAATCTAATTACAATTCAATTAGAATGGAATATTACG
>CAINXK010000601.1 GCA_903854805.1 uncultured Anaerolineae bacterium
GTGATACCGCCTGTGTAATTCAGCCCTTTTTTGATTGGAACCTCGACCAGGAAGGCAGCAGCTGGCATGGCAAACCAGATTACAGCTCCCAGAACAAGGAAAATTGCCAGAGCGATCAGGCTGCCAATCAGGTTGTCCAGTCGAAAACGCTTGACGATCAAGCGCGCGACGAAAATTGCCGCAACCAGACAAATCAGCAAAAGGATCAGGTAAGTGTTGGTTGTTCCGGTTGGAACCAGGGATGGGATGTTTAAACCACGGTTGCTCAGGTAGGACGGTCCGGGCAGTATAAAAGCTTGCTTGACTAAGGGCAAGTTATAGATGAAGACTGCATAAGAAGCAATGATGACCAGCAGTAGGGGCACATTGCGAAAAATCTCGATGTAAAGCCAGGCAATCCGGTTGACCAGGAAGTTGCGCGAAACCCGCATGATCCCGACGATCACGCCCAAAACCGTGGACAGGACGATCGAGATGGCAGCCACCAGGATGGTGTTCAATATTCCGACCTGAATGACGCGCAGGTTGCTGCTTTCGCGGGTTTGATCGATCAATTTGAAGCTGATATCAAAACCACTGGTAAGTCGGAGAAAATTAAATCCCAGCACCATGCCTTGCTTTGCCAGGGCGCGTGCCATATTCTGGTAGAGCAGAATGGCGACCAGCAAGACCACGGAAGCAAAAATTACCTGGGCGAGCACTTGCAAAAATCGTTCATCAAAAAGCCAGGCGGTAATTTGCCCGCGCCCCTTGTTGGTAACATTCGTTTCGTCTTGGTTAGCCATAAATAGATCCTCTAAAAGACGGTGAAGCAAAGGGGCTGGCAGGTAAGCCGCGCTTTGAGCGAGGCCTACCTGCCAGGTATTAATTTATGATCCAGTACCCGGTCTGCAGGATTGTGATGGTGGCAGAAAAAAGCTGAATTTCGTCATGTGCTGACTGGTTCTGAATCTATGGTAGCTTGCAAATTAGCGAATGGGTGGGGCGTAGAGCAAGCCACCTTGCGTCCAAAGGGAATTGATACCGCGTGTAATGGCGGTCTTGGTGGTTGGGCCCAGGTTGCGGTCATACATCTCGCCGAAGTTACCCAGTTGTTTGATGATGTTATAAGCCCACTCGTTCTTCAGACCGAGTTTGGAGCCCATTTCGCCTTCCACACCCAACAGGCGGCGGATGCCGGCGTCTTCGGTTTTGGCCTTCATATCATCCACGTTTGCAGATGTAATACCCCGTTCTTCAGCTTCCCACAGGGCAAACTCGGTCCAACGGACGATGTCAAACCACTGGTCATCACCCTGGCGGACTACCGGGGCGAGAGGTTCTTTCGACAGGGTGATGTCGAGAATAATGAAATCGTCTGGGGTCTTGGTTTCACTGCGCTGAGCCATCAGGCCAGATTTATCATTCGACATGGCATCGCAGCGGCCTTGTTCAAAAGTGGCGATTACCTGGTTGGGGTCGTCGAAAAGGCTGGGGGTGTAGGTCAGTTTCTTGGCAGCCATAGCATCAGCGATGTTTAGTTCGGTGGTTGCACCTCGACCCATGCAGATGGTGGCGCCGTTCAGGTCTTCAAGCTTGGTGAAACCGCTGTCTTTGCGGACCATGATGCCCTGGCCATCGTAGAAGTAGGGCGGAGCAAAATTCAGGCCCAGGTCGCTGTCGCGGGTGAAAGTCCAGGTGGTTGTGCGTACCAGAACATCGATGTCACCGTTCTGCAGCATGGTGAAGCGAGTTTCGCCGGTGGTGGGGACAAATTCCACTGCCTTGGGATCGCCAAGAGTGGCTACTGCAATTGCGCGGCAAATTTCGATATCCAGGCCGCTGGCATTGCCGGCAGAGTCAACCACGGAAAAACCGGGGTTGGCCGGGTTCATACCGCACTTTACCTTGCCGCGAGCTTGTACAGCTTTGAGGGTCTCACCAAAGCCTGCGGATTGTACGATGATGGGCGCCGGGGCAGCCGGGGCAGCGGCAGCGGGCGCTACAGCGGCAGGGGCAACAGCCGCAGCCGGGGCTTCAGTGGCGGCGGGAGCAGCAGGCGCGCAGGATGCGAGCAGAACAGCAAAGACTACAAGTACGAACAAAAATTTACGCATTTTCTCTCCTTCTACTTTCTGAATAGTGTGATTGGAAAACGGTTGAATTGGATCCGTTACAGGTTAGGCAGTTTCGGCCAAATATTCGAGTGATTACCTCCTTCTGAAATTTTCCTTAATCCTTGATCCAGATGTCATGGTTACCTGAGATACAAGCGTGAACCATGTGGCTAGTGTTGAAGGCACTTCCTACTTCTCCGGTCGGGCTCATCAGGACAATGCCGCCCTGGCTGGAGCCGGTTCGCCGCTCCAGCAAGCGCAGCACTTCCTCGGCGGCCTGCTGTGGGCTCATACCATTGCCCATCAGGTCGCATGCGGTTTTACTGAATAATATTTTCATTAGTGCTTCACCGTTACCGGTGGCTGCTGCTGCTCCCAATTCATTGTCAGCGTAACCGCCGCAGCCAATGATTGGGCTGTCCCCGACCCGGCCCGGCATTTTTCCAGCGGTGCCGCCGGTCGAGACTGCCACTGCCAGTACTCCATTGGCGTCCATTGCAATCGCGCCGACTGTGTCTCCGGCGTGAGGGCGAAAGACTCTATCTTCCGGGCGCAGCAGGTGGGAACTGCTACCCGTCACCAGTTCTTCCATTGGGCAAACCGGTACTCCCATTTCACGGGCAAATTGCTCGGCGCCTGCGCCCACGAAGATCGAGTGCTGTGTTCGTTCCATGACAAGACGCGCTACGCTGATCGGGTTGCTTACCCTCTGGATACCGGCGACGGCACCGTAACCCAGCTGTGCACCTTCCATGATCATCGCATCCATTTCTACTTCGTTATTGGCGTTCAGAAATGAGCCATGCCCGGCGTCGAAATTCTGGTCATTCTCTAGAACGCGCACAGCCGTCTCAACTGCGTTAAGGGCCGTGCCGCCTTGCCGGAGCACATCCCAGCCGGCTCGCGTGGCTTGCTCAACGCCTGTGCGAAATTCTGCGACGCGGTCGTCAAAATCATTTCCAGCACCGCCATGCACCACGATCACCGGTTCCATCAAGACTCCCTGGAAACTGAGCAAACTATTTCGTTTGCCAGCCAGAAAGGAGGTAAATATGCTGTCCCATCGGTCAGAGGCAGCATTTCTTCTGCCAGTTGAATGCCAAGCACTTCAGTCATCAACTGCCGTCTGCTCTGGACGCGTGCCCACAATTCGGGGTGGCCCGCCTTCAATTCAGCGCGCAGTGAAGCATCTGCAACTGCCACGGTATCCTCACAGTTCATCAACCAGCCTGCGGGCAGTGGTGTTGGGATGATGTCGCTCTGGAAGACCATCCCGGAATGGATTTTTTCAATGCTATCTGGACGGATCGGTGAGCTGGTCCATTCTTCATAAGATGTCAGGTGTCCCGGATTGAGCAAGGCGTGCAGTCCGCTACCTTCAAAGGCTCCGGCCACTGACTGGAATACTTCCTTGCCCATTGCGCCGATGCGCATGGCCTGATACCAACTGGCAACTGCCCCGAAATAGGGTGCGGCAATCTTTTCAAAGAAGCTCATGTCGGGCTCGCCGAGCATCATTCCCGCCCGGCAGGACAGGCTGCCCCAATAACCTAGCCCGGTGGAAACAGCATCTCCGTATTCAATAATCTTGCTGCTTGGGCTGCGCAATCCGTTGATCTCGCCTTTGCCTGAGACGAAAATAGGATGCATGCTCAAAGGTTGTCCGGCGAAGAGCATCAGCTGCATGGCTTGCATCTCGCTCATGCCAGGTCGTGTGCCGGTGACAATACTGAACACAGACGCAGAGGATGTTCGAGCGGCCCATTCGAAAGCAGCAATCTGGTCTGCCGAGTTGAGATTGCGCAATCCGGTTTCTGGATGCATGAGCAGCGTTGTTTGGTCAACCAACTTGCCGGAGCTTCCCAGCAAACTGCGTACAACATCCACAAAAAAAGCTGGGATGAAAGCCGGAGCAGTGGGCTCATCGGTTTCATACGCTTCAAGATATTTCCAGCCCACCAGGCTGGCTGACTGTCCGGCGCTCAGGCCGATCTTTGCCAGCACGTCTTTTAGGCGAGGCGCCTGGCTGCGGGGCTGTGAGTTTAGGCTGAATGTCTGGCAAAGCTCCACGTGCAGCGGTACCCGCAGGATAGGCAGGTAGCCCAGCCCCTCGTTTCCAACGATCAACGTGCGTTGTCCCTTGGGTCCTAACACCAACAAGCCTTCCTCAAACCGCGGGTCGTAATTGACCAACCAGGTCAGGTTGGCGGAGTGTTCGCGGTCGGCAAAAACAAGCACCCAATCGGTTTCGGCTGCCTGGACCAAGGCGGTCAATCTGCGCTCGTACTCTTCAGTTGATACGGCCGGTATTTCTTCGGAAAATTGGAACTCTGGTAAAGGGACGTGCTTTAAAACAATATTCATGGAACCTCCAGGCTAAGATCAGGGATTACGTACCGCGTGGAACATAAAATCGTAGCGGTCCCCGCGGTAGTATGTGATGACATATTCAACTGGCTCGTCGTTTTCCAAAAAGGCCGGGCCTTTTACGAGCATGAGCGCGCTGCCTGCAGGTATTTTTAATAATTCGGCCTGTTCGACCGTAGCCAATGCAGGGCTGAGCGAACGGTCGGCATAACTAATGCGCAGTGCTAGGTGGGTGGAGAGCAGTTCAAAGAGCGAGCCAGCTGCAATTACATCTCCAGTCAAACCAGGTAATAGCGTACAAGGGATATAGGCTGTACTGATTGCCATTGGCTCGCCATCTGCCAGCCGCAAGCGCCGGATTTCATGGGTCTGCATGCCTGGTTGGATATTCAGTTCGCTTGCAACATCGGGGGGTGGCGTTACTTGCGCCAAGCCCAATAAGCGTGTATCGGGTTTCAGTCCTCGCTGCCGCATATCTTCGCTGAAGCTGACCAGCTTGGCTAGTTCATAGCGGCTGCCATTGGATGCCACAAAGGTGCCTTTGCCTTGGCGGGAGATCACAAAGCCCTGCTGCTCCAATACTTCGATGGCCTGGCGGACAGTATTGCGGCTGACGTTGTAACGGACGATCAAGTCTGTTTCGGATGGTAAAAGGTCGCCTGGTTTAAATTGTTGCTGGATCATGACCTTGATCTTCTCGGTCAATTGAAAATATAGAGGTTCAAAACTGTTGCGGTTTAATGGCTTATTAGGCATAGATGCTCGAAGGATGCTGATTTTTGCTCGATATATTGTGAAATATTGCACTTATAAGGTTATTAGCTTATGCCAATGAGTTAATATAATTATAGGCTCGAGAAAACAAAAGTCAATAACCTGTTTCTGATTATGACGTATATATTGATAAGTATTTGTAATAAGTAGCTTCTTTGACTGCTATCAAGCTTGTGCTGGCAAACATATTTGGAGAATCTGGTCATGGTTTATGCGTTAAACGGATTTGGATAATTCTGATTTGGTATGAAGTCCGCGGGTATAATTGGCCGAAACTTCGTGGTATCCCGTCTTTAAGTCAGTCGGAACCTGTCCAATGCCCAATCAGCTTAATAAATTTAATTTGCTGTCACTTAAGCAGTTTCGCAGTTTGTTTGCATCTCTTGCTATCCCTTTGCCGGATACTATTTTGGGTACGTATCATGCGGCTTTCGTCGGACCTGCGTGGCTGAGAACAGCTGCTGCGCCGGCACTGTCTGTGAGTGGGTTGGGTGGCTGGTGGGGCAAAGAATTCTTATTAGATGGCAGCGCCACCAACATCGTTCTGCGTGCAGGGCTATTTAGCTCACTTTTCCAGATGAGACTAATTGAGACCCGCTCGTTTATCGATCAAAAGCATGGGTTGGCTCTGCATTACCAACCCGAAAGTCCCTTCCCCTGGATGTTCGTGGTGGACGAGCTGCGTCGTTTGGATGAAACCAGCCTGCTGGGGATGACTATCGCTAACTTACAAGGTTTGCGTGGGTTAGCCTTCCCGTTTATTTTGCAGAAAACTGATGCAAAGTGGAGGTCGTAAATGGATTTTGATGCCATCGTGATCGGGTCTGGTTTTGGTGGTAGTGTGGCGGCTCTGCGCCTGACTGAAAAAGGCTATCGTGTGGCGGTCATTGAAATGGGCCGGCACGTAACAAAGTCCGATATTCAAAAAGCTAATCAATCCCCTCAACATCTTTTCTGGATGCCATCCTTGGGGATGAAGGGTTTTTTCACCCAACGTTTTTTCCAGCATGTCAATATTGTCGGTGGTGTTGGCGTTGGAGGAGGCAGCCTGGTCTATGCGGCGGTTTTGCTGGAGCCAAAACCAGCCTTCTACCGTGATCCGGTCTTGATCTCCACGGGGCATGATTGGGAAGCTGAATTGCGTCCGCATTATCAAACAGCTGCGCACATGCTTGGACGCGTAACCTGTCCCACCTTTCATGTGCAGGATGATTTTCTAAAAAAGACAGCCGAAGCCTTGGGCGTCGGGCATACTTTTGGTCCTGTTCCGTTGGGTATTTATTTCGGTGCTGAAAATACCCCGGACCCGTTCTTTAATGGCGATGGCCCGGTACGCAATGGCTGTATTGAGTGTGGTACTTGCCTGGCGGGTTGTGCCGCAGGAGCAAAAAATTCGCTTGATAAAAACTATCTCTATCTGGCCGAGAAACTTGGTGCGCAAATCTTGCCTGAGCGAAAAGTGACCACCATTCGTCCCGTTGACGGAGGGTATTCACTTGAAATGAGCAATCCTTTAACCGGGAAAGCATACCCTGCCCTGTCCAGCCCCCATCTGGTCCTGGCAGCCGGAGTCCTGGGTACGTTGGAAATATTATTTGGTTCGCGTCAGCGCGGTACACTAACGCGACTTTCGCCTATGCTTGGGCAACGTGTACGCACCAACTCTGAAGCCATTACGGGTGTGCTCTCGCACGACTCATCTGTTGACATGAGTCACGGTCCGGCGATTTCATCTGATTTTCATGCCAACGAATTCACTCACATCACCCAAAATCGCTTACCGGCCAGCTACTGGTTTATGAAGCTGTATTCAGGTCCCTTGGTCGATGGTGCACGCCCCATTACCCGTGCACTGAAAACACTGCTGCACTTTTTGATCCATCCGGTTGTATCAACTGCTTCTTTTCGGATACTTAAGGACTGGCACAAGCGTATCACTCTCATTTCCACCATGCAAAGCCTGGATAACCAGATGGCCTTTCGTTGGGGGCGCGGGCTATTTTCTGGTTTTCGACTGGGGCTTCAATCAGATACTCTATCTGGAAAATCGGCCCCGACCTATATACGGGAGGCGAATGCAGCTGCGCGGAAGTATGCTGAAATCTCATCCGGCACACCGCATAATGCCCTGCTTGAAAGTCTTCTGAATATGTCGGTTACAGCCCACATCCTGGGTGGCTGCCCAATTGGTACGGACGCGGAACATGGTGTTATTAATGCGCAGCACGAAGTTTTTGGCTATCCGGGCATGTTCGTTATGGATGCATCTGCCATCCCGGCCAACGTGGGGGTCAACCCGAGCCTGACAATCACTGCTATGGCTGAGCGGGCAATGAGTTTCTTGGATAAAAAAGGTTAATTTTTTTATATAAGTCCCTGGATACTGTAGTTTTATTTCCAGCCAGGTAATGTTTAAATGTGTTTTGATGAAAACACAAACCAGCGTTCTAAAATTGCCTGATCCCGAGGATCAGGCAATTTTTTAGATGATCTGTCTCAAAATTCCCTATTGACTCTTACCCAATTTTGTTTTTATACTATGTCTAGTTAGCTATACATTGTTACGTTGTTTATCGGAGTTGTCACATCTTTTCAGCTTATGATAGATAGAGACTCACCTCTTCCAGCATATTTTCAGATTTCACGTGATTTGCGCCACCGGATTTCCAGCGGTGAGTGGAAGCCTGGGAATAGACTACCATCTGAACTGGTTTTGATGCAGCAATACCAAGTCAGCCGGATGACGATGCGCCAGGCGATTTTGGCCCTGGTGAAAGATGCGATTCTGACCCGTCGTCGTGGGCATGGGACTTTCGTAAATCTTTCATTTATTGAATTTCTCGACGATTTGCAAGATCAACCCGATGATCTGGGCCTTGCGACGAATGGTATTCGCCAACGCAACCATGTCTGGGCGAAACTGCGCGAGGTTGCTCTGCCTGATTCGCGCTTCCACTGGGATTTTTCACTTTTCATCCCGGATTTCCAGGGCAGCACACTTTGTGTCGAAGCACTATGCGAAACTGACATGTACCGTTCCAGCAGCGTGCTTTTTGTTGCACCTGATAACAGTCTGACGTCATTTCGCCGGCGCGCCATCGAAGATCAAAAGACGGTATTGGTCGCCACATCCGGGATATCTCGCGGTTTCCGCCTGTTTGTTCCGGGTTGCGTTCCGATTGGACAGGAAGAGCTGGCTGCGACCCTGGATGGTATGGATCGTTTTTCGCAACCAGCGGCGCTTTCCGCAATTCGCCAGCTTGGAGCCATCGACATGATGGTTACGGGTGTTTCGTTTACCACCCTGGATGGCGTGCGCTCCGGGCTGGGGTATGGTTATTTTGACATCGAGTGGGCGATCTTTTCTGAGCTGGGTGTAGCTCTTGAAGAGACCTCAATCATCGCCATTGCACACGACAGCCAGGTTATTGACATGCAAATGGGACATTCGCCATCTGATGCACGTGCTGATTGGATTGTGACCCCCACGCGCATGATTCAAACACTGCAGAAGCAGCCAAGACCGGTGGGTGTGATCTGGAGTCATTTTTCACCAGATTTGATTGACCGAATTCCATTTTTGCGTGATCTGGCTCTTTTGAAGGCGGCGCAATTGGCATGATGCAGTCAACGGACCCTGTTTATTTCTTTGTTGGTACAAAGTAAGTTGTCAATCATTTAGTAAAAACTTGTAAGGTTTAGAGAGGTTCTTGGATGGCTAATTCAGGTGAATCGCATTGGATGGGAAGACATGCCGGAAAAGACGAACTTCGGCACCAGATTTGGACTGCTTTGAAAGAAAGCGGCGATGCTATCGGCGATCCATTTGGATGGATACCGAACTTTGTCGGTGCCGATAAAGCTGCAGCGCGGCTGGCAGAGTTGCCCATCTGGAAAAGCGCCGGGGTGGTCAAGAGCAACCCGGATGCACCTCAGGCACACGTACGTCTGCGGGCATTGCAAGACGGTAAGATTCTTTATATGGCTGTACCACGGTTGGCAGAAGATAGGTGCTTCATTGAGCTGACTGCAGCAGATCTGTTGGCGCGCGGCATTGCCCTGGAAGATGCCGCACAGTGGCAAATCGCTGTCGAGATTGGTAAGCGTGTTGCTTTTGAAGAAATGAAATTGATAGACCTGGCAGTCACTGGTTGTGTGGCAGTTACTCGCGCAGGCGGTCGCACCGGAAAAGGTGCAGGCTTTGCTGACCTGGAATTTGCCATGCTGCGCCAGTTTGGGCTGCTTTCTCCAGGAACACCAATCGTAACCACAGTGCACTCGATGATGGTTGTCGAAAACGAACGTTTGCCCATTCAACCACATGACACATTTCTAAATTGGATTATTACACCGGACGAGACCATTGAAGTTGTGACTGCCGGCCCTCAGCCGGGAGGTATTGACTGGGACCGAATTCGTCCCGATCAGTTTGAGACAATCCCGGTTTTACGGAAGCTAAAACCGGATTGGTCTCCTAAATAGTCTTCAAATCAGTTTTTGATTGTGCAGCTCTATGCTTATCTGATATTTTTCTTTGTTGAGATTGGATATTTTTGCCTAAAGAGTCTGTTACAATGTTTTTTTTAGGCAGCTCTCCAGAAAGTCGTTCCTTTCAGGGCGTTGATCTTGGATTATTCTCTGCCTATGGAGCGAAGCTCTTGGTTGAGTGTAGTAGATAAGCTCGGGATGCGAATGTTGGAGAAGTTTGTTTAGCGCATACCTGATTTCCAAAGACCTGTGAGTCATTTGCGAGACAGGGTATCATAGAGATATTACAGGTAAAAAATTAAGAAACCGTTATATTGGATAGATGAAATGAGAATTGACGCATTTTTATCCGATCTTGAAAATCTATGTGCAGCCCAAGGCGTTTCGGGGTTTGAGGCGGCGGTAGCAGATGTCATTCGCCATTGTTTCAGCCGAAGGGGTATTCAAACCCGTTCGGATAAAATTGGCAATCTTATTGCCCATTTACCGGGCAAGGGACCGCGAGTGCTGTTGGTAGCGCATCTGGATGAAACGGGTTATCTTGTACGCAAAATACTGCCGGATGGCTTTTTGCAATTGGAAAGGGTTGGCGGGGCGGCCTGGAATGTTTTGGCGGGCCAGCATGTGCAGATCTGGACAGACTCAGGTTTGATCCCAGGCGTGGTGGGTGTGACTCCGCCGCATATTGCCCCTGGTGGTGCTCCAGCGGATCTGGGCCGGCTGTTTGTAGATATTGGTGTTCGTACCCAGGCCAATGCACTGGCCCTTGGAATTGAGATTGGCAGCCCTGTAACATGCAAACCTGTTTTTCAGGTGCTGCAAGGACGTGTGGCAGCCAAAGCTCTCGATGATCGTGCTGGCTGCGCCCTGTTAGTTCATTTGGCCGAGGAAATTTTCGGCTCTGAATTGGCCTGTGATTTGTATCTTGCTTTTGTTGTACAGGAAGAAAACTTACTAGTTGGGGCTCAACCAGTAGCATTTGATCTTCAACCGGATTGGATTTTGGGTGTCGATGCTACTTTGACGTATGACACACCGGACCTTGGCAGTTCTTATAGTGAAGTTGGCCTTGGCAAGGGTCCCGCGATCAAAATAATGGATCATATCCGTGGCCGTGGGCAAGGATTTATTGCGCATGTTGGATTGCGTCGGCACCTTGAGCACCTGGCACAGGTAGATAATATTCCTCTTCAACGCGAAATCGCGACCGGAATCAGTACGGCTGCGGCACCACTGCCCTTTGTAAATGCCGGGTTTCCGGTTGCCGCTGTTTCTTTTCCCCTACGTTATTCACATTCTCCCTCTGAAGTTGCGGATTTGGAAGATTTAAACCAGACTCTAAATCTTTTACTTGCTGCAGTTCACTTTCCCTGGCCCGGGTAACCGGCCGCCAGCCCAAATAACCGTTATCAGTGTTATCAAAGCGAGGTCCTGCATGTCTTTTCGTAAACCAATCATCGTAGACACGGACGCAGGGGTGGATGACGCAGTAGCATTCCTTTTATTACTTAATGACCCGGCAGTGGAGGTGAAGGCCATCACCACTGTTTCCGGAAATGTGTCAGTTGATAAGGTTACCCGAAATATAGGCCTGCTTCTGGCTGAATTGGAACTCGATATTCCGATCTATTCAGGATCTGCTCTTCCACTCTGGGGACAGCCGCTACGATCCGAAGACATTATGGGTGAAGATGGATTTGGGGGAACAGCCTCGCAATTTTCCCGGCTTCCGCGTCTAGCGGAAAATGAAGCGGCCGCATCTGCATTGGTGCGCCTGGCAAAAGACTACCAAGATCTCCCAGGTTTTACCCTGGTAGCGCTTGGCCCGCTGACAAATATTGCCCTGGCCGTGCGCATGGATCCGGGGTTTGCTGCCCATGTACCATATCTGGTCGTGATGGGTGGGGCTGTCCATGCTCAAGGTAACACATCTGCTGCTGCTGAATTTAATACTTTTTCCGATCCAGAGGCTGCCCAGATTGTTTTTTCCGCTGGATTTGCGGATGTCGCTCTGATTTCTTGGGAAACCAGCCTCAAAAACCCCTTACCCTGGGAAGATTACGAGCGTCTGGCCTCGCTTTCATCCCCGAAGGCGCAGCTCTTTGCCGCCATCACACATAGCCTCTCCCAAATGATGAAAGACCAATTTCATATGTCCGGATTTATACTTCCCGACCTTCTGGCTGCTGCTGCGGCGGTTGATGCGAGTCTTGCTACTCATATCCGGCCTGGGTTTATCGATGTTGATACCGCTTACGGCGTTGGGCGAGGCCTGACTGCTGTTCGCTGGCAGTTTGATCATGGTACTTCAGCTAATGTTCGCGTTTTTGAAGATGTTAATGCAACTGCAATTTTCGAACGCCTGACAATAGCTCTGGGTAGAAAATAAAATTAATTATGAAGGAGGTGATATTCCTCACGACCGGCTCGAGAAGCCAGGTAATCCAAACCCATCGAAAAATTTTTATATAGGAGAATAGAAAATGAAGCGTACTATGTCGTTCGGCCTGGCGTTGTTCTTAATTGCCAGTTTCATCCTTTCTGCCTGCGCGCCCGCGGCGGCCCCCGCCCCGGCGGCTCAGGAACCGGCCAAAAAGGCTATTAAAGTTGTGTATGTCGTAAACGGCACCCAGGGCGATAAATCCTTTATCGATTCTGCAGTCCGTGGCATTCGCCGCGCCGAAAAAGAATTTGGCATGCAAGTTAAGATCATCGAAGCTGGAAATGATCCTGCTCGTTGGCAGCCTGCTCTTGTGGATGCCGCAGCTAATGAAGAATATGATATTCTCATTGTTGGATCCTGGCAGATGACAGACTTT
Source organism: uncultured Anaerolineae bacterium (assembly GCA_903854805.1). The sequence goes on from CAINXK010000601.1 coordinate 12,545, forward strand.
TTATCGGTGATTGCCCCCAAATATCCTGAAAAGAAGTTCTTCATTTACGACACTTCTGTAGACTATACAAAATGTGATTGCAAAAACGTCTACTCTGTACAATACAAGCAAAATGAAGGCTCCTACCTGGCCGGTTACTATGCTGCTTTGATGACCAAGACCAACCTCAAGGGTATGAATCCCGAGAGCACCCTCGGCATTGTGGCTGCTCAGCCTATCCCAGTTATTGATGACTTTGTTGTTGGCTTCAAAAACGGCGCCAAAGATGCCGGTCTTGATCCCGAAAAAGACGTCATTGTACAGTATGCTGGTGGTTGGACAGATCCTGCCAAGGGTAAGGAACAAGCACTTGCCATGTATCAGCAGGGTGCGGATATCGTCTTCCAGGTTGCAGGCGGTACTGGTGAAGGCGTCTTCCAGGCTGCTCTGGAATCTGGCAAGTATGCCATTGGTGTGGACTCCGATCAGGCTTTGATTGAGAAAGGCACCAACCCCGATCTGGCAGCTGTCATCATTACATCGATGATGAAGAATGTCGATAACAGCCTCTATCGTGCTTTCCAGAAGCACATTGACGGCACTCTGGCTTACGGCAGCGCCGAGATCCTGGGCGTCAAAGAAGGCGGCGTGGGCGTTGCTTATAATGAATATTTCGACAAATACACCCCCCAGGAAGTCAAGGACAAATTGAAACTGGTCCAGGATGATTTGCTGGCTGGCAAGATCAAGGTCGACACGACCTTCAAATAAAAGGTTCTTTTGATTGTATTTGGGCAGGCAGGCTTACCGCTTGTCTGCCCAAATAGTCCCGGTACCTGCCCGGGATGGAGGCGTTAGAATGGCTTTCATTGAAATGCGCGACATTGTAAAGATCTATCCGAATGGTGTGGTTGCCAACAATGGTGTTAATTTTTCGGTTGAGCGTGGTGAAATTCATGCCCTGGTGGGTGAAAACGGCGCTGGCAAGTCAACCTTGATGAAACTGCTTTATGGTATGGAAGCAATCACCTCTGGCGAAATTCTACTGGACGGCGAAGCTGTGCGCTTTAATTCATCCAGCGATGCGATCTCAGCCGGGATCGGCATGGTGCATCAAAATTTCATGCTTGTACCGTCTTTCACTGTTGCGCAAAATATTGTCCTGGGGCAGGAACCCACCAAGGGCTCATTCCTTGATGCCGAGGCCTCGGTGCGGGTCACTGAAGAGCTGTCAAAACGTTACGGACTGCGCGTTGATGCATCTGCCATCGTGGAGAGTATCAATGTAGGGATGCGCCAGCGGGTTGAAATCCTTAAAACGCTTTATAGAGGTGCCCAGGTACTTATTCTGGATGAACCAACCGCGGTTCTGACACCTCAGGAAACACAGGAGTTGTTCCTGGCGGTGCGGGAGTTGGTTAAAGAAGGCAAGACTGTTATATTTATCACCCATAAACTGCGAGAGGTCAAAGAAATTTCTGACCGGGTTACAGTGATGCGGGGTGGGAAAGTCATGGGTTTGTTACCTACTTCTGAAGCATCCCGCGAAGGGTTGGCGCGCATGATGGTCGGCCGAGAAGTGTTTCTTAACATCGATCGCCCGCCAGTCAAGCTTGGCGAAGTAGCTCTGAAAGTGAAAGACCTGTCCTATATATCTGAGACGGGCCGTATGATGCTCAAGAATCTTCATTTCAATTTGCATTATGGCGAAATTCTTGGGGTTGCCGGCGTGGAAGGAAATGGGCAGACCGAATTGGCAGAGGTGCTTTCCGGTCTACGCATGGCTACAACCGGCACAGCGGTGATTGCAGGGAAGAATATCATAAACACCACTCCTCGTAACGTGCGTTTATCGGGTCTGGGACACATCCCGGAAGATCGCCTGACTAATGGCGTTGCGCTCAAAGCCTCCATTTTTGAGAATTTGATCGTGGACCGTTATTTTAAGCCCGCATTCATGAATGGTTTATCGATTGATTATAAGAAAGTCTTTTCCCAGGGTATAGATCTTATCAAAGAATACGACATCCGCACCATGGATGGGTTTGTGCCGCTCGGGGCGCTTTCGGGTGGCAATATGCAAAAAGTGATCGTTGCTCGTGAATTTACATCTAATCCGAAAGTATTAATTGCTGCCCAGCCCACTCGCGGTATTGACGTAGGTGCCACTGAGTTTGTGCGCCGCAAACTGGTCCAAAAACGGGTTGATGGTACTGCCGTACTCCTGATCTCTGCGGATTTGAGCGAGGTGATGAGCATCTCAGACCGTATCATTGTGATGTATGAAGGCCAGATTACCTGTGTTATCCAGAATACCCCGGAATTGAGTGAAGAAGAACTTGGTTATTACATGCTTGGATTGAAACATCAAGATCCGGCAGAAATGGAGGCGAACCTGTGAAGCGATTTTTTCAGTCTAATAATGCCAAAGAAGTGTTGCGCATTTTTGCAGCAGTCTTCATTGCCTTGCTGATCGGGTTTGTGATCACGCTTTTTGTTAGCAAAGACCCGGTCGGCGCGTACAGGAGTTTTCTGATCGGACCGGTCACGAAGTTAAACCGCTTTGGTAACTGGATCCAGGAATCAATTACCCTGACCTTACTTGGGCTGGCAATAGTCCTGGTTTTCAAAGCCGAGATTTTTAGCCTGGGCGCCGAAGGGCAGATGGTGGCTGGTGCCCTGGTATCAGGCTGTGTTGCGATTTACGTGCCGCTCCCTGCCTATTTGCGTATTCCCCTGGCGTTGACCGCAGGCGCTCTGGCTGGTTTCTTGCTCGGAATTATCCCGGGGTATCTGAAAGCATACCTGAGTGCCAATGAAATTGTATCGACGTTGATGTTAAATACAATTGCCTTAAAGCTGTATGAATATATGCTGACTTCTGTTCTCAAGGATCCCAAGGCAGGCTATACCGCTTCCGTTGCCTTTCCACCGGAAGGCACGCTGGGTTCATTCTTCCCGAACCTACCCTTCCTGGCCAGTATCCGCGAGGTATGGATTAACCAAACCAACATCACGGTCATGCTGTACCTGGTAATCGTATCTGTTGTGGTGGTCTACTACTTGATGTATCGTACGCCTTTCGGCTACGAGTTGCGTATGCTGGGCGCTAATATCAAATTTGCACGTTATGGCGGCATGGATACCAAGCGGGCCATCATGCTTGCAACTGCAGTGAGTGGTTTATTTGCCGGTTTGGCTGGCTCGAACTTGAGTATGGGCGTTCACACCAGGCTGATCCTCAATATCAC
>CAINXK010000602.1 GCA_903854805.1 uncultured Anaerolineae bacterium
GTGCAGGCTGGAAGCCCTATTCACGATTAATTTTATCTAGCGACAATGCTGGCTGGGTTTTGGATTGGGAAATGCGTGAGCTACGAAATATAACAACTCAACTAGGTATTCGGACTCTTCCTCAAATCTGGACTGCCAGTAAGGTACCGCTTTCCGTTTTCCTTGCAGGCCAGTTTTTTTTAACTAACGATGACTGGCTCACAACACCTCATCGTATCGCTTTTTCATTCTTTCATGGCTTGCCGAATACAGGTGAAAAGAATTTCGACGCTGTTTACGCTGGTTTATGCCGGAATCATGATCGGATTGCACGCATCCAGGTATCCCATCTTCAAATGCGCGATACTGTCATCCAAAGCGGGATTGACCCGGCTAAAATTCACCTGATTCCAATCGGTATCAATCTCTCCTTGTTTCATTTCCAGGATGAAGCAATTCGACGCGAACAACGTACGCGCCTAGGTATTCCAGATAACGCCTTTGTAATCGGATCATTCCAAAAAGATGGCAATGGCTGGGGTGAAGGTCTTGAACCCAAATTAATTAAAGGCCCGGATATTTTTATCGAGACTCTTGAATTGATAAAAGAATCGATTCCTGATGTCTTTGTTTTACTTACCGGGCCGGCTCGTGGTTATGTAAAAGCGGGCCTTGACCGGCTTAAAATACCTTACCGCCACATTTTTGTAAAAGACTATCCCGATATTGGACGGCTATTCTCGGCGCTAGACCTTTACCTTGTGACTTCACGGCAGGAGGGTGGCCCTAAGGCAATTCTGGAATCCATGGCATCCGGAACTCCTCTCGTTACCACCAGGGTCGGTCAGGCAATGGACCTTGTCAAACACGGGCAAAATGGATGGATGACCGACGTGGAAAATGTAGTCGATCTGGCCAATTGGGCTACATTCGTCTACAAAAACTCTGGATCGTCTATTCAGAAAGTCTTATTGAATGGGCGAATAACCGCCGAAGAAAATGCCTACCCTGCCCAATTGGCTCTTTGGAAGAATTTTATGGAAGGATTTGTTGAATGGAAAAAATAAAACAAAATATAAGCTGGGTTGCAAGCCGATTAGCCTATTTTTTTCTTCCTCGGGGCGTACGCATGGCTGTTATCAAGCTGATGCTGCTTGCTGAACAACCCGCGCCTCCACGCGAATCAGTTCGATGGATGCTTGGTGTCTATGATTATGTTGCTACTGCCATTGACATGCAAGCTATTCGCTGGGGAAGCGGTGTACATATCAAACATGAGCTGATGGATGGCATCCACTCTTTCTTCTACACGCGCATCCCGAATGGCTCAAACGTCCTGGACCTCGGTTGCGGACGAGGGACGGTTGCCAATGCAATAGCAGCACACAGTAATGCCAAAATTCTGGGAATTGACTTCGATAAAACCAGCATAGACTATGCAAACAGCCATTATCATAGCCCTAATCTACGTTTTGTACATGGCGATGTCTTCAAAGATATTCCTCAAATTCCTTCTGTGGACGTGGTCGTGCTCTCTAGCGTGCTGGAACATCTTGATCATCGGGTAGACTTTTTAAAGGATCTGATTGCCCGCTTTCATCCAAAGACAATTCTCATTCGCGTCCCAACGCTGGAGCGAACACATTATGTGGCTTTAAAAAAGGAACTCGGATTGTCACCTTTCATCGACAGGACCCACATGCTTGAATATTCAACTGCTTTCTTTACAGAAGAGATGAGAAATGCGGGCTTGAATATTATTTCTCAAGAAATCCGGTGGGGAGATATATGGGCAGAATGCGAACCGGGCTAATCTTATCAAATTTCAAAAACAGCCTGAGAGTGCTTCTCAGACCTGCGCTTCCGCTATTACGTGCAGCTCGAACCCTACCAGCACGGTATAAAGCTAGTCGGATCGCGAGCCAATTTCAGACTGTTAAAGATATTTCAGTCTGCTATCTGACCTCCAATTTTCCAAACCGGCCGGCTCTGAGAACGGAATTTGCGAATGGAGGTGCTGTTAAATTAACCTTTCTTGCAGAATCTTTTCCTCATTCTTTCCCCCGAGCTGGCTTACTTTATACAGTAAGCAGCGTAGATCATGTCGCAAAATCTGTCATTGTGCGTACTGCCCGTGAAAATGGGCTAAAAATTGTTCTAAATCAAAACGGCGTTGCTTACCCAGCCTGGCATGGACTTGGATGGGAAGCGCTTAATATGAAAATGCAATATGTATATGAACAAGCAGATTTCATCATCTTTCAGAGCAAGTTTTGTGAATTAAGCGCTCACCATTTCTTTGGCGTAACTTCGATTCCATCGCAGATCATTTTTAACCCTGTAGATACAACCCTATACCAGCCGCATAAAAATCATTTTGGTCGAAAGGGACCAACTCTCTTGCTTGGTGGTAACCAATATGAAGAATATCGTTTCAAGTGTGCAGTTCAAGTTTTACAGCAGACGTTGATCCATCTACCTGATACCCGCTTAATTATTACGGGAAAACTTTGGGAAAATTCCGAACAAAATTCGATGGAAGTTGCCCAAAAATATCTGCACGAATATGGCGTTGCTGAGAAGGTCGAATTCACAGGACCCTACTCACAAGATTATGCAAAACAAATATTCCAACGTGCTGATATCCTCATACACACAAAATACAACGATCCTTCTCCGAATCTGATCCCTGAGGCACTGGCATCAGGGTTGCCGGTGGTATATTCTGCCAGCGGTGGCATTCACGAAATGGTAGGGAGTGAAGCAGGGGTAGGAATCGAGGTTGAACAAAGCTGGGATAAAATCTCGGTTCCGGATCCAATTCAAATGGGTAATGCAGTTTTGAATGTATGGGAAAACATAGTAGTTTTCTCGGATGCCGCCCGGCAAAGGGCCACTGACCATTTTCCGCTCGAAAATTTTATTCGCGACCACCAAGGAATCTTTTCCCGGTTAATTAGCTAATTCGCGCCAAAATAATCCATGACTTTACTGCTAAAGTCAGTCCTTAATTAAATCACTAAACACGGGCATAAATATTTTCGCTCAGGCACAAGGAATTCAATCAAACCCAATTACCAGAATTTTTATGTAAATATGTCACCAACGGTTTTAGCAGCAATCAAGGCAAGTTACAACCATAATATTATACAAAAGATATGGAAACATAATGAGCAAACAAAGAAGTACAGATTTCTTGTTATTTTTTGCTGTAGCATTGGCAAGTGTGGCAGCTTTCATTCCATCAGCATTTGAAGTTCCATACCTAGGTTATCGGAATATTTTTTGGTTACTGGCATTGCTCGGGATCCTCACGGTCACCTATAACTGGATATGGAAAAATAAGGTTCGCCCCTTACTGCAAAATCGAACTCGCCAAGAACTGGCAGCTCATGTTGGATTTACCATCGCGTTTGGGATTCTACTAATCATTATGGTTCCGATTAAACTGGACCATTATTACTCATTTTTATTACCATCCCATACTCTTGAAATTTTACCCGTGAGCAAGCAAAGCGATACCATCTCACTAATTTCCTTTGAAACTGACTGGGGAGGTTTACCAGCTGGAAAAATTGACCTACCTTATAAGTGGCAAGGAAAACCCGGTCCAGTTTCAATTCTAAATTTTCAACCTGAATCCGATTCGCACCTTGTCCGGGTTGTATGGGATGGGAATGAACACATTGTTGATCTTTCTCGTGGGCTAAAAAAGGGGTGGTTATTTGATAGGCAATATTTCGACGTACCCCATTACCATTCATTTATCTATTCCATTTTTTTGGGAATAGCCTTATTCTTTACAATTTTCTGGTTCACTTGTGTAATTATCGGGATGAAAGCCTTACCAGGAAGCAGACGGCAAATCAAATTATTTTGGCTCGCCCTGCCCATGCTGTCGGTTTGGATGGTTTACCTACTCACCTTTTGGCCGGGACTTTCCAGCTATGATACTATGCAACAATGGCGTGAAGCTCAAGCCGGAGTGTTTACAGACGCACACCCCGCGCTACACACGATGTTTATTGCTGCAGTCAGCCGAATATTTCCCTCGTTAGCGGCAATTGCATTAATACAAATTCTTGCCCTGGCGTTTGTTACGGCGTGGGGGCTGGTAGAATTAAATAAGCAAGGTTTGCCAACCTGGGCAACCTGGGGGCTGGCAGGGGGCTTTGCATTACTTCCAGTTAACAGTCTCCTGGTTATTACGGTCTGGAAAGATATTCTTTATGGATGCGCGTTATTCGCAGTTTTTATCCAGTCTATTAAAATCGTTCTGTCAAAGGGTGAGTGGCTTAATAAGAAGAATAATCTAGCAGGCTATATTCTGGCAGGCCTTGCGACAGTGTTTTTGCGCCACAATGGCTTTCCCGTAATAATAGCAAGTATTTTCATATTAGCACTTCCATACCAAAAACTTTGGAAGATAAATTTGTTTGCGATAATACTTATTTCCGGAGTGTATTTCTTTGTCAGAGGTCCTTTCTATGATTACATGAAAGTAAAAAAATATCCCGCTATGATCAATATTCTTATGTTGGACCATATCGGGGCGCACATAAAAGCCGGCACAGCGATTGATAAAGATGATCTGGCATACCTCGATCGATTAATCCCAATCCAGAAATGGCCTTATGCCTGTGCGAACAGCGAAATCCGCAACATGGATGGGCCAATTCCATTTGATTTCTTTTCCATAAACGACCCCCGCCCGGCCCAAATTGCACTTAAATTATTTTTCAAGAACCCAATGGTTGACATAAAGCATACGCTTTGTGCCGCCGAAATCTTTTGGAAGGTAAATCCGGACTCGTCAATATACACAATACCTATGCAAGGCAGGCA
>CAINXK010000603.1 GCA_903854805.1 uncultured Anaerolineae bacterium
ATTCTGATCGGCGCATCCTCGCTATTCTTTCAACTCAAATGGGGCGACCCGCTCGGTGTCATCGTGTTGGTGCTCGCGGCAGTCTTCGGTGCCACGGGCTGGGGCATGCTCATCACCGCCCTCGCGCGCACGCCGAGTCAAGTGGCAAGCGTCGGTACCGCCGTCATGCTGATTTTCGGCATCATGGGCGGAAGTTTTATTCAGCTTGATCAAATGCCAGCTTTCGTGCAGACCTTTAGCAAGATCACGCCCAACGCCTGGGCATTGGATGGATTTACTACATTGGGACTCGGCGGAACATTGACCGATCTTTCCGCGCCGATCCTTGCTTTGGTCTCAATGGGCGGTATCTTATTTTTGGTTTCTGTCGTGTTGTTCGGCAAAAAGAATTTGGTGCAAAAATGAAAAAAATATTTGCCATCATGTGGAAGGACGCCGTCGTCCGATTTGCAAGTTCATCGGAGTTAACCTTCTTTATCATTCTGCCGCTCATCTTCACGTTCCTGCTCGCAGGCGGAACACCAAAAGCAGACGGCGGTGATACGCGCATACGGCTGGTTGTCGTGGATCAAGCCAATACAACCATCTCAAAAAACATCATCGCCGAGTTGGATAAATCCACAGCGGTAAGACCTGAAACTTTGCCTCTTGATGAAGCCGAAAGCCAATTTAATTCGCGCCGCGCATCGGTTGTATTAATACTGCCCGCAGGCCTGGACTTGCAAGCAATTCAAGATGGGACAGCTCAAGTTGATTTCCGCCAACAGCCTAATAACTTAAACGCCACAGTCGCTGAACGCGCCGTGCAGACCGCCATTCGACAGGTCAGCAGTGCGATCAACGCTGCAACCAATGCGGTTATAGACGCGCAGAAGAAAGCGCCTTTTGCAACTGAAGCAGAACGCCTGACCTATTTCGACACATCACTGAAACTCGCCCAATCCATTCAAGCAGACGCGCCCGAACGCGTAACCGTTATTGAGGGCTCCACACCAGACAAAGTGGCTTACGATCCGCGCGCAAATGCATCCGCAGGGCAGCTGGTGACGTGGGTGTTCATTCCACTGTTTGCCATCTCCGCCATGTTTGCTTACGAAAGACAACAAGGAACTCTGCGTCGCGTTTTAACAACCCCAACCAGCAAAGGCATCTTCTTGCTGGGAACCATTGCAGGGCAGGTTGTGATGGCGCTGATTCAAATGTCTTTGCTGATCATATTTGGCATCTTCGCCATGAAATTAAGTTGGGGACGTGACCCATTGGCGCTGTTCGTCATTCTGACCGCAGCGGCATTGGCAGCAGGCGCAATTGGGACCACAATGGGAACCTTCGTCAAAACCGAAGGTCAAGCCAGCGGCCTAAGTATCATGATGGGCATGATCATGGCTCTCCTGGGTGGCTGTTGGTATCCGCTGGAATTATTCCCCTCTGTTGTACAAACCATCGTTAAGATGTTACCAACGACCTGGGCTATGCAAGGATTGCTTACACTTGTTCTGCGTGGCGGCGGATTGATTGACATCCTTCCCGCCGCAGGAGTCTTACTTGGGTTTGCGGTTATTTTCTTTTCAATTGGTGTAATGAGATTCAGGTACGAGTAGTTCTTAACAACAGAAGGTTGAGTCAGTTGATTGCCCTGTTGTGCTGGCTGCTTACTGCATCCGCCAGGTTTTTAGACAAGGTTTATGGATTAAGGTTGTATTCGTCTCGCTTGTAATAAAATGTACCAAACAGTGGTATCTCGGTCCCTTGAATAAAATCAGGGAAATGGCCGTCAAATAGGCGACCGAACTAGGTTAGATCTAGCCGCACAAAAGCACCACACTTAACCCTGCCAGGTACGCCAGCATTTCATGGTGTATCTGGCAGGGTTTTTCTTTGGCACCCTGAAATATTCAACCATACTTTACCTTATATCCCCACATATATCCCCACATATGGGGACGACAGCTCCCCACATTTATTTGTATATTGTACTTAGTCGAACCCAAACAGGCAGTGATGCCTGGCGCAAGACTTCAACACTTATCCGTATCGTTCAAACAAAGGAGATAACCAGATGAACACCAACAAAAACACCGTAACCAGGGAGAGCAAAATGAAAGTAACGACCCCCAACCTCATCCGCGCGGCAGGTTTGTCCGCCATGGTGGCAGGGACCATTTTCGCGGTCATTCAGCCGATCCACCCGCCTGACGTTCTTGCGTCTGTCACCACCAGCGCATTCATCATCATCACCTCCTTTAAGGCGGCCATGTCCATCTTTGGCATGATCGGCATTACGGGGCTCTATGCCAGGCAGGTGGAAAAGACCGGTTGGCTGGGTCTGGCCGGTTATCTCCTTCTGACCATCTTCTATGCAATCCAGATGTGCTATTCTTTCGCCGAACCCACGCTCCTACCGCTGTTGGCCAAGGTGGCGCCAACGTTTGTGGATAGCGTCATGGCGATGTCAAGAGGCGTGGCTGGCCCGATGGACTTAGGCGCCTTCGCAGTGGTATTCAATATCTTGCCGGTACTTTATTTGCTTGGCCTGCTGCTATTTGGCATCGCGATCTTCCGCGCCCGCATCCTGTCCCGCTGGGCGGCTGTCCTGCTGGCCTCCTCGGGACCTCTGGCGATTGTCATGTCGCAACTTCCGCACCAGTTCGCGCGGTTTGCAGCGGTACCGATGGGGATCGCCCTGGTCTGGCTCGGGTTTTCGCTCCTCACTGAGCGGCGCGCGCCAGTCTCAGAACCCGTTCCTGGCAAGATTAACTCCCTGCCTGTCCAGACAGGCGCCGATTAAGTTAGCAGCAGACCGCATGCAATGGATAGGCGGCCACCCCGCCGCCTGTCCATTTTTTTCTCGATCGTCACCCCATCCATCACGAATCCCGGGTTCTTGGGAACGCATTGTAAACCACACGCACGACCGCTCAAATCCATCCAGGGAGCTCAAAATGAATGCAAACGTCCACGATGAGGCTCGGTCCTCCGCTGTGTCTCAGTCCAACATGCTGGAGAAACCTGCACCGCAGAAAGCCAGGATACCGGTGAGAACACGTTCGACAGAGTGGCTCGTGATCGCCGGACTGCTGGCGCTGAGCTTCATTCCAATGGCCGGCGGCGCTTTCCGCCTGACCCAGCTGACCGGCGGCGCGCAGATCACACCGGCCAACGCGCGTTTCTTTGCCTCGCCCTTGCCGGTTGTGGTGCATATCGTGAACGCCAGCCTGTTCGCCATCCTGGGCGCTTTCCAGTTTGCAGCCAGTCTCCGGCGGCGCTGGCCAGCCTGGCACCGCGCGGCCGGGCGGGTCCTGATGGTCTGCGGGCTGCTGGTGGGGTTTTCGGGTCTGTGGATGACCTTGTTTTACACCTGGCCGGCCGGGGACGGCATTTTTCTTGCCGCACAGCGGCTGTTCTTCGGGTCGGCCATGATCGTGTCCATCGTCTTAAGCTATGCCGCGATCCGGCGCGGGAACGTTACAAAGCACCGCGCGTGGATGATGCGCGGCTATGCGATCGGTCTGGGCGCAGGCACGCAGGCGCTGGTTCTGATGGCCGGGGAGATGATCGCCGGCAAGCCGGGCGAGCTCAGCAGAGCGCTGCTGATGGGCGCCGCCTGGGTGATCAATCTGGCCGTGGCCGAATGGGCCATCCGCAAGCAGCAGGCTCGTCCGGCCCGCAAGGCATCAGCCGTCCTTTCCCATTTGTCCTGAGCACAGCACGGCCATGGAATATGAACACAGACAGGGCTGAATGCCATCCCTCCCTGCCACCCACTCCACTCATTCTTAAAAAAAGGAAGGTTCGAAAATGAAAGCAATTGTGTATACAAAGTACGGCTCACCCGATGTTCTTCACCTTGAAGACCTGGAAAAACCCAGCCCCAAGGATAATGAAGTGCTGATCAAAGTTCA
>CAINXK010000604.1 GCA_903854805.1 uncultured Anaerolineae bacterium
AGCGCTGCTCACTTGCCGTGAACAGCGCTATCGTTTTTGCCACAGCCAACAAATATCTGGCACAACCCTTCTCAGCCATCCGGTCCATACGCAATCGCATTACCAACATCCGAACTAATTCGCAAATACTCACCTAAATTTTGAACCGTCCGCAACCGGTCGATCCCGATCGATCTGGCTTTGTTCATATTCGATTCATTCTGGCAGTTTAAATTACCCGGCCGAAAGGCTATACTCTGCAGCCCCTGTAGATCCGTTGACCTGCCGCAACTCACACTTCCACGCCTGGGATATTCATCTTACTCAGGCACTATTATTGGCGTTATATTGATTTTTTTTATACCATTTTTCAAATTAGTACCTGGAATTCTATATTGCTTATTGACTCTTGCCCTGCTTTTTTGTATCATCATAACAACGTTCAATAAATTGAACAATCGTACAAAAAAGAGGAGAGCGAGAGGTATGAACATCAAACTTAGTTGGCGCAACATCATCATTGCGGCGACACTGCCCGCCATCATGGAAGTGATCTGGCAGTTATACAACACCTACGTACCTGTATTCTTGCAAGCTGGAAATCCCAGCTTCACCAATACCGGCGCCACCACGGTCGGGTTTGGCCTCGGCCCAGCCTTAACCGGCTTCATCCTGGTGTTTGATAATATTGCAGGACTGTTCATTAGCCCACTTGTCGGCGCCTGGAGCGACAGCCTGCGCACGCGTTGGGGACGCCGCATGCCATTCGTACTTTTTGGTGTGCCAATTGCGGTTGCCGCGTTTGTCATCATCCCGCTCATCCCGATGGGCATTAAACCCGAACTCAACGGTCAGACTGGCCAGTTGATGGGCCTGCTTGTGCCATTCATTATTTCATTAACTGTGGTGCTGGTGGCATTTGCCATCGTGCGGCCAATCGCAGATGTATTGATGTTCGATATCACTCCTTCAAAACATCGTACCACTGCCAATGGAATTGCCGGCGCGATTGCTGGACTTCTGGTAGTCATTACCGCCCTGGGTGGCGCAGCATTGTATGATGTCTATGGTCCGCTTCCTTTCTGGATCGCCGCCGGGCTGACCGTTTTGATTTTGCTGCTCACCTGGGCCTGGATCAAGGAACCCGAAGAACTTGCCAGCGCCAAAGAATTGGCCGGCGAATCCTTCAACATTAAGGGAATTGTCATTTTTCTGCGCAACCAGCCAGCGGAAAATAGGCGCAGCCTGCTCTTCCTGCTGCTCAGCAACTTGCTCGCCTATGTTGCCCTGGCCCAGATGCAGGCTTTTCTCAGTTCATACGGTGTGTTTTCGCTCGGAATGAAAGAAGGCGAAGCAGCCATGCTGGTTGCAATCCCTGCGCTGGCTTTTATGGTGATTGCCATTCCAGCTGGTTTGCTTGCGAACCGGATTGGGCGAAAAAACACACAGATCATTGGCCTGGTGGGTTATGCCATTGGCGCGCTGGTCATTTATCTATTTCCGGATAAAACCATGCTCAACGTCGGGCTGCTGATTTGCGGTCTAACCTGGCCACTCGCCAATGTAGTCCAGGTGGCAATGATCATTGACAGTGCGCCCGTCGAAACACTGATGGGCACTTACACAGGACTGCGCCAGATTGCTGTGACGATGGGCTTCATTATCGGTCCGGTGCTGGGTGGTTCACTGGTGCAGGCAATGGGCAACAACTACCGCTGGGTCTGGCTGATCATGTTCGTCTTTTTGGTTCTTGCGACTGTCGCCATTTTGCCAGTCACAAAGGGCGAAGCAAAAAAAGAATTGGCCTGAACATTCTTTGGGTAAAAGTGTATGATTTCCATTTTGCTGGGCATCCTGGTCATGGTGATTTTGCTGGCACTCTACGCGATTTGTGCGTATTATGCTTATCACCGTGTGCAACCTGCAGAACGCGCCTGCCTGGGCTGTGAGAGTCCAGTCACGATCAACGGTTATGATCTATATTATCGTGAGCTTGGTGTCGAGAGGGGCCGCCCCCCGGTTGTGTTAGTGCATGGTGGGCCAGGTCACTCAAGCCTGAGTTTCAAAAACAGCTTTGATTTTCTGGCTGACGAAACCCGCATTATTTATTACGATCAGCGCGGCTCTGGCAATTCGCAGATCAAACCAAACCCAGACGATTACACCGTCGAACAGCTCGTTGAAGAACTTGAGACCCTGCGCCGCGAGGTGGTCAATACCGATAAAATCGTTGTCATTGGCCATTCGTTTGGAAGTGCGCTTGCCCAGCGATATGCACTAAAATATCCAGAGCATATTGAGAAATTGGTCCTGATCGGTGGTATTCGGATCAACAACGGCATGCATAACCGCTTTATATGGAAATGGTTCGGCCCAGCGCTGTACTCAACAGCGCTGGGCTTCCCGCCAGTCACAGCGCAAGCTGCTGACGCCTGGTTTACCCACTCTGGTGAACGTGATAACACCAAAAGGATCTTCGACCCTGGCCGAATAGACTTGCTCCAGGGTACCGGGACGGTTTCTTTTGCACCCTGGCGCGAAATTTCGCTTTCGTTAGTTGGATACGATTACAAGACCGAGATTAGCCAACTGCAAACCCCGACGATCCTCATTTACGGCGCAGCAGACAGTCCCTATACTGGCAAACCAACCGCCGATGAAATCTGTTCCATTCTCCCGAATTGCACAGTTGTCGGTTTTGACAAAAGCGGACACTGGCCCTTTCTAGAAGAGCCGGAAAAGTTTCAGCAAGTGCTGAACGATTTTCTGGTGCGCTGAATCATACCAACACCAGAGAAACTCTAGTTCTTGGTTTTTTGTGGATAAAAGAAAAGCATGACCTTCCCTGCCAATACTCCTCTACGCGCCCCACGTTTCAAAGGCGCCACCACGCAGTCACTATACATTTCCATGCGAGATGGCACCCGGTTAGCCGTAGATCTATCGCTTCCGAAAGGCCTGACCGCTGGCGACAATGTCTCTGCGTTATTTGCTGCCACACGCTACTGGCGAGCCCAGCAGCTGCGGGCGCCCGTGGCATGGTTTCTCAACCTGCCCGACTCGGCCCGCGATTTCTTCTGCGCCTACGGTTATGCCATCCTGCGTATTGATATGCGTGGCACCGGAGCCTCGGAAGGTAACCAGCCGCACCCCTGGCCTGCCAGCGACCTGACCGACCTGTACGATCTGACTGAGTGGGTCACCAAGCAGCCATGGAATAATGGACAAGTGGGCGCTTTTGGCAACTCATACCAGGCCACAACAGCCGAAATGCTTGGCGCTTGCGGTCATCCAGCCGTTACTACTGCCCTGGTACGCTTCAACGAGTATGATGTTTACACCGATATCGCCTTCCCAGGTGGGGTTCCGAACGAATTCATCCTGCGCGAATGGGCGGAATTCAATCGAGCCCTGGATGCCAACCATCTGCCCAAGCGTATGAGCGCCATCGAAAAATTGCTTATTAGCGGCATCAAACCTGTGGAGGGCCCACTTCCACAACATGACAACCACCAGGTCGATTCGGCACTCAAGTACGTCACCTTCCGGGATGATCGTGATCCAGAACTTGGCACAACTATTGACGGGATCAGCATCCACACCCGTCCGACTACACACAGTATCGATCATTGGGGTAGCTGGTTCGATGCGGCCACAGCCGATGCGGTCATCAGGCGCTTTGCTAATAACCCGCGCCCACAGCGTGCTGTGATCGGCCCGTGGAATCATGGCGCCACCCAACAGGTTGGATCTCCGAAGAATTCTTTCCCGCTTCTGGCCCAAATGCGCGAAAGTCTGCGTTTTTTTGACCAGCCGCCTGTCACCCGCGAGCTGCATTACTTCACTGTCAACGAAAACAAGTGGAAAACAACCACAGAATGGCCACCGGCGGGCCTTGCAGCTACACGTTTTTATTTCCAGCCCCAAAACGTGCTCGCCGCGCTGAAACCCCAAATTCAGGGATCAAACCAATTCAGTGTTGATTTTTCCGCATCCACCGGGCTTAATAACCGCTGGCAAACAGAGTTGGATCAGCGACCGGTAAAATACGTTGCCCAGAAAAACCTGCTAGCCTATGTCTCAGATCCGGTTGAGAAGGAGATCGAGATCACCGGCTATCCGATTGTCACCTTGTTTATCAAATCCACACACGAAGACGGCGCATTTTTCGTTTATCTCGAAGCTGTGGATGAACAAGGCGGCACTCAATACCTGACCGAGGGACAGCTGCGCGCCATCCATCGTCAAATCTCCCAAGAGACACCGCCCTACAAACAGTTTGTCCCGTATCACTCCTTTAAACGCAAGGATGCCCTGCCTCTCATTCCTGGCGAAATCGCAGAACTGACATTTGGATTGAACCCTATTTCGGTTCTGGTAAAGCAGGGATGGCGCATAAAAGTCTCGATTGCCGGCGCAGACAACGATACTTTTTTAGCAATTCCCACAAATGGCTTCCCCTCCGTTGAAATCATATTTGGCGGCGTGAACGCATCCTTTATAGAGATTCCAATCAAATGACAGACATATTATTCCATTCCCTAGATAATATCGCTATTATTACCTTAAACCGCCCTGAAGTTTTGAATGTCCTGCGGCGATCTATGTTTCAGCAGCTGTTGGATTTAATCGACCAGGCTAACCGAGATGATTCGATCCGTGTCCTGGTGATTAGCGGCGCAGGCCGGGCTTTTTCGGCTGGTATCGACCTGGATGAAGTTGCAGGCCTGTTCGATGGTACGATGACCATGCAGCAGGCTCGCGCCGAATTAAATGAAATGCAAGAATTGACCCGCCGCATGGTCAACCTGCCCAAACCAATCATCGCCGCCATCAATGGTATGGCGATCGGCGCCGGCGCGGAGATGGCGATTGCCAGTGATATCCGCATTGCTTCGCAGACCGCATCCTTTGCTTTTGCCGAGGTCCAGCGCGGGTTGTTTGAGACCAACGGCGTCATGTACCGCCTTCCGCGTCTGGTCGGCCTGGGCCGCGCCGCCCAGGTAATGTTGACCGGCGAAAAAATCCCAGCTCAGGCCGCACTGGAGATGGGCTTGGTATCGCGGGTAGTCCCGTCGGAAATGCTGATGAACGAGGCACTGCACCTGGCACAAACCTTAGCCACGAATGCGCCGATTTCGATGCGGCTGATTAAGCAGGTCTTACACAGCTCTTATGATCTGGATCTGGAAGCGATCATGCAGCTTGAAACGGATGGCACGCTCGAATGCCTGGCCAGCCAGGATTTACAGGAAGGCGTGCAAGCTTTTATGGAAAAACGCGCACCAAATTACACCGGAAAGTGAGCCCAAGAAAATATGCCAACCATCACCAAAATTGAGATCATCCTGCTTAAAATTCCCTACCCGCACCCTTTCCGGATTGCTTTGGCAATCATGGACAGCGCCCAGAATATTGTTCTGCGTGTCCATGACAGCGACGGCCTGGTGGGCGTGGGCGAGGCCTGCCCGCCGCGATTTGTTACCGCTGAAGCGCCAGAGACAGCTTTTGAAGCCGCAAAGCTGTACGCCCAGATATTGCTGGGTAAAAATCCGCTCGAGCTGGATACGCGCCTGGCTGAGTTGGAACGCTTTATGCTCAAGAACAGCGCGGTGCGCTGCGCGTATGATCTGGCCCTCTACGATTTGCTCGCAAAACATGCAAATCTACCTTTATATGCATTACTGGGTGGCACAAAGCAGGTGGTTCACTCCAACCGCACGATCGGCATGGATACGCCGGATGCCATGGCAATCACAGCAGCCTCTTTTGTGGCAGGTGGCGCAAAATCCCTGAAGGTCAAGGTCGGCACCAGCCGTGACGAAGATATTGCCCGTCTGCGCGCTATCCGGCTAGCTGCCGGAGCAGGCATCGCCATACGTTTGGATGCCAACCAGGCCTGGGATGAAGCCAGCGCTATTTCTACGCTGAATGCCATGGCAGGTTGGGATGTGCAGGTCTGCGAGCAGCCGCTCCCCTACTGGAACGAAGCCGGTCTCAAGCGTGTGCGTGAACACAGCCCGATTCCGATCATGGCAGATGAAGCCATCTTTGACCATCATGATGCCTTCCGCCTGGCCGCAGCAGGTTCGGTGGATTATTTCAACATCAAGCTTGCCAAATCCGCGGGCATCCACGGCGCGCTCAAAATCAGCGCCGTGGGTGAGGCGGCGGGAATCCAGTGTATGCTGGGAGGTATGGCCGAATCCCTGATCGGGGTCAGCGCGGGTGCTCACCTGATCTGCGCCTGCCCCAACATCGTCCTGGCTGACCTGGATTCACCCTTCCACTTCTCAGAAGATCCCACAATCGGCGGAGTCGATTTCCAGGCAGATGGCACGGTTACCCTGAGTGATTCATCGGGGCATGGCGCAGATATAAAACCCGAATGGATTGAACGAAGCCAGAAAGCTGTAATCACATGATGAATAGCTTTCCACCCTTTCCGCAAGACAAGGCGCGCATTGGATTGTTAGGCGTGGCCTTTGACGAAAACTCATCCTACCAACGCGGGCCAGCGTTAGCACCCGAGAAAATCCGCCAGGCTTTCTTTTGCCCTTCATCCAACCTATGGACAGAGACTGAAACCTATCTTGGCGCAGATGGCATTTTTGCCGATGCCGGCGACATCGCCCCAACGCAAGTCAACATGCCGGCTGAAACAGAAAGCGCGGCAAGCCAGTTATATGCCGCAGGTCTGAAAGTCTTTGCCTTTGGCGGTGATCACTCAGTAACCTATCCCCTGGTGCGCGCCGCGGCAAAGTTTTATCATGGGCTCACCATCTTGCATTTTGACGCCCACCCAGATTTGTACAACAATTTCGAAAACAACCCATATTCGCATGCGAGCCCATTTGCTCGCATCATGGAAGCCGGCCTGGCAAAACGTCTGGTGCAGGTCGGCATCCGTACCATCACGGAACACCAACGCGAACAGAGCAGACGCTTTGGTGTGGAAGTCCTGACGATGCAGAATTGGCGCGAGGTGTTTAAGCTCCAGTTCGACTCGCCGCTCTATTTGACCTTCGACATGGATTGTCTTGACCCGGCTTTCGCCCCCGGGATTTCGCACCGCGAACCAGGTGGGCTCAGCACCCGCGAAGCCTTAAGCATCATCCAGCCGCTCCAGGCAAACATTGTCGGCGCGGATCTGGTAGAGTTCAACCCGAGCCAGGATCCACTTGGGATCACTGACATGGTAGCGGCCAAACTGTTCAAAGAGATTGTGGCAAAGATGCTGGAATAACATGAACCAACGCGAAAGAATATTTGCTGTTTTGAATCATCAGACCCCTGATCGCATTCCGCGTTTTGAGGTCTGGATCGATGCCTTGTACGCCGAACTGGGTGTGAGCGACCCATACGGCGCCTACGCAGACCTCGGACAGGATGCGGTCTTGATGCCGTCCCAATCCCCGGCTGAGAGCAATGCCTGGAAGAATGGTGTCGATGAATTGGGCCGA
>CAINXK010000605.1 GCA_903854805.1 uncultured Anaerolineae bacterium
AGAGTGCGCTAATTAAGGTTTGCCCCGCAAGTGGTGATTTGGCGGGACAACCGTCCCGCCAAATCACCACAAAAAACCCTTTTTCCCGGTCCAGGGCACACCACTGGCGGGGCAGCCCAGCGATTTTTGGGCTTTTGGCCGGCGCGGGGTGCGATGGTGATGGCCTGAAACTGGTGCCCGGGAATAGATATCTTTTTTGTAAAGTGCCCAGGCTGAAAAGCGCTTGAGTTCTTATTATTGTGACGATGATTGATAGTACAATCAGGATGGATAATGTTTTTTTGGGCGTTATTCTTCACCTGGTACTTTACCCTGACGCGCTAAAAAACTTTAGAATTATCTGAGGCCCGTATGCCAAGACCCTTGCGAGTTTTGATGGTTGAAGATTCTGAAAACGATGCCAGCCTGATCCTGCGGCAACTCACCAGGACAGGCTACGCTGTTGAGCACGAGCGAGTTGAGACCGCCGCCCAAATGCAGGCGGCGTTACAGGCAAGTTCCTGGGAAATCATCATGGCAGATTATTCGCTGCCACATTTTACTGGTCCAGCGGCGCTGGATCTTTTGATTCAAAGCGGGCTGGATATTCCTTTTATTGTGGTATCGGGAGAAATTACCGACGAGATCGCCGTGGCGCTGATGAAAGCCGGCGCCCAGGATTATTTAAGCAAGGATAATCTGGCGCGGTTAGCGCCGGTATTGGAACGCGAGCTGGCCCAGGCGCGTAAACGCCAGGAACACAGGATCGCTGAAGAGGCGGTTAAAAACAGTGAGCAACGTTACCGTACGTTGATTGAGCAGGCTTCGGACGGTATTTTTATTGCTGACCCGCAGGGCAACCTGGTGGATGTGAACCCAAGCGCATGTGCGATGCTGGGTTATACGCGCGAAGAAATTTTGAAACTAAATCTGATCGAGCTGGTAACCTTTTCTGAGCGGGTCATTGAGCCTTTCTTTTTGGATGAGTTGAAAATGGGCCAGGTGGTGCTTGCGCAGCGCCGGCTGCTGCGCAAGGATGGTTGCCTGCTGCCGGTCGAGATCAGCGGAAAAATGCTGCCGGATGGCAGGCTGCAAGGGATTGTGCGTGATATCAGCGAGCGCAAACAGGTTGAAGAAAAGCTGCAGAATACGCTCAGACAGTTGAACTTTCATATTGAGAATACGCCGCTGGCGGTTGTGCAGTTTGACAGCGAATTAAACATCACCTATTGGTCGGGCCGGGCACAGGAAATGTTTGGCTGGACGGCCCGCGAGGTGCTGGATAAACACATCGACCAGGTGGGCTGGTTTCACGAAGAAGATGCCGGCTGGGTACTGGCGCAGCGAGCAGAAATGCTGGCCGGGCGCAAGCCAAATACCAGCCACACCAGCCGTAATTATCGCAAAGACGGCTCAGTCATCACCTGCCAGTGGTACAACTCGGCTTTGCTTGACTCGCAGGGAAAGCTGATCTCGCTGCAAGCGCAGGTCATGGATATCAGCGAACGTGTGGATGCCGAACAAGACCTGCGCGAGAGCGAAGACAAGTTCCGGCAGTTGGTGGAACAATCGCCCAACGGCGTCCTGATGTTGGACCAGCAGGGCAATATTGTGGGCTGGAACGCTGCACAGGAAAAAATATATGGGTTGACGAAAACTGAGGTACTCGGCCGGCCGGGCTGGGAAATTCAACTCATGTTCATGCCGAAAGCGCTGCAAACACCCGAAGTGCAGGCGCAGCTGCAGAATTTGATCATGAAGATCCTGAAAACAGGCCAGTCGCAGCGCCTGAACCAGGTTTATGAAGGCGAAATTTACCGCCCAGATGGCACGCAGGCCTGGATTGAGACGAACGCATTTGTTGTCAAAACCAGGGAAGCCTATATCTCTGTCACGCTTTCAAGCGATATCAGCGCGCGTAAACAATCTGAACGCGCGCTGCTGGCTAATATGGCCCAATTTGAGCTGGTATTTAACAGCAGTTCAGACGCGCAAGTGTTATTGCGTGTGGAACCTGGCGACCATTTCATCATCGAAATGGTCAACCGCTCCTTCCTGGAGTTCACCCAGAGGGTTATGCCGGGTGCGATAGCGCCTGAGATTGGCATGGACAGGCAAGAATATCTTTCGGCAGCCATGCAGTTGCCGAAGCAAGACGCCGACCGCGAGCTGGAATATTGCCGCCAGGTGGTGACAGAATGCCGCGCGCTGCCGTATGAAATGGAAGGTGAAATATTTGGCAAAATGCTGGCGCTGGATGTCTCGATTTCACCGGTGATGGATCCATTCGGCAGGTGCAGTCATATCCTCTGGTCAGCCAGGGATGTGACCGAGCGCAAACGCATCCAGAATGAGCTGTATGAAAGTAACCAGCGCTTTTCAAACGCATTTGAGTTTGCCGGGAACGGCATGGCGCTGACTGCGCTGGATGGGCGCTACTTGAAGGTGAACCGGGCTTTGTGCACTATGCTGGGCTATAGCATGCCGGAGCTCCTGGCGAAGCGCTACCAGGAACTCACCCACCCGGATGACCTGGCGGCCGACCGGGATATTTTCCGACCGCTGGTGGATGGCGAGGTTGAGAGCTGCCAGCTGCAGAAGCGTTTTATTCACAAGAATGGGGATCTGGTCTGGGTGCTCCTGGATCTTTCGATGGTGCGTGCTGACGGTGGGCAGCCGCTGTATGCGATTGCCCAGGTCAGCAATATTTCAGACTTGAAGCGGGCCGAAGATACCCTGCGCTTGCAGAGTGCTGCGCTCGAAAACGCTGCGAATGCGATCATCATTACTGATAAGAGCGGGACGATTGAATGGGTCAACCCGGCCTGGACCGCGCTGACGGGTTACCCGGCAGATGAAGTGATCGGAAGGAACCCGCGTATATTAAAATCTGGGCGGCAAGGCCCGCTTTATTACAAAAATTTATGGGATACGCTCCTGGGTGGGGATGTTTGGACAGGCGAGTTGGTCAACCGGCGCAAGAATGGCAGCCTGTATACCGAGGCGGA
>CAINXK010000606.1 GCA_903854805.1 uncultured Anaerolineae bacterium
GACCAGTGATGTTAATTGACCGCTGACCGGCAGTCGGAAAGACAACCGGTAAACATTCGCGGCATTGACCTGTAAACCATCCGGCGCTTCCAGTGGTTCGCGGTAAGTTGTTCCATCGCTTAGTGTTAATCCGAGTTGAAAGGGTCCTGGAATGTTGTGGAAAATCCACTGTGTGGCCTGGACGCGGGTATGTGGTACCAAGTAGACAGCCTGTACAAAACTGATAGCCCAAGCCAGGGTGCCCAGCACGGTCAAACCGATCAGAGCGGATGAGAAAAGAATGCGCAGATTGCGTCTGCCTGGATTTTCTTTGTTTACCGACCAGTGCCATAACTGCAGCAGACCCCAGGCCGCGAACAGGCACAAAAATGGGTAGATGGGTAAAAAATAGCGAACTGATTTGACCCAACGGCTGCCCATAAACAGAAAGTATCCGCCGGTCCAAACCAGTGGTAGCAAATGTGTGCGCCAGTTTGTGCCATTGCGCAGCAGTTGCCAGAGCGCAAACGCAAAGCCCAGCCAGGCAGCCAACCCTAATGGTACACCCATGCCCCACACAACCATATTTACGAGTGGGAAGATGATTGCCGGACGGTGCGCCCATTGTTCCCCGGGTGGTCCGCCGCCCTGTCCACTGGATTCCGCCGAGGCGACTTTCATACTTTCAACCCAATCCGGGTTGGGCTGTAGGTTAAAAAAGCCAGTATCGCCACCTACTGTGCGGAAGCTCATCGGTTGTGTTACTCGGAATACCAGGCCAGCAGTCATGAAGCACAGTGCCAGCATCACCCCTACCACCAAAAGGATGCGCCTCAAGTCTGCCAGGCTTCCAAGTTTTAGATCGGCAATACTGATGAAGGCAGCTATCAGCACCAGCCCACCGACCGGTAGCAGGTTGACCTTGCAAGCCAGTGCTAATCCAAAGGCTGCCCCAAAAAGCAGGTACCAGCCCCAATTGCCCCGGTCGATTTGATAGGATGACTTGCCTGGTTGTTGTTCTGTTCTGTTCAATGCCGGATGTTGGGTTATTTGGACACAGGCAAACAAGCCGAGTGTAGTGAAGAAGCTGCCAAAATTATCCACGGTCATAAAATGTGATTGCTGGATCTGCATGACAGCCAGCGCACTCAGGGCGGTCGCCAGCAGGCCAGCACGGTATCCATACAGCCTTAGGCCAATCAGGAAGATCAGCAGCAGCGAAAGTGTATCTGCCAGCGCGGATAGTTTCCGGCCCAAGAGGCGGATTTCACCGTAGCCGGTGTTGCCTGTCATTTCCCCTGCCGTACGGATGATGGTAATGGGCAGTTGACCCCAGCGCATGCGGTTATCGGGTCCGTCCTTGGTCTTTTCCCCGGCCAGATCATATTTTGCATAAGGGCTGAGTGAAGAAATTCGCGTATTGAAATATTCTGCCAGGTCTTTGGGCAATGAGAGCTGTGTCAGTGTATTGGTCAGGCCGTATTCATCAGGGTGCAGATTGGTATCCTGATTCCAGTTTACCCAGTTAAAACGAAACAGGATGCCTGTTACGATTAAGGCTATCAGGCAGATTTCGATGGCCAGCTCCGTGAATTTCGGCTGCACCGTCCATTTAATAATTTTTTGGCTGGGGGTTATTGGTGTTTTTTCATCCATGTGCTGATTATACGCGAACCCATAAAGACTCATGGATCAGATTCGTCTTTCAATAATGGTGATTAATGATTATAAAATAGGAACTTCAGATAAGTCTTTTGTAGATACTCTTGTGATACTCAGCGTGAGAGTTGCATTAACATTTCTTGCCAGGTGGAGCGGTGGGAATATAATAAGTGCATGAAATATGATGCTTTGATTTTTGATATGGATGGCACGCTTGTCCATAATATGCCAACTCACATACAGGCCTGGCAGGATACGTTTGCCCAGGTCGGCGTCCAGATTGATAAGGACGAATTTAACCGTTCGACAACAGGCAAGACGAATCTGGAAATTATGCGCCTGCTGCTGGGACCCGATGTCAGTCAGGCAGAGATGATAAGCCTGGGGGATCGGAAAGAGGCACTTTACCGTGAGCGTTTTGCGGATTGCCGTGAACCATTGCCCGGTTTGGTGAAGCTGCTGGAGTTGGCACGCAGTCTGGGCATCCCCATGGCGGTGGCAACCGCCGCTCAACCTGCTAATATTGCCTTCATTTTGGATGAGTTAAACTTACGACGTTATTTCCAGGTGGTGGTGGGTGCGCACAATGTAGAGCGTGGAAAGCCGCATCCGGATATTTTCCTGAAGTCAGCAGAGCTGTTGGGCGTGGCGCCGGAAAACAGCCTTGTTTTTGAAGATGCGTTGGGCGGGATTGAGGCGGCACGCCGAGCCGGGATGACTGCCGTGATGATCTGCACGACGATCGCCGCGCAGGAAGTGGCAGGACTGGCACACGTGTTGGATGCTGTGCCGGACTTTACATATCTGGCATTGGAAGAGCTGC
>CAINXK010000607.1 GCA_903854805.1 uncultured Anaerolineae bacterium
ATCTCTTCACCAATACCAAGCCCAGCCCCGTGCCGTTATACTGGCGCGCCAGGCTGGCATCCAACTGCACAAAAGTCTGGAACAGGCGCGGTCTATCTTCTGAGCGGATCCCAATACCCGTATCCCAGACCGTGATACGCATCATCTGCTCAACCTGGCTGCTGGTCACCTCAATCCCAATACTGCCACCCGCCGGAGTAAATTTAATCGCATTGCTCAACAGGTTGGTCAACATCTGTTTCAACCTGCCCGGATCAGCCTGGATGGCCAGCCCGGGCCGGTCGATCGCAAATTTGGTGGTTATATTTTTCTTCTGCGCCTGGTCAGAAATAGCCCTCAACCCAGATTGGCAAACCTGCGTCACCTGGCAGGCTGCCAGACGCAGGATCAACTGGCGCGCCTCAATCCGGGAAAAATCCAGGATATCATTGATCATTTCCAACAGGTGCCGGCCGCTATTGGCAATATGGTTCATGGCCGTCATCTGTTTATCACTCAGCGGGCCATAAGTCTGCAGCTGCAGCACCTCAGAAAGTCCCAGGATACCCGTCAGGGGTGTGCGCAGCTCATGGCTCATACTGGAAAGGAACTCATCCTTCAAGCGCGCCGCTTTTTCCAGTTGAAAATTCGCATTCTTCAATTCCGCAGTACGCTCTGCCACACGCAGCTCCAACCTGGATTGAGCCTGCAGCAGCTCGGCCTCAACCTGCTTGCGCGCCGCCAGCTCCACCCTGGCCATCAAAAACAGCTGAGCATTCTCAATCGAGATCGTGGCCTGGTTGGATAAGATCAGTAAAAAGCGTTCATCCTGCTCATTAAAGGCATTCTCCGCCTGGCTTTCCACGCTGATCGACCCAATCGTACGCTCGCCAGCTTTGAGCGGCACATACAACCCCGAACGAATATCGGGGTGGGTCTGCACATAGCGGCTATCCTCGCTCACTCGCGGGCACAATACCGACTCGCCATGCTGGTAGACCCAGCCGCTCAGCCCGCTCATACTCTTCGTAATCGACTGGCTGATGATTACTTCCTGCTCAGCATGCAAGCCTGGTCCAGGTTGGTTCAGCGCCAGCAGCTCCACTTCGCCGGTCTGTTCATTATAGAGGCGGATGGCGATGTGATGCCAATTCATCTTGTCTCGCAGAATCTCAACCACCTTGTTGGCAATTTGTCTGGGATCCAGCAAACGGTTGATATCCAGGCTGTTCTGGTAAAGCACCTCCAACTCAGAGAGATGCCGCTGAATGGCAGCCTCAGCCTGTTTGCTTTCGGTGATATCGATAACAAAGGCTTCCATGCACAGCGGCCCAGGCTGGGCCGCCTCGATCACCTGGCCCTTTTCCCAGACCCACTTCTCCTGCCCGTTCGCAGCCAGGATCCGGTATCTAACCTGGAATTGACCCTTTTCGCGGGCAGCTTCACGGATGGCCGCCCTGACCAATTCACGATCTTCCGGATGGATCCGGTTACCGTAACCCCGGCCCTGATCAGCAGTCAGCTCCTCCGCTGTGAAACCGGTCAGCGCCAAGCAGCCCTCGCTGGCAAATTCCATCTCCCAATCCGGGTCAAGCTTGCTGCGCACCGCCATGCCCGGCAGGTTACTCATCAATTGCGCCAGCCGGCCCTGGCTTTCCTTCAACTCAGATTCGGACCGTTTCTCATCATTGATATCGTATTTTACGCCCTGCCAGAACAAGGGTTGGCCGTCTTCGTCATGAATCAAGACAGCCTCGTCGCGCATCCAGACCACAGCTCCGGTGCGTGTCAGAATACGGCAATCCACCTTGAAGGCTTCGCCGGTCCGCTCGCTGCGCAGCTCTGCCGCATTCACCATCTCAAAATCATCCGGATGAATGATTAATTTCCAGAACCCGAGCGTGCCCATCCACAACGCTGGCGCATAACCCGTCAACTGCTCAATCTGCGGGCTGATATACACAATCCGCCCGGGTTCATCCGCCTTTTCAGTGTAGACAATGGCTGGCATCTTCTCCACCAGGCTGCGCAGCCGCATTTCCGCCTGGCGCAGCTGGCGTTCGGCTTGTTTACGCTGGCTGATATCCTGGATAGAGACGATCACCCGGTCTAGATCTTGTTCGTGCCCGCTGACCGCTTGCCAGTGTACGCTAAAATCTCTGCCATATTCATTGATGCCCTCATACTCAAAATGATAAAACCCATCGGCAATCATGAGCAGTTCGGGCAAAAACTCCTGGACAGCTTCATCCGGGATCAATTTATCCAGGCTGGTGATCAATTCCGCCTTGCTATCCACTCTTTGAAAAGCCAGCGAAGCCTGGTTGACATCCAACACATCCACCAGGCGGGCACAGTTCTTCACCTCGGCCGGATGAGCATCAAAATAGGCGCGGAAATCCGTCAGACCACCTGCGCGCAGTGCATCGATATACAGCTTGACCTGCGAGAAATCTTCTTCCCAGAGCGAGATGGGTGAATTTTCAAACATGGTCCGGTA
>CAINXK010000608.1 GCA_903854805.1 uncultured Anaerolineae bacterium
CCTAAAAATTACCCCAATCGCCCCCATCTATTCATCAAAATCACCAAACATCATGGGATTTGAAGTACTGAATGCCTGTTTTGATGCCGCAGTTGAGCGAGACCCGCGCATTATCGCCTTTGGTGAAGATGTGGGACAGCTTGGAGATGTAAACCAGGGCTTCCGAGGCTTACAAGAAAAGTTCGGTCCACTGCGTATAAGCGATACCGGTATCAGGGAGGCTACCATTCTGGGGCAGGCAATCGGCATGGCCATGCGCGGACTGCGCCCAATTGCCGAGATCCAGTACCTTGATTATCTGCTCTACGCGCTCCAAATTATGAGTGATGACCTGGCCAGCCTGCACTGGCGCACTGCCGGCGGACAAAAAGCTCCCGTGATCATTCGCACCCGCGGCCACCGGCTGGAAGGCATCTGGCATTCCGGATCACCAATGGCAGGGATCCTGGGTCTGGTACGTGGCATATACCTGCTCGTCCCGCGCGACATGACTCATGCCGCAGGTTTCTACAACACCCTGCTCCAGGCCGACGAACCCGCCATCATGGTGGAAGTACTGAATGGTTATCGGCAAAAAGAACGGTTGCCCGATAATATCGCTGAGTTCAGCTTACCTCTGGGCATCCCTGAAATATTGCGACCAGGAACAGACCTGACTCTGGTTACTTACGGAGCCTGCTGCCGTATCGCTCTTGATGCAGCAGCAAAACTAGCCAAAGACGGTGTTGAAATCGAAGTAATTGATGTTCAGACCTTGCTGCCGTTCGACCTGCATGGAAAAATTGGTGAATCCCTCAAAAAAACCAGCCGAATCCTGTTTGTCGATGAGGATGTCCCCGGAGGGGCAAGCGCCACCATGCTCCAGGAAGTACTGGAAAACCAGAATGGGTATGCCTGGCTTGATTCGGCCCCCAAAACCCTGACAGGCAGCATGCATCGCCCGGCGTACGGCTCAGATGGCGATTATTGGTCTAAACCAAATGCCGAAAATATATATGATGCCGCTTATGAAATGATGCACGAAGTTGACCCTGCAAAATACCCACATATCTATTGATCAATTCGGATTACCCAGCTTGAAGGAATACCGGGCTCCAGATTGATTGGTGATGGATTCCCAACAGCGTACTAAAAAGTTGAGGCGCAACCATGGCTATAAAAGTTCTTGTTCCCAGGCTTGGCGAAGGCGTTGATGAGATCACTGTCACGAAATGGCTTAAAAATATCGGTGATTCAATCAACGAGATGGAACCACTACTGGAAATAAATACCGACAAGGTCGATACCGAAATCCCTGCGCCAGCTAGCGGAGTGATACTAAGTATCACAATTCAAGAAGGCACGATCGCCAGGGTTGGCGATCTGCTGGCATTGATCGGGCAACCAGATGATGTCATCGAAGATCAAGTTCAGCATATCGATCAACCATCTCTACCCGCTGAAACAAGGTCAACGGACATTTCTGTTCAACAATCAACAAACCTAAAAGATTTCGGCTTCATATCGCCGGTGGTTGCAAAAATCGCCAGCGAATACAACCTGAACTTGCAGCAAATA
>CAINXK010000609.1 GCA_903854805.1 uncultured Anaerolineae bacterium
AATTGCACTTGCATCCCACAAGAAGGCGCTTGAAGATCAACTTGGTCAAATATCAAACATAGTGTACGCGGCCGGACAGAATGGTGGAGTAAGGCCGAAATAAAAGTTTACGACACTCGTCAAAGAAAAACAGGCTCAGCGATAGAGCCTGTGTTTCTTTGGTTAGGAACATCAAGCCTGTTCGAGTTCGGCCACTGCTTTACGGATGACACTTTCTTCCAGGACCTGCCTACTATCTGCCATTCCGACCAGCAAGGCGGTAGTACAAAGGCGGTTAATTTGGCGGGGAACACCCTTGGTGTAATCGTAAATGCGGGATAGTGCGTCATCCGGAAAAAGCGGACTAGCCTTGTAACCTGCCAATTGGATATGGTGGCGAACATAGGCAATGGTCTGGCTCAGGTCCAGAGGTAGCAAATGGTAAGTAGTAGTGAGACGCTGGAAGAAAGCTTCGTGGGAAGCCAGACGCAGGGTACGGCGTAGTTCTGGGTGACCTACCAGCAACAGTGTGCCCAGAGATTGGCTGTCCATTTGGGTGCTGAAGAGCAGGCGCAAAGGATCGAAAGCGGTATCGGGGAGGGTATGCGCTTCGTCAAGAATAATCACCGGGAGACGGTGCTTGTTTTGGATCAAGTCTTCAAAAGCCGAGCGGATGCGGGCAACCATTTTTGGGCGGCTAAAGAGAGGCTCATAACCCAGAACAGTCAGTATCTCACGGTAGAGGCCAGACATACCCAAGAGTGGGTTGGAGAGATAGATCACGAAGTGCCGGTTGGCATCCAGGCTGGCGACAAAGCTGCGTAAGGCAGTAGACTTACCGGAGCCGGTTTCACCAGTAATCAGACCCAGCCCTCGCTCTTTGACCAGATAAGTCAGACGAGCACAGAGTTCTTGCTGTCCTTCGGCTTGAAACAGATCCTGTGGGGCAATATCTTTGGAAAAGGGCAAGCGGGAAAAACCATAGAATTGTTGGAACATCTCAAGCCTCTTTTTGTGGTGGTGAAAGTTTGGTAAATTGCAAGGGTCCGGCAGTCTGGCGTAGTTGAGTTTGGTATTCGACGCGCAAGGCAGCCAGATAGTCGAGCGAAGATTTGGGTTTGAGCGGCAGGGCTGGTTGGGTGACAAGGCGCTCCACAGCGATGTGCATCTCCCGACCTTGCAGGATCACAACTGCGTTACCCAGGGAAAGGCCATCCAGGAAAACTTCCAGGTTGGAAAGGTCAAATGGGTCAAAGCGCAGTTCCAGCTTACGGCCAGCCAGGTGAGCATCCACCTGATAACGGTTGCCTTGTAGATCGATATAGCCACCTTTGCGCACCTTGCGGGTCTCGCGCCACAGAAAAGCCTTGCGCAAGGTCTCTGGATCAGCTGCACGCACTGTCTGCAGACCCTGTTGGTAGCGATCCAAGGGAGACTGCTCCGTTTCGCGGTGGATTGCAGTGTGGTAGACACACTCCAGCCAGGCCCAGAGCGACTCGTTCAGGTCCGCGAGAGTGGTAATTTCGGAGACTTCCACCTCGGGCATGAACTGCAAGCGTAATGTTTCGAAAAATCGTTCGATTTTACCTTTTCCTTCCGGCGAATAAGGAGCCGCATGAATACGTTGGATGCCCAGGCTGGCGCAAGCTGCCCCGAATTGGGTTGAAGCATATACAGCACCATTGTCGACATAGATAGCCATTGGCACCCCGCGGCGCAGGATCCCCACTTTAAGGACACGTTCCATACGCGGGAGGGTCTCGTCAAAGAAAAATTCAGCATATGGCACCAGGCGTGAATGGTCATCGATAAAACAGAACAGGTGGGCGCGCCGTTTCTTGCCTGGTTGGCTGGGATCGGGCAACCACGGACCGAACATCATATCGCCTTGCCACAGACTGTTGGCGTGCTCTCTCTCAAAACGCTTGAAGACCCGCCCGGTATTGGCTAACAGACGGCGAGTTTTGCCACGCATACGCAGATGGGTCATCAGGGTATGCGCATTGAGCGGCTGGTCTAGCATCAGGCTCTTATCCTTCTTCAGAATATTAACAATCATAGTGGTCGTACGGGCTGGTTGCTCTTCACGTAAAGCAATTGCTTTTTCCACCACTTCTGATGAAAAAGCGCGTGGGGCGTGTTTATCGGTGCGTTCCTGCGGAAGTAGCGCTTCAAAGCCCTGCTGTTGATAGCTGTGGAGATAGCGACGCAGCGTAGCAATCCCGATCCGGTGACGGGTCGAGAAAGGGATGGTATAGGTTTTGGCCGCGATTTCACGCAGCGCGCCTTCCAGTTGACCGGCGGCCAGCGGGTCGAAGAGTAAATGGGCGATCAGGCCATACCGAAACAGAGCGATTGTCGTGTTTCGTTCTTGTGGATCTTTTTCGAGCTGTTGTTTTGGGGTCATGCGGGGTTCTCCGGTTGGGATAAGGTGATCCCAAGAATACCCGCCCCTAACTTGCACGCACATAGCCAAACTGTGTGGGAGCTGCTTTCTCAGACCAGCCTGCCGAAACCTCGTCCAGTTCCCCACAACCCCAGGAAGCGCAGCCGATCATTCAGGCCATACCCCACCAATTCCGGCCACTGCGTCTTAGCCCAGGCCAACAGGTGCAGGCTGGCTGTCAACAGCGCGATGACGATATTTTCGGCTTGCGGCGCTTCTCCCTGCGGGTCCAACCAGGACGAGCTGCTGTCCTGTTGTGCCAGGAAGGTTTGCACCCCAGACAGTCAGGTAGGTGCATACCCGGCCAGTGCTTTACACCAGCGCTGCATTGTGCGCAGGCCGGGGGTCCCATCTTTCGCACAGCTTGCGGTAAGCTGCTTCCAACTCTGTTCGCTTTCGTAAAATGCTGCCACCACAGCCTGCACCACCTGCGCCAGGTAATGGCGGTAAGGAAGCAGGAAGTTCGGTATCACCGACATCGTGCGACGACAGAATTTACAAAACCACCGCTTGATCCAGATCAAATACACCCCTTGTTCACCTTTGGCCTTGCGTAGGTAGTAGCCATGCCCTATCAGACCGCCGGATTGCCCACACCACGGGCAACCGGATGGATATGCACTCTCCTTGTGCTTATTTTGGTCAATATACGCTTGGGCGCTGCTCCCATAATCGGCTAAAATAGACATTGGTAGTCCGACCCAGGAGATTGCTGCCTAAGCGTATTTACTCCTGGGTCGGGCGTCCTTTCTGTTTCGAATTTCCCTCTAGCATACTTGATTATTTAAACTCAAACGGCCGCTCTTTCCTGAGCGACCGCTACCTTATACCTTCATACCTTCACCATTTATCTCAGCCGGAAATGCTTAATTTCCACCGATTATCCCGTCCCCGGACATTACCGTAACCGCGCCGGGGTTGAATCCCTGGTTGTCAACCACTCTGTTGCATCCAGCACCAAGAAAGGTGCACCAGTCAGCGTACGCTGGTATGAAGTCCGCTCACCAGGCAGCGCACCTGTCGTATATCAGCAGGGTACCCTGGGCTCGTCA
>CAINXK010000610.1 GCA_903854805.1 uncultured Anaerolineae bacterium
CTCTCAAAATGTCATGTGATCAGTACCATACCGATCGTATTCTATCTATCCAAGTCTTTTAACACTCCATTCTCTGAAATTTTCAGAATTGTGAATTTCTGGCTGGTCAAAGACACCCGTTTATTTCTGCTTCCTGTTGAACCCCGGCCGGCGATGATCTTCATTATGCGCCTGCTTCCACACTTGCCAATAGATCCACTCGCGCCAATGTCGATGGACGCCATTGATTGAACAGGCGAGCCCGCAGCCAACAGTGCAGCGAGGGTTGGGCGAGAGTTCCAAGATTATCACCCTGGACAGGATCGGAGAAACAACTTATTTGATCCAGCCCTGAGCTAAGTTTCCATCGTTTCCGCTTACCTGCTGAACAAAGCAGTGGTAAACTGGCTTTGTACCCCAATACAGAAAGCGTTGCGATGTTGACACAACCGACCGCTGTCATATGCTATTTATTTATTCCAAAAGAAAGGAAAACGCTAAAATAGTTGGCATATTTCTCCCTATATCCACTATTTTTACGTATTAAATGTCATGAAAACTCACTCAGCCACCGCCCAAAGCTCGCCGAATATTGCGTTCATTAAGTATTGGGGTAACCGCGATGCAGCCTTGCGCCTGCCGGTCAATGGTTCAATCTCGATGAACCTCGACGGGCTATTCACACATACCACTGTCAGTTTTCAGCCTTCCCTGGGTGTTGATGAACTGATCATCAATGGACACGAAGTAACCGGCAAAGGCCTGGAACGTGTTTCCGCCATTCTGGATATTGTCCGCCAGGCAGCCGGATTGGGCTTGATGGCAGAAGTGGTCAGCGAAAACAACTTTCCGATCGGGGCTGGCATCGCCAGCTCGGCGGCTGCTTTCGCCGCTCTGGCACTCGCTTCCACACACGCGGCCGGGCTCGTTTGGCCTGATTCCGGCATTTCGCGCCTGGCCCGCATCGGATCCGGATCGGCATCCCGCAGCATACCATCCGGATTTGTGGAATGGAAAATGGGTATGGGTGATGAAGATAGCTTTGCCGTCTCGATCGCCCCACCTGAACACTGGGCGCTGGCCGACTGCGTGGCAATTGTCAGTGCAGGCCACAAGAATACCGGCTCAACCGAAGGCCACATGCTGGCCCCCAGCAGTCCTTTACAAGCCGCGCGAGTGGCGGATACTCCCAGGCGCCTGGATATTTGTCGCGAGGCTATTTTAACGCGCGATTTTGACAAACTTGCCGCTATTATTGAACATGATTCCGACATCATGCATGCCGTCATGATGACCAGCCAACCAGCGCTGTTTTATTGGAAACCCACCACGCTGGCAATAATGGAGGCTGTGCGCGAATGGCGCGCATCCGGATTGCAGGTGGCTTACACCATTGATGCCGGCCCAAATGTACATGTTATCTGTAGTCAGGCATCTGCCGTCCATGTATCCGAATTATTAAAAGCTTTGCCTGGCGTCAATTCAGTGCTGGTTGCCTATGCTGGCCCGGCTGCACGGCTGATTTCCTGAACCATATCTAATATTCTGCTAACAAAAAGACGATATAATCTTCTTACCGCGTCCTTACAATGGCCTTTACGCGGAGAAGGATGATTATGACTCTATTAATTGTTGTGCTTGTTTTTGGCGGCATGGTTTTTTTACATGAATTTGGACATTTCCTGGCAGCTCGCCTGTTCAAAATCGAAGTGGAAGAATTTGGTTTTGGCTTTCCGCCCAAGATACTAACCTTATTTAAATGGCAAGGAACTGAGTTTACACTCAATGCGCTACCGCTTGGTGGCTTTGTGCGCCCAAAAGGCGAAAATGATCCCAACGTTCTGGATGGACTGGCAGCCGCCAATCCCTGGAAACGCCTTGGGGTACTTTTTGCTGGGCCCTTCATGAATCTGCTCACAGCAATTGTGGTCACTTCCATCATCATTGCCCAAACAGGGGTGGGGGTTGAAGGCAAGGTACTGATCGAGAACGTTTCAGACGCCTCGCCCGCCCAAGAGGCAGGGATCAAACCAAATGATATCCTGTTGGCAGTGAATGGCACCCCCGTCAGCACAATGGACCAAGCCCGCGGTTTGATCCGTGCTGGCATTGATACTCCGGTTGAGTTTTCCCTGGAACGTACCGGACTGCCAATAAAAATCAGCGCAACGCCCCTTTCCAGCCGCCCAGCAGACCAGGGCGCTCTAGGTGTTGGGCTGGCCTACCCGCGCCGCGCCGCTACTATCAGCGAAATTCTGGTTGGAGGCTTTGCTTATACGGGTGCACAGGCCGCAAGTATTTTGTACATCCCGGTCGGATTGGTGCAGGGGGTTATCGCTCCTGGCGAAGCCCGTCTGATCGGCCTGAAGGGTATCTATGATATCTTCAGCCAGGCAATCCAGCGTGATACACAAACCCGCCTGCCATCCGCAGCTCAATCAACAACACCCGGTCAGGCTTCCCAAACTACCACAGAACCGACCAACTACATTCTCTCGTTGGTGGCCATGTTGAGCGTTTCTCTGGCAGTTTTCAACTTGCTGCCCATCCCTGCGCTCGATGGTGGACGCATCTTGTTTGCTCTGCCGGAGATCATCTTCCGCCGCCGTATTCCGTACAAGCTGGAAAACGTAATCAACGGTGTGGCCATGCTGCTATTGATCGCGCTTATGGTCTTTATCAATGCCATGGACTTCATCAATCCATCCAACATCAAGTTGCCATAAAATATAACCAGCCATGAAAGAAATCCCTTTTTCCACTATCCTGACAGCGCTCACCAATTTAGAGCAAGCTTTTCCTTCCCGGTACCTTGTGCGTTTCAGTGATCTTGATTCTGCCAACCTGTCTGCATTTCTGCAGGCCTGGCCGCAGGTACCTCTGGCACGGAAACGCGCCCTACTTAAAAACCTAACCGACCACTTTGAAGACGACACCCTGGTTTCGTTTGAAACCATTGCTGCAAAACTGTTACGAGATGAAGATGCTGAAGTTCGGACCCGTGCCCTCAAGCTCCTGGACGAGACAATCGACACTCGCCTGATCCCGGATCTGGTCAAAATGATCCAGACCGACCCAGAACCAGAGGCCCGCGCCCGCGCCGCCACCGTTTTGGGACAATTCGTTCGCATCGGTGAAATGGGTGAGCTTATTGATGGGAAACGCGAAATGGTGGAAGAGACCCTGCTTAAAGCCGCCCACAATGAGCACACTTCTATAGCCCGCGCGGCTCTGGAAGCCCTGGGCTATTCCAGCCGCCCTGAACTTGATATATTAATCACATCTGCGTTCAATCATCCAGATCCGCTCTGGCAGGCAGCCGCACTCTTCGCTGCCGGGCGATCAGCAGATAATCGCTGGCAGGAACAAATTATTACCGGTTTGCTCAGCGAAGACGTGCCGGTGCGCCTGGTTGCTGTACAAAGCGCAGGCGAATTGGAGCTCAAGGCTGCGCGCAAACCGCTTCTGGACATGCTGGAAGACGAACTAGATGATGATGTTTTCCAAGCTATCATCTGGTCGCTTTCACAAATTGGGGGCGAAGATGTGCGCACCTTCCTCGAAGCCTTGCTGGCTGAGGCCGAAGACGATGACCAGATTGAGTACCTTGAAGACGCCATGGCTAACCTTTCCTTTACTGAGGACATGGAAGAATTCAACATGCTGGCATTTGACCCGGATGATGAGTTCGGCGAGGATAAAGAGTAATTTTTTTTATTACGCTTACAGTTAAACTCTGGTTCGTCTGGCTCGAAATTTGCCAGACGAACTTTTTTATCCTTTTTCTCCCCTGATTTCGGCGGAGAGGTTACAATTGAAATATCTCCGGGCGCACACTGAGCATTGATGTCCCTCTCCGAACTTTTTGCAACTTTTGCCAACAATATACTCCCGGTCATGCTCATCAGCGCAGCGGGCTTTGTATTAGGGAAGACTCTCAATATTGATTCGCGCTCTGTTGGGCGGATTTATTTCTTCTTCTTCGGCCCGGGGCTGGTTTTCAATTTACTTATTCACAGCCAGCTCCCATTCGATGAAATCGTCAAGACTGGCGCACTGGTTGTTTGTGTTACGCTGGGTTCCGGTCTACTTGCTTTGGTTGGTGGATTTTTCCTCAAAATGCAG
This sequence comes from uncultured Anaerolineae bacterium, assembly GCA_903854805.1. The sequence goes on from CAINXK010000610.1 coordinate 4,105, forward strand.
CGTTCTGTGCTCATTTCCATGATGATCACGTCCATGTTTGCCAACAATGGTAATTACGGTCTACCGCTTGTCGCGTTTGCTTTCGGACAGGACGCCCTGGCACATTCGAGTATTTATGTTGTTTTTTCGTCATTACTAACCAATACACTTGGCGTATTGATCGCATCACTGGGCCACCTTGATCTCAAACACGCATGCCTGGGTATCTTCAAGGTGCCCACTTTTTACGCTGTGATGCTCGCAGCCTTACTTAACGAATTCCAGATAAACATTCCTCTGCCCGTGGATCGTACAGTCTCGCTGGTTGCCGGAGCGGGTGTGCCACTCATGATTCTACTCTTGGGGCTGGAACTGCGGCAGCTCAACTGGACAAATAATCTTTCGGCACTTGGTCTGAGCACTGGCATACGACTACTGGCCGGACCTCTGCTTGGGCTGGCTTTCACATCTGTGTTGGGTATCACAGGATCTGGCCGCCAGGCTGGGATCATGGAAGCATCCATGTCTGCGGCAGTAGCCAACACTAATCTTGCCGGAGAGTACCGATTAGATTCTTCTCTTGTGGCGGCGACTGTTCTCATCAGCACCCTGCTCAGCCCACTCACATTGACACCATTGATTATACTTTTGGGAAAGTAATATGCGCCTGACCGTTTTATTCATGCTCGCCATTACTGCCACACTGATCGCGTTTCAACCAGCACGTGCCCAGGAAACAGGAATCATCCCGGTCAATAATCTCGGGATCTCCTATGAATTCGGCACGTATATTACATTTCAAGCACAACTCAGCCTACCATCCACGCCCGGCGATGCATATCTTGTCTTTCGTGCCGACGGCGAGGATACCACCCGGATTCTCCCCATCCAACTGGACGCCCAAGGTAACACTTTTCAGCGCTACGATCTCAGCCAGGGGATGGTACGCCCGTTTTCAACGGTTCGCTATCATTACCGCGTAAAACTACAAAATGGTGAAGAACTCACCAGCGATGAATATTACTTTCAATATGAAGACAATCGTTTCACATGGCAAATTCTTTCTGCCGAAGATGTCACAATCCACTGGTACAGTGGTGATCTGGTATTTGGACAAGATGCCATCGATGTAACTCGACGTGGTATTAAGAAAGTCAACGAGTTATTGCTTGTCGATCAGGCCCAGCCAATTAATATTTACATCTATGCATCCAGCGCTGACCAGACCCAGGCTCTCGAGATTGGTGGTCTAACATCGGTTGGAGGACACGCCAGCCCGGACCTACGCCTGGGACTGGTTTCCATTCCGCCGGGACCGGATCAGCGCCTGGAAATGGATCAAAAAATTCCGCATGAACTTGCACACATTCTGACTTACGATTTGATGGGCGAACGCTATTCCCAGCTTCCAGTCTGGTTAAGTGAGGGGATTGCCACCCAGGCAGAACTGGCTGCCAACCCAGACTATCCCCTGGCGCTTTCACGGGCTTCAGAAGATGGATCGCTTATCCCGATCGAGAACCTGTGCGGCACATTTCCGCCAGAACAGGGGCGATCATTTTTATCCTATGCTGAATCCGAATCATTTACACGTTTTATTATCGATAATTTCGGACAAACTGGCTTATTGGCGCTCACGAGTGGCTATGGTGACGGGCTAGATTGCAGCCAGGGTATGCAGCAGGCGCTGGGACAATCGCTAAATAGTGTTGAGGGCGAATGGCGCGCAACTGTTCTCGGTGAGAACCCGGGGTTGACCGCCTTAAAAAAGCTTTTCCCCTATATTGCGATTCTACTTGTCTTAATAACCGTATCACTTGTAAGTGCATTAACCGGTAAAAGGCAATAAAAATGCTCAATACTCCCGTTCGTATTCATATTTGGGTAAAAGGGCGAGTACAGGGCGTTGGCTTTCGTGCTTTTGTCGCAGATTGCGCTGCTCAGATCGGCCTGAATGGCTGGGTACGTAATGTAAACTGGGATACAGTGGAAACAATAGCCGAGGGCAGCAGAAAGCAGATCGATCAATTTCTCCAGGCTGTGAAAACCGGCCCCACCTCATCACGAGTGGACGATTGCCGGGCGGAAGAAGAGACCTTTAAAAATGAGTTCGTTGACTTTGAAATCCGTTCATCTCGATAATTTGAATATATATGACTGAAACCTGGCGTTACCTTTGCACTCCCTCCGCGCGCGGCGCGTGGAACATGGCCGTTGACGAGGCCGTGCTCGAAGCTGTCGGACGTGGCGATTCGTTGCCTACCTTGCGATTATACGCATGGCAACCAGCCTGTCTTTCGCTTGGATATGCCCAATCTTACAAAGATGTGGACATGACACGCCTGAAGTCTTTAGGTTGGGATATTGTCCGCCGAGTCACAGGCGGGCGGGCCATATTGCATACCGATGAATTAACTTATTCGGTGATAGCCCCTCTGGATGAACCGCGCGTGCGAGGTTCTGTTTTGGAAAGCTACATGCGCCTGGCTCAGCCATTAATCACTGCTGTTCGTGAGCTAGGTCTACCTGTAGAAATGAAAGAGAATACACCGGCATCCGACGCTACCAAAGGTCCGGTTTGTTTTGAAGTTCCGTCAGCCTATGAAATTATTGTCGACGGAAAAAAGCTGATTGGGTCAGCCCAGGCTCGCAAAAAAGAAGGCGTTCTCCAGCATGGCACTTTCCCGCTGTGTGGTGATCTGACCCGCATCACTCAGACGCTTGTATTTCCAGATGAACCTGCACGCCAGGCCGCCGGACAGAAACTACTTTCAAGGGCCACAACGGCTGAATCTGTGACCGGCACGCGTATTTCTTGGGAATCAGCCGCTGCGGCTTTTATACGCGCCTTTGAGAGCTGTCTGAATATTTCCTTGCAACCCGGGGAATTAACTGTTGCTGAACAAGCTCGCACCGAAGAACTTGTCCAAATAAAATATGACCACCCCAGTTGGACAGAGCGGTCATAAGCAATTCGTAAACGCCTTATAATATTACTATTTGACAAAAACAGGGTCCGGAAAACCGAGCGTGCCAAATAGCCTGGCAAGAAAAATTTCTGCATTTTGTTGGGCCTGATCAAGAATTCCATCTTCCAGAGCGGCTTTTTTGATTTCACTTTCAGCAGCCTGTCGGGCGATAGCCTCCAAGTTTTGGTCACCCTGGGTTAGCGGGCCTGTTTCGCGATTATAGACATAGGATTTTTTGTTGTCCAGTGTAGCAACAAAAATCTCGGCCGCTGGCAGGCGCACATTCAACACCCCATTGACCATTCTCATATCAACCGGCTGAAGTTTTTCAAGATCCATGCCTGCGATGACAAACCCATGCGCTACAAACAACAGCTTGTCCCCAAATAGAAACCCGAAGTTTCCCTGGCCTATTTCGGCTGTAATAACTTTTTCTACAGTATATTGGATGGTCTCGAGCCGCGCAAGTGAACGGACATCCTGGATGATCGTTACCGGGTCAGGAATAACGGTCGGGATGGGATGCAGCAAATCTGCCACCTGGGTTTGCAGAGC
>CAINXK010000611.1 GCA_903854805.1 uncultured Anaerolineae bacterium
GGCGTGGTGATCAACATGCCATTTATTACCTGGGATGGAGGAAAGCGATAAAAAATGAACCCTTATCTACTTGCTTTCATAACTGGGTTAACGACAGGTGGCCTGAGTTGTTTGGCAGTACAGGGCGGATTGCTCGCGAGTTCATTGGAAAAACAACTTGAATTGGATATCGTTCAGAATCAGGCCCGTTATCCTCGTAGTTCAAAGAAGAAAATTACCACCCGGTTACGTTCAAGGATGGCACTCCCGATTTTATTATTCTTATTTGCCAAAGTTGTGGCATATACCATCTTGGGCTACATTATCGGTGCGCTTGGTTCTGTTCTCCAATTAACTTCAGGCGTTCGAGCTGTTTTCCTTTTATTGATTGGATTATTCATGCTCGGAAACGCCTTAAGAATGTTGAATGTTCACCCAATCTTCCGATATTTTGTTATAGAACCACCAAAATTGATTACCCGTTTTATTCGGCGAACTTCAAAGGGCGAGGAGTTATTTACGCCTCTGTTTTTGGGTGCTCTTACTGTTCTGATTCCTTGTGGTGTCACACAGGCTATGCTTGCTGTGGCATTGGGGACAGGAAATCCCTCCCAGGCAGCGGGATTAATGCTCGCATTCACAATTGGCACAACGCCAGTCTTTTTTGCGGTTTCTTATCTGGCTACTGAGCTGGGTTCACGGATGCAATCTGTTTTTATGCGGGTTGTGGCGATTGTTATCTTATTTCTCGGTCTGGTTTCAATTGATTCTGGTGCAACATTGCTGGGAGCCCCATCCGTGTTGGGTTTTGCTCAATCCATCATGGTTCCTGCAGATACTACTGCAAAAACCGACCTTTCCTCAGGAGATGGCGTACTGGTCTTGAATGCCACGAATGATGGCTATTCTCCCCAAATACTGCACGCAAGGGCCAATCAGCCAGCGAAGCTCAATATGGTGACGAAGAACACATTTTCATGTGCTCGCGGTTTTGTCATACCTGCATTGGGTGTGGAGGAGTTGTTGCCAGAAACTGGGACAGTTGTAATAGCCATTCCAGCCCAAGAAAAAAATGCTGTAATTAACTTCACCTGTTCAATGGGTATGTACACGGGGAAAATTGTATTTGACATTGATTGAGAATTAGTTCCTAACTAACTTCGGTTAATTGTTTTCTCGCTCGCTCCAGTCTCCGATTGGAGCGAGCTCTTTTATTGGTATACTACGCTCCGAGAGGAATGGACAATCGATGAAAAAAGGTTTTTGGTATGCATTAGGCGCGTATTTTGCTTGGGGTTTACTGCCCGTATATTGGAAGTTGCTACATGGTGTGGCCGCAGTACAGGTGATTGGCCATCGTATTGTCTGGTCCTTTATTATGTTGTTGTTATTCTTAAGTTTCACTCGGCAAATTCAGGCTTTTTGGCAGGAGGCGGCGAAGAAGAAAGTGCTTTTAATATATTTTTTCGCGGCGATTTTGATAGGGGTGAACTGGTTCGTATATGTTTGGGCCGTAAATGCAAACTATATTGTAGAAACCAGTCTCGGATATTTTATCAATCCGTTGGTTAGTA
>CAINXK010000612.1 GCA_903854805.1 uncultured Anaerolineae bacterium
AATTAAGCCTCTCGACTGCGCGGCGCTCGGGGCGAACATCCATTTTTTAAGGAGACCGCCTGTAATGAAACATTTTCTCGATGTATCTGATTTTTCCCCTTCAGAAATTCAAGACATTCTAGATCTGGCTATTAAGCTCAAGAAAGAATATTTTTCCGGTGGTAATAAACCCTTATTTAAGGGAAAAGTATTAGCCTTGATTTTCCAGAAACCAAGCTTGCGCACTCGCGTATCTTTTGATATGGCTATGCGTCATATGGGCGGTGACGCTCTGTATCTTTCACCCGCTGAAATTGGTCTTGGAAAACGTGAGTCGATTGCCGATGTCTCACGTGTGCTTTCGGGGTATGTTCAGGCAATGATGGCGCGTGTCTTTGAGCATGAACATGTTGTTGAACTGGCGAAATGGTCAACCGTGCCGGTGGTTAATGGTCTCAGTGATCTAAGCCATCCCTGCCAGGCCATGGCTGATGCTCAAACCATAATAGAAAAATTTGGCCCGATGAAAGGGCTGAACGTGACTTATGTTGGTGACGGCAATAATGTAGCTGTATCTTTGATGCATATTTCTGTGATGTTGGGCGCAAATTTTACAATTGCGAATCCGGAAGGATTTGAAATGCCAGAAGCTGCCAAGTCGACCGGTGCCAGACTAGCCACGGTTAGCGGAGCAAAGATCACTTATCTGCGCGATCCGCACCAGGCTGTTAGCGGGGCCCATGTCATTTATACCGATACGTGGACAAGCATGGGGCAGGAAGAAGAGACCGCCAAACGCGAAGCAGTGTTCCCGCCTTACCAGGTTAACGCCAAGTTGGTTGGGGAAGCCGACAAGGATGTGATCGTCATGCACTGCCTGCCGGCGCATCGCAACCATGAATTGACTGATGATGTGGCAGATGGCTCACATTCTGTCATTTTTCCGCAGGCGCACAATCGTTTACATGCCCAGAAGGCCGTTCTGGCGCGTCTATTTGAAGTTGCATAACTCTTTTTTATTAATAGCCTCTCGACTGCGCGGCGCTCGGGGCGAAAATCTTTTTTCACTCCTATAAGGTGCAGAATAATGAAAACCCAGGATTATATCCAGATCGAAGAGCAGTACGGCGCGCATAATTATCATCCATTGGATGTCGTGATTGAAAAAGCCGAAGGTGTATGGGTTTATGATGTTGAAGGTAACCGCTATCTCGATTGTCTGTCGGCTTATTCTGCCGTCAATCAGGGACATGTTCACCCAAAAATATTGGCTGCCATGCTTGAACAAGTTGGGAAGGTTACCCTAACCTCCCGTGCTTTCCGTAATGATCAGCTGCCATTGTTTTATAAAGAGCTATCTGAAATTAGCGGCTACGAAATGTCTTTGCCGATGAATTCTGGCGCAGAAGCAGTCGAGACTGCCCTGAAATTAGCCCGCAAATGGGCATATACAGTGAAAGGTGTTACCCGGCATCAAGCAGAGATCATCACCGCCAATGGAAACTTCCATGGTCGTACGATCTCGATCATCTCATTTTCAACTGAGCCTTCTTATCGGGATGATTTTGGACCTTTCACGCCTGGTTTTATTAATGTGGCTTATGGTGATGCCGATGCTATCGAGCAGGCAATTACTGCGAATACAGCCGCGGTCATGCTGGAACCGATCCAGGGTGAAGCCGGTGTCATCATCCCGCCAGATGGCTACTTAAGCAAAGTTGCCGAGATCTGTAAGAGAAATAATGTCCTGCTAATCGCGGATGAAATCCAAACTGGTCTTTGTAGAACCGGGAAATTATTTGCCAGCCAGCACGAAGGAGTTCGCCCGGATATGGTCGTTATCGGTAAAGCGCTTTCGGGTGGCTTTTACCCAATTTCAGCTGTTCTAGCTGACAAGGCTATCCTTGGGTTGTTCAAGCCTGGCGAACACGGCTCCACGTTTGGCGGTAATCCATTGGCTGCTGCCGTAGCCAGAGCTGCGCTGAAGGTGTTGGTTGAAGAAAACCTTGCTGAGCGAGCTGCGGAGTTGGGAAGTTACTTCATGGATCAGTTGGCTGAAATTCCCAGCAAGCATATAAAAGAAATTCGCGGGCGAGGCCTATTGATTGGCGTTGAATTGAATAGGGAATCAGGCGGAGCGCGTCGTTTCTGTGAAGTATTACAGCAGAAAGGCATCCTGGCTAAAGAGACGCATGATTACGTTATCCGTTTTGCGCCGCCTTTGGTGATCGACAAAGAAACCATCGACTGGGCACTGCCTCGTATCCAAGAAGTGTTGCAAATGGTTTAATTCATCAAACTATGGGGGCGATTTTATGAGAAATCGCCCCCATACCATTGAGGAGGTTTTATGAATATTGGAATTCCGAAAGAACGCAGGCCATTTGAATACCGGGTGGGACTTTCACCCGCGGGTGTTGAAATCCTGGTTAATCAGGGGCACGTACTATTCATCGAACACGATGCCGGTGTTGGGGCAGGTTTTATTGACCAACAGTATGAGCAGGCAGGGGCGCGAATTGTTTATTCGCCGCATGAAGCTTTTGGGCGGGCCGAACTCGTTTTAAAGCTGGCACGTCCCATGCAGGAAGAAGTGGAATGGCTCAATCCAGGTACATCCTTGATGGGCTTTTTGCATCTCGCGTCTGCTCGCCAGGATCGCGTCCAGTCACTTTTGCAATATAAAATCAACTCTATCGCTTATGAACAAATTCAATTGGCTGATGGTTCGAAGCCAGTTTTACGCCCACTCAGCCAGATTGGTGGGCAATTGGCTGGCCAAATCGCGGGTCGTTACCTTCAGACAAATTTTGGTGGCAAAGGTATCTTGATCGGCGGTATCGCCGGGGTTCCTCCGGCCGAGGTGGTTATCATTGGCGGGGGTACGGCAGGTTCAAACGCTGCCAAGGTTTTTTCAGGCTTGGGAGCCCATGTAACTGTCCTGGATAAGGACATAAATGCATTGCAACATGTTTGTGAACGATTTCCACAGGTTGTGACCATGGTTGCTACTCGCCGTAACATCGAACGGGCGTGTGCTTACGCTGATGTGGTTGTAGGTGCTGTGCTTGTGCCTGGAGAGCGGGCGCCCATCGTGGTGACACGAGAAAATTTGAAAAAAATGAAACCGCGTTCATTATTGATCGATTTAAGTATAGATTTAGGTGGTTGTTTCGAAACATCTCGGCCGACATCTCATGACCAACCTACCTATATCGATGAGGGCATGATTCATTATTGTGTTCCGAATGTTCCGGCAATGGTGGCCCGAACGGCCACATATGCATTTGTAAATTCGGCCATATCATATATCTCTGAAATTGCCGCATTGGGAGTAGAGAAAGCCATGCAGGGAAATCCGGCCATTGAGTTGGCTGTAAATACTTTCCAGGGCGAACTTCTCCATTTGCAACAGTGGAACTCAGTGGAAGGGGATTGAATATGAGTTGGAAAAGCATCTATCAATCACGTGTGGTTTCCGCAGACGAAGCCGTAAAGGCCATTAATTCTGGGAATCGTCTTTTTATGACCGGAAACGTTTCGGTTCCCAAGACTCTTCTGGCTGCCCTGGTTCGGCGTGCGGGTGAGCTTAAAGATGTGGAAATTTGCCAGGCCTTGACGGTCGGACCGGCTGATTTCGTTGGCCCTGAAATGGAAGGGCATTTACGCGTCAATACCATGTTTATCAGTGCCAATGTCCGAAAAGCGGTGCAGGAAGGACGGGCAGATTTTACACCGGTGCTGCTCTCTGAATTCCCACTACTTTTTAAAAATAATATCCTACCTCTCGATGCTGTCCTGATCCATGTTTCGCCTCCAGACGAGCATGGGTTCTGTTCTCTAGGGGTGGAAGTTGGTTTGACGAAGACACCCGCCGAATCTGCCAAGGTTGTGATCGCTGAAGTCAATGAGCAGATGCCCAGAACCTTAGGCGATTCATTTATTCACGTCAGCCGTTTGAATTATGTTGTGCCGGTAAGTTACCCGATCCCGGAAATGGCCATGTCGGAAGAAGGTGATAAGGAAACTGTCGAAAAAATTGCAGGTTTTATTGCTGACCTGATCCCAGATGGCGCGACCATGCAAATGGGGATTGGTGCTATTCCTGATGCGGTTTTGAATTACCTGTTCAACAAAAAGGACCTTGGCATCCATTCTGAATTATTTTCTGAGGGAGTGATAGACCTGGTTGAAGCAGGTGTGTTAACGAACGCAAGGAAAAGTTTGCACCCAGGGAAAATTGTTGCCGGGTTTATTTTGGGCACAAAACGGCTTTATGATTGGGTCGATGACAACCCACTGATCGAATTGCACCGTTCCGAGTATGTGAATGACCCATTCGTAATCGCCCAAAATGATCGCATGGTGGCCATCAATTCCGCAATCGAAATTGATCTGACTGGCCAAGTCTGCGCCGATAGCATTGGCCCCAAGTTATATTCCGGGGTGGGTGGTCAGCTCGACTTTATCTATGGCGCCTCACGTTCAAAAGGCGGCGTCCCGATTATTGCTATGCCTAGCACTTCCACGCTGCGGGATGGCAGTACGATCAGTAAGATCGTAGCGATGCTCAAGCAGGGTGCGGGTGTTGTTACCAGTCGAAATCACGTTCGTTTTGTTGTGACTGAATTTGGGGTGGCTGAGCTGTATGGTAAATCGATACGCCAACGCGCCCAATCTTTGATCAATATTGCTCATCCTCAGTTTAGGGACGAGTTAACTGCAGCTGCCAGGGAACTGAAATATTTACAATAGTTAGTGCTGAAATGCACAAACTATTTGATAAAGTGGACATTTTTTTGGATTATAGGTGTAGAATTGTTTGCAGGGGTGCACATTCGTTTGTGTACTCCTGCATCTTATATTTATACAGGAATCTTTTATGGAACGTAGAGCAAAAATTGTTGCAACAATTGGACCAGCAAGCATGGAAGCAGAGATGCTTGAAAGCCTTATCCTGGCTGGCATGAATGTCGCCCGTTTAAATTTTTCGCATGGTACGCATGCCGAGCATGCGGCAAGAATTACTTGTATTCGAGAATTGGCCGAGAAACTTGGAAAACCGGTCGGAATTTTACAGGACCTGCAGGGACCGAAGATCCGTGTGGGGACGCTGGATCCGGCGCTGGATTTAGTGGATGGGGAAATTGTTACGCTTCATGCTGAAAATGCTGCGCCTCCACAAAATCAAGAAAAGGCCATCCCGGTCGCATTTGCTGAGTTATTTGACTGTGCGACTGTGGGCGACAAGATTCTGTTGGATGATGGGCATGTAGGGTTGCAGGTCATAGAAACGGCTAAATTGTTTTTACGAGCCAAAGTACTGGTGGGCGGCCATTTAACATCGCATAAAGGGATTAACCTTCCGGGCGTGCGCCTGACGATCCCAGGATTTACGGACAAGGATCGGGCTGATCTGGCATTCGGGTTGTCGCAGAATGTGGATTTTGTGGCCATTTCGTTTGTGCGTTCGGCCCAGGATGTTTTGGCTGTCCGAAATGCGATGGAAGCCCTGGACGAGGAGGGCGCCCATCCTCTGGTGATTGCCAAGCTGGAAAAGCCGGAAGCGCTTGATAATCTTGATGCAATTCTGGATGTTACTGATGGGGTTATGGTTGCGCGCGGTGATCTGGGCGTTGAAATGTCACCTGAGCGTGTGCCAATCGCACAAAAGCGCATTATCCAGGCTGCCAACCAGCATGGAAAGATTGTGATTACAGCCACGCAGATGCTTGATTCAATGATCGTGAATCCGCTACCTACCCGTGCCGAAGCATCAGATGTAGCTAACGCAATTTTTGATGGCACTGATGCTGTGATGCTTTCTGGCGAGACCGCCAGCGGGGCGTTCCCCCTTGAATCGGTTCAAATGATGGACAGAATTGTCCGTTCTGCCGAGATGAGTTTTCAGGATTGGGGACACTATAATTCGCCTTCCATAGAAACAGGTGATGATGCTGCCTCCATGACCCGGGCTGCGCGTGAACTTGCCCATGACCTGAACGTGGCGGCGATCGCTGTATTTACCCATACCGGTAGGACCGCCTTGTTAATGTCCAAAGCGCGTGCACGCGTGCCGATCATGGCTTTCACTCCCACCCGAACTACTTTTGGGAGAATGGCGCTTTTATGGGGCGTGCTGCCATACCTTGTCCCGATGTCGTCAACTCTGCGCGAGATGGTTAATCACGCAGATAGCACACTGACTGCCACTGGTTGGTTGGAGAAGGGCCAGCAGGTGGTTATCATTAGCGGATTCCCAGTCAGTACGGTTAGACCATCCAATATGGCTCTCCTCCACAATGTGGGCGAAAAGCTTTAGATTGTTGCAATTGGGCCGAATTGCAGAAGCGTAATAATAAATAACCTGAATAATCGTTTTAGTGTTGGCCGGATTGAGTTTGCCCGCAGGCGGTTAGTTTAGTAAGCATTATAGAAGTTATATACACAGCCTGGTGAGAAATCGGGTTGTCGAATATCTATTCCCGGCTTGAAATGACAATTCCGATCCCGATCAAGACACCCCCCAGCATAAATAGGGGGGTGATTTTTTCGTTTAGAAAAAACCAGCCGAGAAGTGAGCCGACAACCGGTTGCGCAAAAAAAGTTAGTGAAGCTACCGCAGCCGGCAGCTCCGCAAATGCGTAATTCCACAGGAACATGGCAATGGCTGTGGAGATGATGCCCAAAAATAGAATACCGGCAATGGTTCCAGTGGTAACGATGCCAATTCCCTGGGTGGATAATTCCCAGATACTGACTGGAATGGTAATTGGCAATCCACCGATCAGCATAATAGCCGAAGCTTGTAAAAGATCTGTATTGGAAGAAACTTTTCGAACTAACACAGAATAAAGCGCCCAGGTGATCGCAGCGCCAAGGAGCGACAAGTTCCCAATGAATAGGGCGGATGATAGCTGAGCGCTGCGGGGATCGATAACCGCCAGGACACCCAGGCTAGCCAGCAAGATTGCAACCAATCTTCGGCGAGTAACCGGTTCCTTTAGTAGGAAAAAAGCAAAGGGAAGAACAAGCGCAGGAGTTGCTGAAGTGACTAACGATCCATTTGCAGCTGTGGAAAGTTTTGTTCCGATAAATTGAAAGCCGAGTGAAATTCCATATCCGACAACACCAACTCCAAAAAAGCTCCAAAATTGACGAGGTTTGACGGAGAAACCGCCCCTGATAAATATGACCAGGGCAAGCGCCAGGAATCCAAGAAGTAGACGTATGGTGAGCAGGGTAAAAGGTGGAATGATATCCAGGACCACTTTGCTGACAACATACATGCCGCCCCAAATTGCGGCAGCGGTCAAGCCTGCAAGTAAACCTGTTAGTGAGTGTTTTTGCATGTGCGCATCCTTAGTTGATTTTATAGATAGATTTTGAGCGTGTAATCCATAAACTCGTTGCGGCAATGGCGTATCCGGCTGCTGCGAAGGCATACAGCCAACGAGCGCCAATTAGGTCGTAGATTGCGCCGGAGATTGGCGAAGCCACAATGTTGACAGATCCAGCCAGAGTAACCGTGAATAAGGCTAAGACTGTTCCGGTTTCATGCGCCTCGGTGTGACTGCTGATCAACCCGATGTAGGAGATCGTATAAAAACTAAATGCCATACCGCCAATAAAACGGACAATCATGATTGTTAGGATGGATGGAAAAATCAGAACCGTAGTGCGCTGGGCCAGGGTCAGCAGGACAGCGATCATCATCATGCGATGTGCACTGATGCGTCTGAGAATTTTATCGGAGATCAGCATAAAGGGTAACTCGACAAGCGCGCCTAATATCCCGGCGAAACTAATGAGCTGTTTGGATGCTCCCAGGTCAGACAGGAAAACGTTTTCAAATTGGAGTACGCCGTTATTAAGAAAACCTATCGCAATGATTGCGATCGCGAAACCACGCAAGGTCCGATTCTTTATCAGCTTGCGGATTGTGGATGGCAAACCAGGCGAGATCGCCAGCGGGTCAGCGTGTGACGAAAAATGGTTTGATGAAATAAAAAACACCAGTCCTGCTGCACATATCCAGGCAATGCTAACGCCTGTAAAACCCGCTTTGAAACCCAGGTGTTCGATCAGCCAACCTGAAGTAGGTACGATGAGGATCCAGCCGAGCGAGCCCCAAACACGCACACTGCCGAAACCAATGCGCATTGATTTGGAAACCGAAACTGCCATTGAGTCCGAAATGGGCGGAACGCTTGAAACAGCCAGGGCTTGCAAAACAATGACTGCCAAAATTGGTAAAAAAGCAGTCTGCTGTCCGATCATAAAATACCCAACGGCACCCAAGATAAGGATAAGCTGCAGGTAAGAACGTGCCAGTGGATGTTTTCTTATTTCTGTGACGAGCACTGGGGCCGCGACAAGGCCGATAACTGCACTGGTCGCTGCAATTGTGCCGATCTGTATTCCATTCAATCCCAGGCTGGTATAAAACAGATTAGTGAAGGGCAGTATAAATCCCATACCACCCATATAGGCGAAATAATAAAAGCGAGCAAACATCAGCTCAGGTTGAATATTTGTAAACTTTGAGGTTTTCAAAATCATTCGGAAGTGCCTGAAACAAAAGAATAAATATAGGACAAGATGCTCTCTTGTCCTATTGGTTCATGCGATTATACATCCGGAATTTATTATTCTGGATCAATCAGACTTGGTCGCGTTTCGTTTAGCCTTTTATTTTGGGCTATTTTATTAATTTGGACGAAAGGCTGGTGGGTGCCTGATAATGAAATACCCGCCGGTATTTTTTATTCATCCGAAATATTGCGCCGCATTTTTTTTACTGCTCCATGCCGTTTCTTGGACTGAATACGTTCGGTTTTAGAAGCCAGGGTCGGGCGAGTCGCGTATCTTTTTTTGGGAGCATCAACGGACCGTTGGATGAGCGTTGTCAACCTTAGAATGGCATCAGTCCGGTTTTGTTCCTGAGTCCGGAAACGTTTGGCTTCAATGAGTAAAATGCCTTCGCCAGTCAGTCGGCCTGCGGCTAACCTGGATAGACGTTCTTTTATGTCATCGGGGAGAGATGTTGAATTACGTAAATCAAAACGCAGTTGAACAGCCGTGGCAACCTTATTGACGTTTTGTCCGCCCGGACCGCTTGAGCGGATAAAATCAAGCGTGATTTCGTTATCCTCAATTCTAATTGTGGGGCTGATGACGATCATAATACAAACTTTGGCCGGGTAAGGTTTTCAGGGCGCAGAATCTCATCCAATTGTTCTCGTGTTAAAAGGCCTTTTGCCAACACGATCTCTGTGACACTTTTGCCAGTGGCATATGCTTCTTTGGCCACCGTGCTGGCGTTCTCGTATCCGATATATGGATTTAGTGCAGTGACGATACCAATCGAGTGGCTGACGATATCGTCCAAACGTTCGCGGTTGGCTGTAATGCCACGAACGCAGCGCTCAGCCAGGGTAAGGCAACCCTGGCGTAGATAGATCAGGCTGTTTAATAAGTTGTGGGCGATGATGGGTTCAAAGGCATTCAGCTGCAGCTGCCCAGCTTCCGCTGCAAAAGTGACGGTCACATCGTTACCGATCACCTCAAAGGCAATCTGATTGACTACTTCTGGGATGACCGGATTGACCTTTCCTGGCATGATGCTGGATCCAGCTTGAACTGGAGGTAGGTTTATCTCTCCGAATCCGGCACGCGGTCCGGATGAAAGCAGTCGCAGATCGTTGCAAACCTTGGATAATTTTACAGCCACTCGTTTGAGTACACCCGAAAGTTGAACGAATGACCCGGCATCCTGAGTAGCTTCGACCAGGTTATCAGCGGTAATGAATTGAATACCTGTCAATTCGGAAAGTGCCTTACAGGCCAGGGGTGCATATTCTGCCGGGGCATTGATGCCTGTCCCGATGGCAGTGGCGCCCAGATTGATTTCCTGAATGAGCAGGGCTGCTTCTCGCAGACGCTGCTGGTCTTCCATCAGCATGACCGCGTAGGTGCTAAACTCTTGCCCGAGGGTCATTGGAACGGCGTCCTGAAGCTGGGTACGACCCATTTTTAAGACAGTCGAAAATTCCCTGGCTTTTTTATCGAAATCAAGGCGCAGGACTTCCATAGCGTTTACCAGTCGCTCTATTTCAAAACGCAAAGCTACTTTGACGGCTGTAGGATAGACATCATTGGTGCTTTGACTCATGTTGACGTGTTCAAGCGGGTGAAGTTCCTTATAATTTCCACGTTCAAAACCCAGGATTTCCAAGGCTCGGTTGGCGATGACTTCATTAGCGTTCATGTTGGTGGATGTTCCCGCGCCGCCCTGGATAACGTCAACAGCGAAGTGGGAATGGTACTTTCCGGCGCGTATCTCCTGACAGGCTTGCAGAATGGCGTCAGCGCGTTTCTTATCCAATAATCCTAATTCTAAATTCGCCAGGGCGCAAGCTTCTTTTACATAAACCAGTCCGTCAATCAGTCCGGGGTAGGTCTGAATGGGTATGCCGGATATGGGGAAATTTTCGAGTGCACGCAAGGTGTGAATACCATAATATTTATCTGCCGGTACTTCGCGCTCACCCAAAAGGTCGTGTTCGATTCTATAATTAATATTTTCCATGCGACTATTGTAACAAATTTATGGCGACCAAGAAAGAATAAAAATTATTCAGGTTCTTCTTAACGAAAATCCGCGCTGCGGTTGTACTGGAATAGAAAAAACCTGTCAGGAAAGCGTTATGTGCCTTTCTGACAGGTTTTTATATTGAACTTTGGTACAAGGTCTATTTACTCAGGCAGATCAAATAAAAGACTTGTGGTCAGACTAAAACATGAGGTCATTGATCTGTTTAATTGTTTCGGGAGCAGGGCGAAGATCTTTTTCTGCTAACCGGTTGAGGGCAGTTTCTACAAGATTGTACTTTTCATTCAAGGCAGGTTTGGATGTATCAAGATAGATCAGCCCGGTGATCAACCAATTGTTTTGCTGGGCTTCTTCCAACTTTTGAAGAGCCTGGAATTTGCTGGTGGGATCGTAATCCTGTTCCAGCTTTTTTAGAATAATGCTGGAGCCGTCATGCATTTCCACTTCGCGAACTGTCCCGGGTTCGAACTCATCGGGAATCATGATTTCGTCTCGCGCCGGTACGAAGGAAATTTCATGCAGAGGTGCTTCATGGTCCTTACCCCAGGTATATGAATGGTAAGCATTATCCTGATTATTGAAGGTCACGCAAGGACTGATGATATCAAGTATGGCGATGCCTTTGTGGGCAATCGCTGCTTTTAGCAGTTCCTTGACTTGTTTTGGATCTCCTGCAAAGGATCGGGCAACAAAGGTAGCGTTTGATGCGATCGCTTCCATGCAGATGTCGATTGGCATGTACTGATTTACACCTTGTTTTTTCAGGCTCAGACCAACTTCTGCCGTGGCAGAAAATTGACCCTTAGTTAGGCCATACACGCCATTATTTTCAACAATATATACCATGTTGACATTACGTCGCATCATGTGTTTGAATTGGCCCATACCAATGCTGGCGCTATCGCCATCACCAGAAACACCAATGCCTTTCATGCTGATATCGCCAAAGAGCGCGCCGGTTGCAATGGATGGCATGCGTCCATGCAGGCCATTGAAGCCGAAAGAGCGGTTGAGGAAGTAGGTTGGCGACTTGCTGGAGCATCCAATACCGCTGAATTTGATGACATTTTCAGGGACAACATTCATTTCATAGGCGGCTGATATGATCTGGTTGGCGATGGAATTGTGCCCACAGCCCTGACAAAGGGTACTGGGCAAACCGCGATAATCATTTTTGCTTAAACCGGCCAGGTTTACTTGAACAGCAGCCCCGGCCATCGGAAGGGTTTCGGCCATATTATTTGTTCTCCTTTCCTAATATTTCGCTCATGATGCGCTTGGCAGTGGGTGGCATACCATCGCTGTAAGCCACAGAAACCAGCCTGGTTGCCAGATCTGGCATGGCAATGATCAATTCTTCGTAAAGCTGCCCGTCGCGATTCATTTCAACGACGTACACCTTATCTTGTGCCATTACAAATTCCCTGACCTCGTTCGCTAGTGGCAAGGCGCGCAGACGAAGCAAGTTCATTTTTTGACCCTTTTGTTCATCAAGCAAAACGCGAGCTTCCTGAACAGCGGGTATAGTCGAACCGAAGGCAATGATTGCCTCCCTGGCACCTTCGACGTTTTCGATGACTGGTTTGGGTAGGTACTCTTTGGCGGTAAGGAACTTCTTCTTCAGCCGTTCCATGTTCGCTTCCCAAACTGTGGAGTCTTCAGTATATCGGGCATAGGGATCGTGCCCGGTTCCGCGAGTGAAGTAAGAACTGCCTGGCAGGCGGTTACCAGGGAAGGTGCGATAGGGAATGCCATCGCCATCCTTGTCCAGGTAACGTCCCCATGGTTCGGTTAATTTCTTAAGGTCTTCTTCCCATAAAACCTTGCCGCGGTCCATTGGAATGTCGGGATATTTGAATGGTTCTGTCATCCACTGGTTCATACCAAAATCCAGGTCGCTGAGGACGATCACGGGTGTTTGAATACGTTCAGCGATATCGAAGGCGCGCCAGCCAAATTCAAAACATTCATTGACGGAACCGGGTAACAGAATGATGTTATCTGTGTCGCCATGCCCCATGTTGGCCGCAAAATTTAAGTCACCCTGAGATGTGCGGGTGGGCAAGCCAGTACTTGGGCCGATACGAGTTACGTCCCAAATCACAACTGGGATTTCGGCATAATAAGCCAACCCGACAAATTCGGTCATCAGGCTTAGCCCTGGCCCAGACGTTGAGGTCATGGAGCGCAAACCAGCCCATCCAGCGCCAATACACATACCGATCGCGGCCAGTTCATCTTCGGCTTGCACTACAGCATAGGTGTCTTTTCCCTCGGAAGTTTTACGAAGTTTTGGAAGATATTCATTCAACTCTTCCGCCAGGCTGGTGGCAGGGGTGATGGGGTACCAGCCGACAAATTGGACTCCACCGTAGATGGATCCGATTGCAGCAGCGGTATTTCCGTCTGCCATGATCAACCCAGCAGTTTTATCCATCGGTTCAATGTAATAAGGGTCTTTCTTTTCTAAGTTATCTTTGGCCCAGAGCGCCGCAGATTTAGCCACGTTAAGATTTAGATCGACGGCTTTTTGCTTGCCTTTGAAGGCAAAGCTTAATGCTGTTTCGATTTTCTCCATGTCGATCCCGATCATTTGAGCCAGGATGCCAACATAGACCATGTTTGCAATCATATCGCGCAGGTTGGCCGGCACAGCTGGATCATTACGAACGATTTGCTTTACGGGCATTGGGTAAACAACAATATCTGTGCGTGTGATGGGTGCCTTGATTGAGTCGTCGTAATAAAAAGCGCCGCCAGGCAGAACACTCGCCTGATCTTTTTCAAACGAGTTCGGATTCATGGCAACAACAATTTCACGTTCATCTCGACGGGCGATAAAACCGTCCTTACTGGCGCGGATGATGTACCAGGTTGGCAGTCCCTGAATATTACTCGGGAAGAGGTTCTTGCCCGAAACGGGAATGCCCATCCTAAATAGTGCTCGTAAAATCGTCGAATTAGACGTTTGCGAACCCGAACCGTTGGCGGTACCAACCACGATGGAAAAATCATTAACAATACGCTGGGTCATAGGCTCCTCATTGAGTTGAGTATTATTTTGTGGGACGGTGGTCAAGCAAATCTGCCAGTAAATCGGTATGTTCCACGAGTGCCCGATATCCGGCCTCAAAATCTCCAGATTGAATGGCTTGAACCATTTTTTCATGGTATTGCCAGACACCTCGGAGATGGTTGTAATCAGTAAAGACGTTCAATCCAATGGCTTCGTAGGATTCCCAATAGGCTTCCAGAATGCCACTGACAAATGGGTTGTTTAACCGGCAGTAAATTGCCAGGTGAAGTTGTTTGTGTTCTTCATGAGGGATTTGAATAGGTCTGCCATTAAGCTTGCGCCAGGCGCGTTCTACCAGGTCTTGCAGCAGGGCATGGTCTTCCGTGGTCAGCTTGCCAACGGCTTCATACCAATATGAAGCTTCGATATTTTGCCTGAGATCGGCAAACATTTCGAAATTGTTTGGTTCAAGCGCCATAGCGTAGCCCAGGCTTTGTCGGACTGCGGGTAGGAATCTGAAAGGCAGGCGCCGTATGCCTGTTCTCGGACGTACTTCCACCAGTCCCAGGGCCCGCGCCACTTCCAGCTGTTCACGCAAACTGGATACGCTCACACCTAGCTCATCACTTAATACTGTGATGGGTGGCAGGTTGGCGTCTGTTTGCGCGTGGGCGGCCAGATAACGCATGAATTCGGATAGATTTTCGAGTGGAGACATATTATTCCGATGAATTGGATTAATCAGATTATTAGTATTAATATAACACCTTTGCGCATGGGGGTCAAGAAAAAAAACAATGAAACAAATTATTTTTGTTTCCAGTAAAATATGTCTGTTGGTTTAGGAGTTCAAAAGCGCTCTTCCGCATGTTTGCCGGAAGAGCGCTTTTGGATCAGGAATTAAGTAATTCAATGGCTGCCTGGGCCATCAGGGCGGCGCCACGAGGCAGAGCCGCCTCATCAAAGTCAAATTTGGGGTGATGATGACCGTAAACCAAACCTTTTTCTTGATTGGTTGAACCGATAAAGAAAAAAGTTCCCGGTATCTTTTTCTGGTAATAAGCGACATCTTCAGCGCCCATCGTAAATTTACCGCGTTCATCCAGATCGTGGTCCGGTAACAGGCTTTGGGCGGCGCGTTTGACGGCAGCCGTGACAAACGGATCATTGATCACGGCGGGCGTGATATTGGAAATCTTAAGCTCAACTTTGCAGCCCATGGCCTGGCCTACACCTG
>CAINXK010000613.1 GCA_903854805.1 uncultured Anaerolineae bacterium
ACCAGGATTGAAAACACACCCTGCCAGCCCATCATCCCGCTGGCCTGATCGAGCAGCGAGCCCGCCAGGCCAATCAATGCACCGAGAACAGTATAGGTCGTAATACGTCCCAGGTGCAGTGGCAGGAAGCTTACGATCCGCGCCAGCATGCCTGGCTTCTTGTCAGAAGCCACCACAAGTGAGGCTTGGCGTGCCGAATAAATGGCTACGATCCCGCCACACATACCAAGACAGTGTCCGAAACTGCTAATAACGCCTGTAACGAATGCAAGAGCCAGGTTGCTGAGCAACATGACAATTACAATCCCACGTCAAAAAAGGCCGATGTCTTTTCAGTACCCCGCATGATAATCACCTCAATGCGCCACATCCCGCGCATGGTAAAGCGACCCGCAGCCTGATAATCACCATTTGAAATGGGTTCCATCGTCAATTGATTTGGCGGCATCCACATCGACGGCATGGTCAGATCCAGGCTAATGGCTGCATCCGAAACCGGTTGGCCAGCTGTGTCCGTGACTTTAACACCGAATTGGCTGGACTGACCTGCACTGGGCGGGTAGGGACTGATACTCAGCGAAACCAATAAACCGCCAGCTTGCTGGATGGCGGTGTTTTCTGGCAGTGCGCCAGAACCCGTTGGAACAGAAACTGGGCTGCCATCCTTGCTGACAGCCACCAACCCACCCGCTACAACCTGCGAATCGGCACTCATCATATGCGAACGCCGCATACTAATGAAGATACCCACCGCCAAAAACAACACTGCAATGACAATTAGAAAACCTTTTTTAGGCATTTTAGCAACACTCCCTGGTCAATTTTTAAAGCTTTCACGCAAGCATATCACAAGCCAACAAACCGCAACGTGAAGATACCGTAAAGGTTTTGATGCTCAATAAAATAAATAGTTGCAAACTTCAGATCTGATCACCGAAACATATTTATCATCTAATAGTCCAATCGACAATGAGCGCACCTGGGAGCGCCTTTTTTATCAGTTTTGGGCAATGACACCCTTGCCCCGCAAATGGAAGCCAGCTGGCAAGACTGCCCAGACTGGCTTCCAACTCTCGTTAATTCAGGCTGGCAGCTCCAACCTACTTTACCTCAGCCTGCAGTGCGGGTTTGATGGTTTCAAAATCCAGGTTATTGCTGGCACAGAAATTCTTTATGTTGGCAGCAGCATCAGCAGGGATGGGCATGCCGATGATTTTTTCAACATTCGCCTTCGGGGCGCCCCAACTTAGCAGTTCGCCGAAAGTTGTTTTGCCCTTGATAATTCGGTCAGTCGATACTGACGCCGGTGTGGAAGCCGCTTGGGGAGTTGCGGCTGTTGTGGGTGCCGATACATCCGGAGCCGCAGGTTCAGTCACAGATCCTGGCTCGCTTGTAGGCTCGCTTGTAGACTCTCTCAGCACAGCCGAATGCGTTTCCAGATATTTACTTTGTTCCGGAGTGAGCGGACGTTCCTGGAGCAGCAGCACCGCAGTTTCCGGTAAATAAATATCGCTGGTCAGATCGAATGGCAAGTTTTTGTAGAAGGCAACAAATAAACGAATCGAGGATGTCCCAATTTCCACTCCACTGAGCGTGACAACTCCTTCCAGACCTTTTGCCTGAAAATTCGCAGGATCTGTTTTTACATTAAAAGCCTGGCCCATCACAGCCACCGGGATCCCAAAATTCTTTTCCACATCTCCAAAAGTGTAAGAGCCACGAATATCTGCCGGATTAGCCTGCCCAGCAAATTCACCTTCGGTGAAGGTGGCAGCAACCTTGTTGCTTTCAGTTTGCCACCATCCCAACCCTGAAGAAATTAGGATTCCGCCGAAAAGAATAACCACCACCAGCACGGCGAGTATTTTGGAATTGATTGTCATTTTATACCTCGAGTGGAGAAAATAACCGTTTTCGCTACCGGGCAAATCGCCTCGGAGGTACATTCCAGGCAGGAAATACACTGGTGGTCTCGAACAGTGGTTTTGGTATCAACGGCGATATTCATTGGGCACATAATCGAACATGCGCCATCGGCCTTGCAAGTGCTCACACTGCGCCGAATACTGAAGATCCGAAACAAGTTACTCAAACCAAGCACCGCACCATATGGACAGGCATACTTGCACCAGGGACGCTCGACAAACAAAGACAGTCCAAGCGTTATAGCCAGAACAATTACGCCACCAATAGCTACCTCGCTACTCCAAAAGTTGAACAAAGCATTGTAAGGGTCATAGCTGGCAAAGATCAGCGTACTGGTGGAAGCAGTCATATAAATTACCCAGGCCAGTACCAAATAGCGAGCATAGCGCAGCACACTATCTAATTTTTCTGGGACAAAATGATTAAAGCGTCGTTTAAAAATCTTTTTACCAAGTCCACTGACCCATTCCTGAACAGTCCCAAGAGGGCATACCCATCCGCAAAAAACAGGTCCGAAGAGCACTGCCAGAAAAAACCCAATCACCATCAAGGCGAAGGCGGCCTCGTGAATATGCTGAACAAAAGTGCCGGTTGTTGCGTACTGGTAGATGGTGACTACCCCACCGAATGGACATAAGGCATGCAGCGATGCACTGGAAAGGAAGTCAAATCCTTTGCCACTCAGAACCAGGGTATGGTTAATTGAGATGAATGCGATTAGTGCGAAGAAAAATATCTGCACTACCTTGCGTATCCAGATGCTGCGCGGGCGAAATAGGCGAAAACGTTTGCCAAACAGAGTGATCATGACATTCTCCTATGTAGATTAATTAACCGTATTGTAATTATTATTTGTACGGTTGCGACAAATTTATTGTAAAGGTTTCGTAAAGAGATTCCAGAAACACCAATTCGATCAGCGTTCAGCTCAGGAAAAACTCCGTCGTATGAATAATTTTGCGCAATTAAAGAACAATCGGGCCGGCGCAGGGCCAACCCGATTGTTCTTTAAGCTCCATCCAGATCTGGTTTGCAAGTTATCATCCCAACAAGGATGGGTGGGTAACTGCAGCAAGGCTCTGACGATTATCCTTTTGACGTTACTGCGCCGCAGCTTTTTCCATCAGCGCAAATATTTCCAGCGGCTCGCCCTTGCTTTCATCCCTATTGATGGAAATTGCATCCTGTGGACATTTATCCACACAGACACCACAGCCCATGCATTTGGCAGCATCCACCTCCATTAAAAGATCCCCCATCGCAAGCGCCCCGAACTGGCAGCATTCCGCGCAGGTGCCACAAGCGGCACATGAATCTTCATCAATCTGGGCCAGGTATCCAGAAGAAGCCAGCATGGGTGTGCCATTCTGATGTGCATGGATCGCGGAACAGCAGCACGCACAGCAATTGCAGATCGCATAAAACCGCCCTAACATGGCATCTTTAAAGAAAGCGTGATGAACGTGCCCGCGTTGATCCTCCGCATCAATAATTGAAACTGCCTCAGACTGCGTAATCCAGCGGGTCTTGCCAGGGTTGTGCTCGACAACAAAGCTTGCAAAGGGTTCGCCAACTACCAGGCACACATCCAGGGGCAAACACGGGTTGGGTTTGGCCGAGCGACAGGGGCAGTTCAAGGCAACAATATGATCGGGGTTTTTCAGGATAATAGCGCGAGCGCGTTTGTAGGGGATGACTTGTTCAAGATCAGGCAGGTTTATATCTTCATTGATCATTACCAATTTTTTGGCCTGCTCGAGCGGCATTGTTTTACCGTGATAGGTGTCTGCCATACTGATGGTTTCAGCGTGTCCGGTTTCCGGCTTGTGCCTGGTTGCCCGCGACTCCAGCCATGCCGCCAAAGGAGCCAGTTTTTTTGCCAGCGGATGCTGCCCAGTACCAATTGCAATATATAGGTGGGTCCAGCGTCCATATATATAGCCATGTAAAAAGTCAAAAAATGAAAAGCCATTGGTCGCCCTGGCTTCTTTAATGAAGGCTGCAGTGGATGGTTTAATGAACAACGCCCGAAAACCCATAGAATACTCCCATCGATTATGTTTCAAGCTCAGAAAACGCGCATGTGTTACTACTGGGGTTATTTGAGAAGCAATTGTTCAGAAAGGACAACATCTCTGCTCTGGCAGCCAAAACTGATTTACGAAAAAACCCGGACTGCATTGTATTGGTCCTGATAGCCTTCATGAACCCCAGACTTTGAAATCCTTTAAGATCGACCCACCGACAAACTCACGCAAGATTGAATTATCTGGAATCCATTCCATATCCACTGGCAGGAACCACTCCAAAAACGCCAGCAAGCGCTTGGTCTCAATATATTCAGGCGTATCATATTGTACCTGGCGCAAAAGCGGCTCAATCAATGGTCGCAGCACCGAAAGCTCGTAAACCAGGGCAGAATTAAACATAACATCTGCATTTTCCTGGTATGAGAAAATATGGCGCTTCTCACCCCTGCGTACTGATTCCCAATGTTGAATGGTTTGGGCAGCGCTGTAGCCCCGTTCGCGCGCATCTCGCACAATCCGCCGAATCAGGCGCGTATCGGTAGTCGAAACCCGGTTATGGCGATCGAGGTTGAGCTGTGTCAGGGCAGACGCATAAATCTTGAAAGATTTTGCCGACAGCTCGGCCGGGATCAAACGCGGGTTCAATCCATGGATCCCCTCCAGGATGATAAGTTGACCAGGACGCAGACGGATTACACCACCTTCTTCCTGACGACCTTCTTTAAAGTTATAACGTGGTAACTGAACTTCATCACCGGCGATTAATCGTTGGAGCTGTGCACCCAACTTATGCAAATCCAGCGCTTCGATGGTTTCAAAGTCAAAATTACCAGTCTCATCCTTGGGAGTAGCGTCCCGATCAACAAAATAATTATCGAGTTCCAGAGCGAAGGGCGATAGACCAAGCGCAAGCAGCTGAACTGCCAATCGCCGTGAAAAAGTAGTTTTTCCTGATGAAGTCGGCCCGGATATCAGTACCAGGCGCGCATTGTCACGATTTTCGGCAATCTGGCGCGCGATCAGTGCAATATGCTGCTCATGCAGTGCTTCTGAAACCAGAATGATTTCCCGACTGCGTCCGGCCTTGATGGCATCATCTAGAGCACCAACGCTCTCAATCCCCAGGCGCTCCAGCCAATCACCATACTGCCTGAATGCATTCAATAACTGCGGGTATTCTTGCATTGGCGCAAGAGTGGTCGGAGCGTGGCGGCGTGGAAAGCGCAGGGTAAAACCACCATCCGAGCCCACAATCTCAAACCACTTTAGATAGCCAGTCGAAGGCAACATATATCCATGATGGTAATCAAGGTGAGTGCCAAGGCTATAGAGCGTCACATAATCTTTGCGCCGATGCTTCATTAAATGAACTTTGTCATCGTTATTTTGAGTCTCAAAATACGAAATGGCCTCATCAATGGAGGTTTCACGCCGGTTCAGGCGCAAATTCTGGCCCACAAGCCGGCGCATTTCAGCTTCAAGCATTTCCAACTCGTTGAGTGAGAGTGGCTCTCGCTCCCGGGCATGGCAATAGTACCCACCGGATGCAACCGAATGGTCAATATACAAGGAAGCCTTCGGAAAAAGACTGGAGAAAGCCGCTTCAAGTAAAAAAGTAAGCGAGCGCCGGTAAATCCGCGCGCCATCTGCATCTGCCATGGTTACCGGCTGAACCAGCGACTCAATGCTGATCGGGAAAGTCAATTCGTGCAATTCGCCATTGACCACCACCCCAACTACCGGAACAGTCATTTCCGAAATGATGGCTTCCAAAAATTTTTCAGCAGTCGCACCGCGCGGGCCTTCAAGTGTGCGACCATCGGGCAGGTGAATCTGAACATTTTCACTTTTTTTTGTCAGGGTTATTTCGCTCATAGAGGTTTTCGACCCAGCCTGGCAATCAATTTTTCGGGGTTGTGAGAAAATTCGGTCAGCGGCATGGAACCGGCTGTCATTTCGAGCAGCGTAGTTGTCAGCAACTTGTTGACTGGGGTCGCGACCCCGGATTTTTCTCCGGCTCTAACCACCGCACCGTGCAGGTAAGCCACTTCACTTTTGCCACGGCCGGAGTGCAGATCGATGTGAAAAGACGGCATTTTAGCGCCTCTTCCAGCCCCAGCAGCTTTGCTCAAAAAAGGTTTGGAAAGCCACAAAGGCAGTTTTGTCGCCAGGGCTAGCGCCCGCACAGGAGTGCCAGGCAGATCGACAACAGAAATACCCTGTGCCTGCATGACTGCCAGACATTCACTCAGCTGGGCAATCTCCAACTTGTATAACCCAGCATGGGCAAATACTTCAGTAGCAGTCATGTCCAGGATGGCAGAAGTAGGGTTCGCAAGCAAATTGGTCAACAGCTTGGACCATTTCATATCGGCCGCCTGGTTGAACAAACGTGCATTTAGGTAAGCAGCGTTAAAAGCCTCCACCAGCCGTTCAGATAACGAATGTCCTGCCGCAATCCCGACACCTCGCAATTTTTCCAGAACGATATCGCCCACCCCCCTTCGTCCTACCGCAGACGTCACAGTTCCATAGATTACCTTTTGCACACCCAAGAGCGCTTCTATCGCAGGCTCATTGTCGACGCCATTCTGCAGGCAAAGAATGGGCGGAAGTTCCTTGGCATAAAGCTGCATACCTTCCAACGCTGCCGGGGTATCATACGATTTTAAGGCAAACAAGGCCACATCAAACGGACCATGGGTTAAGGCT
Source organism: uncultured Anaerolineae bacterium (assembly GCA_903854805.1). The sequence goes on from CAINXK010000613.1 coordinate 6,669, forward strand.
TCTGCAAGTGAATCCGAAATTACAATCTGCGCTGGAGCGAGTTCATATTCTGCCTGTCCAGTCTGACTTTGCCCGGAATCGTCTACGCGCCGGCGCGGATCAAGACTTAGATTGAGCTTTAGACCTGTACGGCGTAATAGTTCTGCCGCCTGAGGCTGCTCGACAAAAACAACCGTATGCTTTGCCATGGCCAGTGAGCCGCCAATATATGTGCCAATCGCACCCGCGCCAAATGATAATATTTTCAAGGGCTGCATATCGTCTAACCTTTAAACCGTGGATCGCGCTGAATAGTCAGACGCAAACCATCTTCCAGAGAGATGGATGGTTTGTAATTTAATTTTTGGGCGGCCAGGGTCAAATCAGCGCACATCCGCGAAACACCTGCGGAAGTTTTGGGATTATTGATCACTTCGGCCTTGGATCCGGTAACTTCAAAAACGGACTTGACCAGGTTCTGCACCGAGGTTTCCCTGCCGCTGCCAACATTAATTACCGCCCCATCCAGGTTAGGCGCAGTAGAAGCCGCCACCATCGCCGAAACAACATCGTCCACGTAAACATAATCGCGAGTCTGGGTGCCGTTTGCATGGATCACAAGTGAGCCATGATGGATGGCCTGTCTTAAAAAGTACGGAACCACCGGAGGGTGCGATGCAGGCAAGTGCTGACCGGGTCCATATGCATTAAAAACCCGCAGGCTAACGGTTTCGATTTTCCACAGATCGCCAATGGTGTTTACATAATACTCTGCGGCTAGTTTTGAAACAGCATAGGGAGATCGAGGGTTGGGCGGCATGCTCTCACGTAAAGGCTGCTCAGCCTGATCGCCGTAGATTGCCCCAGAAGAAACCAGCACCACGCGCCGCACGCCCACATCGCGCATCGCTTCCATCAGACTGACTGCCCCACCCACATTAACGGCATTGTATTCCCGTGGATAAAGCACTGATTCCTGCACCGAAACACGCGCAGCTAAATGGTAAACACAATCGACCTCCTGCAGCAAGGTCCATAACTTGGGACGGTCATTCACATCCCCGCGGGTAAAATGCACATCAGGACTTAAAGCTTGAGGATCACCGGTCGAAAGATCATCCAGACCGCGCACCTGGTGTCCTTCACGTGAAAGCTGGTTTGCAAGTGCCGAACCCAAGAACCCGGCAGCGCCGGTGATAAGAAAATTCATTTATCGTTTTCTTTCAGTGTAATAGAATATAAGAATTATAGCATTAACCTTAATTCAGCGTTCAGAATTTGCAAAGATGTTGGTAATTACACCAGATTAGTCAATATTGGTTCATATTGATCTGGCACGATTCAAATAGTATGTTATTATCAAGTGAGTAGGATAACAGTAAGTTGCGTTGGTTGAATGAACAACGATGGCTCACGGTTTGATCTGTGAGCTGTTTTTTTTCCCTCCGATGGAACAAACAGAACACCTAAAAAATTTTCTCATTGCCCAAAGGAGGCAAATATTATGTCTGATCGAATTCAAGGTACAGTTAAGTGGTTTAATGGCGACAAAGGCTTCGGCTTCATTGCACGCGAAGGTGGCGAAGACGTTTTCGTTCACTTCTCCGCAATCAAAGGCGACGGCTTCCGTAACCTGACCGAAGGCCAAAAAGTTGAGTTTGCTGTCGAAAAAGGCCCCAAGGGCTGGCAGGCAACCAACGTCACACCAGTAGCCTAAATGATCAAAGACCCTGGCGCTTCGGCACCAGGGTCTTTTCTTTTAATCTATCCGGATCTTTCTTGAAGAAAGTCAATGAGAGACCAGCTCCAGCTGTTATAACAATCTAAGCGTGCCAGTTATCCACCTGTTTTACCAGGGGACTGTTACTAATAGGCGAAAATAGATATTTCTGGTTGGATCAACCGATAAATAAAGAAATGCCCAGCTCTCAACGAGCTGGGCATTTCTTTATTAGCGTGGTTTTGCACGTGAACGAGGTGCTAACTTGTTCGGGCTGGTATGACGTTGCGAAATTGGATTGATAGGTTTTGTCGCCGGAAGATGGTGAGGGGTCGGCGAATGATGAGTCGGATGAACCACTGTGGCGGCTTTTGGCGGCGCAGGCGCAGTGTAATCAAACTCAGATAGAGTCTCGCGTGTCAACGGGCTGCCCATGATTTTCTCGAGCGTCCGAATAATATCAACATCATCCGGGGTAACCAGTGTAAAAGCATCACCACTGCGTTCAGCACGCCCGGTGCGGCCAATCCGATGGATATACGCATCTGCTGTGTCAGGTATATCAAAATTGATCACATGCGAGATACTCTCCACATCCAGACCGCGTGCCGCAATATCAGTGGCAACCATGATTTGAAAATGGCCACTCTTAAAACCACCCAGGGCTGCTTGGCGCTGGTTTTGCGAGCGATTACTATGCAAACTGGTGACCCTGAAACCTGAATGGGCAATCTGTTTTGCCAGGCGTTCAGCACGATGCTTGGTGCGGGTAAAAATCAGCACCGAATCAGTATCAGTTTTCTTGAGCAAGGCCAGCAAGAGCCCAGTTTTTAAATGCTGCTGAACAGGGTAAAGCGCATGTTTGACCGTTTGCGCCGGGCGACTGATACCCAGGCTGATCCGCTGCGGTTCGCGCAGAGTCAGCGAGGCCAGCTCTTCGATTTCCTTTGGAAAAGTAGCCGAGAAAAGCATGGTCTGCCGTTTTGCTGGAATTGCTTTGATGATCTTTTTGACATCCGGCAAAAAACCCATATCAAACATCCGGTCGCCTTCGTCCAGCACCAGCACTTCGATGCCACCCAAACGGGCATAACCCTGGGCAATCAGATCAAGCAGGCGTCCAGGACAGGCTACCAGGATCTCGACACCATCTCGCAAAGCTCTGACTTGCGGACCGGTCCCAACACCACCATAAATGGTGGCACTGCGGATCTGTGTCCCCGCGGCCAATTCCTTAATGGTATCGTTGATCTGCTCAGCTAGCTCACGGGTGGGAGTAACGATCAGAGCACGAGCCACACGTCGAGGGCCATTGAGAAGTTTGTGAAGGATCGGCAGAACAAATGCAGCGGTTTTTCCGGTGCCAGTCTGGGCAGTGCCAATCAAATCTCTGCCTTCGAGCGCCGTTGGAATAGCGGCTAGTTGAATAGGCGTCGGTATTTCATAACCGGCGCGGTTGATCCCCACCATCAGGCGAGGATCCAGGTTAAACTGGTTAAAACTCACAAAATTTCCTTGTCTTCAGAAGTCTGGCAGGTGTTGGGGAATCGCGCGAACGCTCAAAGAAGAACAGTGGCTGACTGCTGAGTTAATTAGATGAACACGGTATGTTTACCGTGTCAAAAGATTATACCCTAAGAGTGCTATGAAAAACCCTTCAATAAAGGGAACTTGAACCTTACAAACCGACAATAAAGACGGCTGTAGGTATGAAAGCTCAGGCAACTTGCGCCAGGGCATCCTTCGCCCGACAGGCGCCTGCCTGTTTTGAGAATGCTTACACCATCAAGGCGTTCATTTGCACCTCATGCACTGGAGTTGGAAT
>CAINXK010000614.1 GCA_903854805.1 uncultured Anaerolineae bacterium
CGCATGGAATTGAGTTTCGTTCTGGATAGCGGAATATCCTGCTTCGTAAACCAGCAGATGACCGTCTTTGTGCATACAAATACACTGTTTACTTTGCCGCATGAGGATGTTACTCCGGATACAAGTTTGATCAATTTCCCCCGGCCATTAAATCAAGATTCTGTCTTTGCTGAGACAGCCATCGTTGTAGTTCCAGACCAGCCTTCTTCGACCGAGCTGCGGGCAGCTTTGACTGTGGCTGCCGGGTTGGGCAGCATGGCGGGAACCGGATTGACGATGGATATGACCACGATTGGGAAACTAACCCCGGAACAACAAGCCGCCAACCAGTTGATTCTCGTTGGTAAGGCTGCATCTTTGCCTCTTCTGAATGATTTGACTCTGCCATTTTCAGCCGGTGGTGGCCAATTTAAGCTCGAAAGCGGTTCCGAAGATAATGGGGTTGTTCAAATGGTTACTTCTCCATGGGCTGCTGGAAAAGTTGTCCTGATCGTTGCTGGTAACACCGACGCAGGTGTGCTGAAAGCATCCCAGGCAGTCAGCACAGGCTTGCTGCGCCCTAACTCTTCGCCGAATCTGGCGATTGTAAAACAAGTCCAATCGGATCAGATCGCGGCTACGGCACCTGTTGACCAGACGCTGACGGACTTGGCCCTGGCAGAGAAAAAATTATTGGCAGCCCCCGGAAAGGCCATCAAAACCTTGCGTTTTGGAAGCACTTCCAGCGCTTCCTACCGGTTCTTTATGCCCGCAGGGCAGACTGTTTCGCCCGATGCTTACTTTGACCTGGTATTTGGTCATTCAACCCTTTTGAATTACACCCGTTCTGGACTGGTTGTCATGGTCAATGGACAGCCTATTGGTACTGTCCGGATGAGCGACACAACAGCGGCCAAGACTACCAATCATACCCAATTTAGTATCCCATCTACAGTGATTGTGCCCGGTTATAACAAGCTTGAGATCAGGGCCAATCTTATTCCGAACGACGCATGCACCAACCCGCAATTTGATGGGTTATGGGTCACTATCTGGCCAGAATCAAGTGTGCATTTGCCGTTGATCCCCAACCAGGTGGCACCAATTTCGGTCGTCGATCTAACCGCATACCCGGCCCCGTTTATACTGGAGCCAACTCTGTCAACCACTGCTTTTGTGCTGCCTCACAACGATTTGGACGCATGGCGTTCGGCTTTGAGAATTGCCAACTTCCTCGGCAACCGCACACAGGGCGCATTTTTCACCTTCGCAACCTTTTATGGAGATGAGATAAAAGACCCTGAGCGCGCCCAGTATCATTTGCTGATGGTTGGCCGCCCGTCACAGCTGCCAGTTATTTCTGAAATCAATCCCAATCTACCGGCACCATTTGGGTCTTCCAGTGATATTGCCATTGAGAGTAATATGCAGGTTCAATTCAGTATTCCGGAGAGTTCGCCAACCGGGTATGTAGAACTGCTGGCATCGCCCTGGAATCCCGACAACATTATAGTGGCTGCTCTGGGTAATTCGCCAGAAGGTGTCAGCTGGGCAGCCTCTGCGCTTGTGGACGCGCCTTTGCGTTCGCGCCTGGCAGGTAACTTTGCTGCCATTAGTGGTTCCCAGGTTATTACCACCGATACACGCCTGACTTCATTTGTGGCAGGTACCGATACAATTCAAGGGATAGCGCCGGATGCATCACCGGCGAATATCGTACTTTCATCACCAACTTCCAATCAGCCGGGCTGGATCCTGCCCGCCATCTACGTGGCATTCGCATTGATTTTGATCGTGCTGATTATTGTAATAGTAGGTGCCTGGCTGCGCAGCCGTAAGGCCTAGCCTGCTTTAGTTTCGCGGCTGTGCTTAGAAGACTGCCGTCATTAATATAAAAAGAGATGTTTCGGTATGATAAACCGTAACATCTCTTTTGTTAGCCCATATTGTTTATGAAAATCCCCAACTGCGGGGCGTACCACCAGCAAGAGCCACAAGCGATTGCAACACACTCCACCTGCAACCCTGGTCCATCATCCAGGTTTTGTCAGGGTGAAGTAAATATTAAATAGAGCGTGTTGCCAACCAGGGTTCTATGGAAGTTTGCAATTGTGTGACCAGAGTTTGTACGTTTGGTTCTTGAAAGATGTTTTTATGATCTTCCGGGATGACGTGATCAATAATCGGCCCGCTGATGCGTGGGTTATCGCCTGAAACTGGCACTCCATGAGTAATACGATCAACCAATCCAGCTTGTGAGATAATGCTAAATTTTATTGGTTCCCTGCTGGATTATTTTCAAATGGATTTACCAACGTTAGTTGTTAATATTGATCAGTGCTTCATGGGTTTCTGGGTTAACCAGCACGTACCCATTTGTAAAATTTCGGCGCCAGGCTTTCCCATCGCGGAAGCGAGTGCCCAATGCTTTGCCTAATTGGACTGTGTAATTATCATATAACCAGGCTTCGTCGTAACTCTGGCTGTTTGCATAGCGAAAGGCTGCCCGGCCTTGATTGATCAATAGATAAGACGCGAAGGCAAATTTTTGTAATTCCTGGTTGGCCTGGGTACCTTGCGAAACAAGAATGATGTACTTGTGCATCTGTTGGGTTTGTTCGGCCAGGGCAATTTGTTTTTCCCAGGTCTTTGCGGAACGATAGCCATTCGGCCAATCGATTGACCAGCCTTCATGCATGGCGCCATCCAGATAGGTCAGGTACTTTGTCCAATCGGCATCATCTTTGCGAGCGACCAGGTTGGCAAAAAGCAGCCGTTTGGACGGTTTGAAATAGTTTGCATACATATATGCCAGAAAGCCTTGCACAGCCGCCTGGTAGCTTAAGTCATTTTGATAGGCCGCAGGTAGGCTGTCTTCTTTTTCACGAAATGCTAGAGATACTTCCACATTATCGAGGAAGATCCCATCCCAGTTTCTATCGAGATCCTGGGTCTTGCGAATGCGTTCGAGGAAAAAAGCACGCCATCCAGGGTTTCCGGGATCCATCATGACAAAATTTTCGCCGTTGTTTTGGTGAACAAAGCGCTGCCCTTTTGGATCGAGTAGAAACCAATCGGGATGCTGAGTGCTGATTGTGCAAAAATCTCCTGGCAAGTAGGCCGCATTGTTTTTCCAGGGCGTACGGGTGCAAGAGCCTGGATCCATAATGGCATCAATGCGGATGTATTGTAATATCGGTCTGGTCGCACCCAGGGATAGCAGCTGATCCCGGTCATGTTCGTCACCTTTTGACATAATGAAAAAATCATATTTGCTGGCAATTTGGGAAAAATTTCCATCCGTGGGTGGTTTGTAAAACCATGCCAATCTGACTGGGAAATTCTGTGAGGGTTGGGATGTTGGGGTGGGGGTCCGGGTCGGGTCTTGCGACAACCCCGCGCTGTCGGGTTGTTGTTGAGTCTGACCTTGTGCTTGGTCGATTGCTCCTGGAGTAGCACAGGCTGAAATGGTTAAA
>CAINXK010000615.1 GCA_903854805.1 uncultured Anaerolineae bacterium
AGCGATAATGAACAATCTTAATAGTTACGTTAATCACTATGCGACATGACCATTTGCTTAAAAATCAGGACTGGAGCGTACTCCAGTCCTGATTTTTACATTTTAGGGTGTTAATGGTTCGTTTTTATATGCTTTTAGTTAGTACTCATCCGGCTGTTTCACCAGGCACTACAACTGGTTCTGGGAGCGGTTGATCTGGATCTGGATCGCGAATGACCTTTTCCACATAATCCGCAGCTCCAGGACAGACCACATCCAGAGCCCCGGAAACCCTATCCCAACTCAGCGAATCTGGAGAGCTAGCATCATAAGCTTGGGTAAGCGCATCCGCCAGACAGCCAGATCCGGCATTGTAATTTACAAGCGTAAAACGCCATAAAGTCTCGTAATCAACCTTCTGTCCTGGCATTACGCTGGTAACATTCTTGACGATCTTGCCAGCTTGTTCGCAGTTAGCCAACAGGCTATGCGCAAAAATACTGACGCTAAAATCAGCACGTGAAAGATCCAGCCCGAGCGGGCAATCCGCACAACTCGCATCAACACTGCCCACCAGAGCACCACGTAACAAGGCCTGACTGGCAGAGCTCAGATTTGCAAAACCTTTGGATTGGCAAACACTTTCATTCAACACCAGGGGGCAAAACTGTTGGTAAAACGAGGGATTCCACAATAACGTGGTATCAGCCCCACCATCGGTCATCTGACCCAGGCCAACATCTGTTCCGTTACGAAATACACCTGGCCAAAACTGACTTTCATGGCTGAAGATATTTTTTAATAGCTGTGCTGGAACATCATCATCCTTGGCTACCTTAAAAATCAATTGATCAAAACGATTCTGCCATTCTTCCACATCACCAGAAGCAGTTTTCAAGCCACAAGCGTTCACTGAGCCATCTGACAGCAAGCCGCCATTGGGGCATTCAGAAGCATTTGTTATACCCTGAATGATCAGGTTGGCAGCCAGATAATTATATGGAATGTTGGATTTCAAATCATCACTCGAAGCAGGTGTAATCAGCCATTGTGGCAAGCCGTCCGTAGGTGGAAAGGATTCCCATGTGGCTGCACAGGATGCAACCGGAGCGCCTGTCCATTGGGACGAAATCACATCCACATACCAGCGTGGCGTAAGGCGATTGCCTTTATCGCCGTCATTGATTACCCTTAAGAGTGCCTCAAATACCTTGCTGCTATCCCCATACGTGGAATTTGACCAAAACTTAATTCGAATTCCAGTAGCACTGGTACCTGAAAGCCTGAAAATACACTGGTTCCCCTTACAGGAAAAAGGATCAGTTCCCGCAAAACCCTGAACGGAGCTAATCGATTCATTCGGAAGAGGCTCTTCCCCGCTCAACACCAGATTCGGCTGATGCGTACACCAGCCGGTGTCATCCGGTTCGCAACCTTCTAATGATACCCGTACATCTGGTGGAGGTAGCTTGACAGTTACTTCACGCTTGGCAGGCTTGCTTGATACCTGAATAAAATAATAACCTGGACAGGTGGAAGCATCCTTTTCCGCACAGGGTGTGGAGTTATTTATCCAGTCTGTATACAATACGGTGCCACAGGCTGAATCTATCTCAACGTCAGTGGGTAAACCCTCGTGATCCACGAAGAAAGAACAATATATATTATTATCCCGCCAAGCAGCCAACCACCACTCATACATGGTGATATCCAGCGTCATCGACGTATAACGATCAGGGCCGGTAGGAAGCGCTAAGGGAGTAGGCGCAGAGGCATAAGCAGGTTTGGGATTTGCCAGAAGCATGCCAAAAATCACCAACCCGAGTAGAATGGAAAATGCCAATGCCAATTTCAATACGATTTTATTCGATCGCACGAATTCTGATCCTATTTAAATAAAATAATCCAATATATAAGTATAGCGGATTATTGTTTCAAATGCTACTATTTTTGTCTGCTATTTTCCAAGTTCGTCAAGCATTTGCTTTTCACGTTTGAGGCTGTTCCAACGAGAAACCAAACTTGCAAGATAAACCGACATAAGCACAACAAATACAATATAACCACCAACCATATAGCTAATAGTATTGGGAGTAGCGTCCATATCGGGCTCCTTATTCAATCACTTTCATTTTGAGTTGTTCTACTTCATCGGCAAACTGACCAAGGCGGACCCTGTGCCAAAACAACGTGATAAAGACCAGCGAAAACACAGCGATGCTGAAAAGCATCGTAGCAACCATCGAACCAGTCATACTCATTTTTTCGCTGCCGCCCCCACCAATGACCACAGGATGAATGGTCCGAAAGATACGGATGGATACAAATGTGAGCGGAACACTCAAACCACCAAGCAAAGTATAGACTGCACCAAAGCGAGCCCGCCTTTCAGGATCTTCGATTCCCTGCCGTAAGAGCAAATAGGCAAGGTAAACCATCTCAAGAATGGCGGCAGTGGTCAAACGGGGTTCCCAGGTCCACCAGGTGCCCCAGGCAGGACGAGCCCAGATCGACCCCAGCACAATGGCAATCAGGAAAAATACCAGGCTGATTTCCACTGAAGCAAGACCGATCACATCCCATTTCATATCCTGGGTCCGCAAGTATATGACAGCCACTACGGCGGCGACAATAAATCCCAGCATGCCTACCCAGGCGGTAGCAACATGGAAATAGAAGACTCTCTGCACCTCACCCATCACTTTTTCAAGCGGGGCGTAAAACATAGCCAATAAGAAAGCCACGAACACCAACACAACAGATAAAATATTGAATATTTTTAACACACGAGGTTGGGGCGACATACACACTCCTAATATTAATTGACTTGCTTCCTACGTGGTTATTCTTCAACCACGTAATCGAAGACCATGAACGAAACAGCAATAAAGATCACATCGTAAACAATGAGAATATTCAACCACGGTAGAATTTCAATCATTTCAAGCCCCAGCAAAAAACCACTGCTGGCCTTGACGGCGGCTACCAATACAGGAATAACGAGCGGGAATAGTAAAATTGGTAAAAGCACATCACGTGTACGTGTTTGCACCGACATGGCTGCCAAAAGGGTTCCCACCGCGATATAGCCCAACGACCCGAGCAGTGTCACGCCAATCAAACCCAGGTTAAATAAGTTGATGTTGTAGATCACGCTGTACACCGGTAAAACAATAGCTTCAACGATCAACATAAAAACAAGATTACTAATAGCCTTACCAAAAAAGATCACAGAACGGTCTACCGGAGCCAGTAAAAGACCATCGAGGCAACCGCGGTCCTTTTCCACAGCCATGGACCGGTTCAGACCCAGCGTGCCTGCAAAAGCAAAGGTAACCCACAGCGCGCCAGCAGTGATGCCATTGCGCGCTTTCACATCAAGTTCAAGCGCAAAATAAAAGATAAGGATAACAAGGATCGAAAAGACCAGCATTGATGAAAGCAGTTCCCGCGAACGCAATTCAGCTGATAAATCCTTCCAGGTGATGGCCATCACTGCTCGCAGGTAGTTACCTTCAGGTCTTTCTTGTGGTTCAATAATTTTACGCATATCAGCCTATCAATGCCTGTTTGTAAAAGGTAAGTAAATTATCACTACCCAATTCTTCCCGGCTGCAAGAAGCACTGATGACCCCACGTGTGAGAATGTCAAAACGCGTACCCAATTCTTCGGCGCGCGCCAGATCGTGAGAGGTCATCACAACCGTACGCCCTGCCGCAGCGACATTTTTTAGAACATCATCCAGCATTTCGGAAGCATCCTGGTCAAGACCTGTATAGGGCTCATCGAACAACATCACATCAGGATTATGTAAAACCGCTCGACCAATTGCCAGGCGCTGCTGCATTCCGCGCGAAAACGTTCGGACCATGTCGCGGCGACGGCCAGAGAGGCCGATCAAAGCGAGCACGACGTCGATACGTTCCTTCAGAACGGGAATATTGTACATTCGTCCATAGAACTGAAGATTTTCTTCCGCAGTCAAGTCACCATATAAAAGCGGCATATGCGAGACCACCCCAAGACGCTGCCGGACCGAGGCTGAATGGGCGGGCAGCAAGAAGCCGGCTACTTTTACCAGTCCCATAGAAGGACGAGAAAGTGTTGATAGGATGCGCAGAAAAGTGGTTTTCCCCGCGCCATTCGGCCCAAGCAAAACCACAAACTCACCAGGCTGAGCGTAAAAATCCACTCCACGCAGGACAGTTTTTAAACCAAATCGTTTGACCAACTTTTTTACTTCAATCATTTCGGGTTTCTAGTTCCATTTTGGCTGCTGAACCGGCTGTAAAAACCAGAAGCCGGTTCAGCAGTATTTATTCAGAATTAGAGATTTCCTTTGAGCCTGGCTTTCAGTTCGGCCCGACGTTCCTTGTATGCAGGCTCCTGAATATTTCCAGCTTTGAACTGGTCATCGAGGGCGACGATCGCATCCATGATTTCATCCAGACTCGCATCATCATCTTCGCCATCTTCATCATCGTCATCTTGATCAGTTTCATCATCATCATCTGAAGACTCTGAACGCTGGCGGTCCCGCAAGTACATCCAGATCCCGGCAATGATTAACACCAGGCCAAAAGCACCGACGCCAATGATGATATTCTGGTTCGGGTTTATAGAAGCTGTGGGTTGGGTCGTAGCACTCTGTGGGGCACCAGAAGCCGTAAACTGCAAAGTCTGGCCAGGTTCAAGGCTACCGCCATTAAATACCAGGTATTTTGCACCTGTACCCATATCCTGCTGACCACCCGGAGTGAAGCCTGAGCCATCAACCGTTACGCCTTCAGGTGCAAGCACAGAAAGGCCATTTACCTTAATGGGGAATGGTTGGGTTATTTCGAGCTTTTGACCACCGAACAAACCCGGTTTGGGCAGCGGCAGATCAACCGCAAACACAAGTTGGTATTTTTTAGTACCCGGTGTAACCGCGGTTGTATCGGCAAAACCATCATCGGTTTTCAGATAACGATCTCCAATGGCTCCTTGCTCAAATTGAAGGTTGGTATAACCCTTGGGCAAGACTACTTTTACAACAGGACCACCCTTTTCAGCGGGAACGATAGATTTCGTACCTGGATTGGTAATAATAAGAAACTCAACCACCTGAACAATATCGGGCTTGCTGTAATCAAGCAAGATATGGGCCTGGTCAGCCACCAACCCGGATGTTTCCGTGGTGGTGTCGTAGATGGTCAAAGGCATATCAAGACTGGTCTGCCCTTCAGTTGGGAAAATCGGATCAGATTCATAATCCGTGTTCGCGTAATTTACTGAAACATAAAAAGCGCGATTGGCAGGCAGGGGCATCTGGCCAAATTTGTAGGTGCCATCCGCGCTAATCGGGGCTGTCTGAGTGGCTACTTCACTGAATTGTTGTGTGGCGGTATCGTGTTCAAAAATATGCAAGACGGCATTAAGTCCGGCAGGAAGTGCGCCGCCAGAACCATTGCTAATTAAACCTCCAATACTGCCAACCACTTCGGCTGGGGTGCCTGGAACAGCAGTGACATCGCCCGCCTGGGCTGTTGCCTGTGGAGTGGTAGAAGTATCAACTGCTGCCGAAGGAGTACCGCCAGAACTGACAGCAGCATCCGGCGTAGCCACGGGCGCTTGAGGAGTGACGGTTGCCACGGCTGCCACAGCCGCATCTCCGGTGAGCACGGAGAAAGTTCGCACATATGCAGCTACTGCAAAAATATCTGCTTCGGGAAGTAACCCGCCCAGACCTGGCATTTTGCCAACACCTTTATCAACAAAGTTGGCAATATCAGTCTGAGTCAACTTGGCCATCAAAGCTTGATCGGCCAAATCAGCACCCTGCAATGGGTCTCCAGAAGGGTTATGGCACTTGAGGCAGTTCGCTTCAAATATAGCTTTCCCTTTTTCTGCTTCTGCAACTGTGCTTCCACCGAGCGACATGGCATATGCAACCACATCCCAACGCTGCTGATCACTCAAACTACCGTTGAATGGTGGCATAAAAGAGTTAATATTGCCCT
>CAINXK010000616.1 GCA_903854805.1 uncultured Anaerolineae bacterium
ATTGCGCCGCAAGAACGCTCTGCGTGTGGGCGCAGAAACCAGCACGGGCCAGGTGTTGCTTGAAAGCGCAGGGCTGGTCGAATGTATTGATAAAGTCTCCGCTGAGATGCAGCGTGTATCCGGGTTATCGAGCGCTGATTTGTTCAAGGCCCGGCCCAAACCGGGCGCGGAGCACCTCGTCCACGCCTGGGGCTTCGCCTCAGCCTTCAAGAATACCGGACTGGGCGGCGGCGCGGATGATACGTCTGGCGCTGAAGTAGAACTTTACGAAGATGGCACGCTCCAGGTACGCTCTGCCGCAGCCGAGTTGGGCCAGGGGCTTGTCACCATTATGCAAATGATGGTTGCTGAAGAATTTTCGCTACCATCCTCACGTGTGCGCGTGCTGGTCATGGATACCGATCTGACACCCAATGGCGGGCCGACCACCGCCTCGCGCCAGACGTATGTCACCGGAAATGCATCCCGGCTGGCAGCCCAAAGCTTGCGCAACCTCATAACAGCAGCCATGGCCGAAAAATACGACCAGGCCCCAGAGACGATCCACTTCTCTGAACTGGGCGTGCATCTCGACGGGCAGGTCATCCCACTCGGCAAGGTTGCGACAGATATGCGCGCAGACGGGCAAACGCCTTGCGTATTATACGAATATCATGCGCCCGTCACCAAACCACTCGGCCAGGGTGGAGATATGCACGTCGCATTCTCATTCGCATCCCAGGCCGCCGAAGTGGAAGTAAATACCCTCACCGGAGAAGTGCGTGTCTTACAGGTGATCTCGGCCAACGATGTTGGCCGTGCCATCAACCCGCTCGGCCTGCAGGGCCAGGTGGAAGGCGGTGTGGTCATGGGTGTCGGACATGCCCTGCTTGAAAACTTCATCACCAAGGATGGCTACGTGGTTACCGACCGATTATCGCGCTACCGCATCCCATCGATCATGCATACCCCCTTAATCACATCTTTCGTGGTTGAAGACCCCACCAAGGATGGCCCTTACGGTGCCAAGGGCGTAGGCGAAATTGTCTGCATTCCAACGCCACCCGCCATCACTAATGCAATTTACAACGCCACCGGCTACCGCTTCGACAGCTTACCGGTCGACCAGGAAAAACTTTTGATGGCGCTAAAAGGATTTTCAAAAGAATAGTGCTTCAAAAGAATAAGTGCACTTACTCACAGCTTCCTCGGATTTGCTTTTCGCCATGCTGATTTTTGCTAGACGGCGAAAGCTAATCAAAGGTTTGCCCAGCAAGTGTATTTTTTCTTTGGGCGAGCCCGCTCTGTCCAGCGTGGCCCACCGCGTGAGTAAATACGAATAAGTTCGCTATTTATATTTTCATCAGGATAATTCTATGAATAAATTTGTCGGATACAGCTGTTCAATCTGCGGTCAAACCTACGGCCCAGACGAAATCACATACACCTGTCCCAAAGATGGTGGCAATCTGGATGTGGTCCTGGATTATGAGGCCATTCGCAAGAAATACCAACCTGCCGATTTGACCTCACGCTCAAATCCATCCATCTGGCGCTATCTACCCCTGCTGCCGGTTTCGGCTCCCACAGGCGAAGGCACGCCACTGCACATGGTCGGCGGCACCCCGGTGTATGCTCTTCCCCGTCTGGCAGAAAAAATGGGGATCAAACAGCTCTGGCTCAAAGACGAAAGCCGTAATCCGACCGCCTCATTCAAAGATCGCGCCAGCGCTGTTGTAGTCACACGCGCCCGGGAAATCGGCGCAGAAGTGGTAGTGACCGCCTCCACCGGAAATGCGGGCGCCGCGCTGGCTGGCATGGCAGCCGCCGTTGGACAGAAAGCGATCATCTTTGCGCCCAAATCCGCCCCGCCAGCCAAGGTCGCACAACTGCTTGTTTTTGGGGCCAAGGTGATCCTGGTCGATGGCAGCTATGACGATGCCTTTGATCTGACGGTAAAAGCCTCGCAAGAATTCGGCTGGTATTGTCGTAACACTGGTTACAATCCCTTCACTGTGGAGGGGAAAAAATCGGCCGCTTTTGAAATCTGGGAATTTATGCAGAACCAGATGGGCACCGGCATGCGGGTCATACCATCGGCTGCCACCGTACCCGTCAATGAACAACGGCTGACGATTTTTGTCTCGGTCGGCGATGGCAATATCATCTCAGGCATCCACAAAGGATTCAAAGACCTGCAAGCCTTGGGCTGGATCGCGCGCCTACCACGCATTATTGGTGTCCAGGCAGAAGGCTCCGCTGCCATTGCCAATGCCTTCAAGGCTGGCACAGAAACCATTACAGCGGTACAGGCCAAAACGATCGCAGATAGCATATCAGTCGATTTTCCTCGCGATGGCGTCCGGGCAGTACGAGCTGCGACAGAAACCGGTGGCACCTATCTAACTGTTTCGGATGATGAAATCCTCAAGGCGATCGCCACATTGGGACAAATGGGCATCTTTGCTGAACCCGCCGGAGCGGCTGCTTTTGCCGGTCTAACAGCGGCAAAAGCGCAGGGCTGGTTGGAATCCGAATCACCTGTGCTGGTGATGAATACAGGCAGCGGGCTGAAAGATGTGCGAGCAGCCATGCAAGCAGTCCAACCTGCTCCAATTATTGAACCAACCATGGAAGCCCTCAAACGAATCCTGCCCTGATTGCAAACTTGTTTGTGCCCATTCAGCATGTTTACTCAACATCTTGTTTATCAAGCCTGAAAAGCAGCCTGCTGGTTTGCACACCACCGGGTTTCCTTGCAGATGTAGTTTTGGCAGAAAGCACTTTCCACCAAAACTACATAAACAAATTTATTTATCCATTTCTGAACATGTTTTTAACACCAAACAAAACATACGCCAAGTAAAAACATCAACTCCGTGCATTCAGCAAACCCAGTCTCGCCGGAAAACCCAACCATGCACAAAGAGCTGCCAGCCATAGATGCATGAGGTTACACCATCATTGGATAAGTGAATAATATGTTAAAAAATTCTTGGGACAACTCATTTCGTTATACCGTGATGGTTTTATTGATCGTTGTGATGGCAGCGACGCTCTGGTATGTCCGCGAGATATTTCAACCCCTGGTAACCGCCGCATTAATCGCCTATTTGCTCAGCCCACTCATTAACCTGGTGACACGGATCACAAAACTAAAACGCAAACAAGCCGCAAATATCGTTTTTTTTATGGTGCTGATTGTCCTGGTAACTTTACTTGTCACCGTCATTCCGTCCCTACTGGATGATAGTCAGACAGTCTATAAAGACTTGAACACTACGCTTGATATTTATCAAAAATCACTTGTATCTCCAATTACAGTAGTGGGCATACCAGTTTACCTGGATGGATTCATTCCAGCCATTCGCGCCACCATGAGCGGCACTCTTATCCCCAGGCCAGAACAGGCTCTACAATTTATCCAGACTACCTCGCGTGGATTTTTGTGGTTCTTAGTCATCATCGTCAGCACCTATCACCTGATGACCGAATGGGACAAACTGCGTGAATGGCTGATCGGCCTGGCACCAGATTCATACCAAAAGGACATCCGGCAGTTGTATCTGGAAATCAAAGGCGTCTGGTTGGGTTACCTCGCCGGACAGGTGCGGCTAATGCTGATCCTGGCTGTAATTTATGCTGCGGCCTGGTCAGCCATCGGGCTGCCCGGCGCCATTTTTATTGGTTTACTGGCTGGTTTTCTAAACCTCGTCCCAGAAGTTGGCCCGGGTATCACTGCCATTATCGCCATTATCGTGGCCTGGTTGGAAGGCTCAAATTTCCTTCCCATGTCAAATGGCTGGTTTGCAGTGCTCACCTGTGGAGTTTATCTGGTCTTGAATAATTTCAAAACCATTTATTTGCAACCACGAATTCTGGCAAAAAGTGTCTCTCTGCATGAAGGTGTGGTCTTTGTCGCGATCATCGCCGCAATTATGATGCAAGGTATTTTAGGCGTTCTGATTGTCGTGCCGGTGCTGGCTTCTGTGATAATCCTGGCAAGGTATATTCGCCGGAAACTGTTGGGTCTCAATCCATTTGCAGACTCATCGTTGGGGAATACAGAACCAAGATAAAAACAATTCGAGCGGCAGGGAAATCGAGTACAATCTCAGCATACATTCGAAATCGCGCATGCTCGCTCACCAATTAATCAGATTTGCGAAAAATATGACAATCACCTATTCAATCATTGCCCCAATCTACAATGAGTTTGAAAATCTACCTGAACTATATCGCCGTGTAAAAGAAGTGCTGGATTCGACCGGCGAAACCTGGGAATTGATCCTGATCGACGATGGGTCGACCGATAACTCAACTGCGCGCATCCATGAAATGGCCGCCCAGGATGAAGCTGTGCGGCCGATCATCTTTGCCAGAAATTTTGGACACCAGATCGCAGTTACCGCCGGATTAGACTACTCTCGCGGTGAAGCCGTGGTCATTATCGATGCTGACTTGCAAGATCCGCCCGAAGTCATCCTTGAATTGGCCAAAAAGTGGAAGCAAGGCTACGAGGTAGTTTATGCCGTGCGCGCCGAAAGACAGGGCGAAAGCTGGTTCAAGTTATTAACAGCCTCCTTGTTTTACCGTCTGATCTATCGCATCACCGATGTCAAAATTCCGCTCGACACTGGTGACTTCCGCCTGATTGATCGCAAGGTGGTCGATGTGATGAATAACATGCGTGAAAAACATCGCTTTTTACGTGGCATGGGCGCCTGGGTGGGCTTCAAACAGATCGGTGTAGATTACAAACGTGAGGCCCGCTTTGCCGGAGAGACAAAATATCCGTTCAAGAAAATGCTCAAACTGGCCTTAAATGCCATCACAGGGTTTTCTTACTTTCCACTGCAGGTGGCTACATATTTCGGTTTCATCTCTGCCGGGATTGCGATTATCGCCATCCCGCTCGTAATTATCGAACGATTGACCGGTTCCCAGGCTTTTTATGGTCAGGCCACCACCCTCATCGCAGTCCTTTTCTTTGGTGGCGTCCAATTGATCTCTCTCGGCATCTTGGGCGAATATATCGGCCGCATCTATGACGAAGTCAAGGGCCGGCCGTTGTACATCGTCAGGGAAGCCCCTAAAAAAGAGTGAAATACAAAAAAGAGATGGCTAATGCTGCCATCTCTTTTTTGTACATTCCTTCGTACTCAAAAACTCAAGCTATTCGCAGCTGTATGGCCGTATATTCCGATCGCCTGAGCTTGCCCATTAGCCCAAAAACCGCGAACATAAAACCATATTTTTTTGACATCAACTTTTTAAGATGTTCCAGAACCGGCGCAGAATTATCGACCCGCGCTGCGGCAGGTACCCATTCACCGACCGGTGTGCCATCTGCCTTGCTAGGGACAATCCGGACATCAGTGTTGTTTCTTATTCGCCTGGCCTTGCCCGAGGTAGTTTCTGTCCAAATAATAAGTGTTTCAACATCTTGAACAAACCAAACCGGCGTTTTAACGCCATTCCCATTTTTACGAAAAGTCTCAACATTGAGATATTGCTGTTTTTCAAATTGGCCTAAAGCTGACATTTCTACTCTCCTGAATAATCCCGATAGTCGTAAAATGAATCTGCGCAGGGCAGTCATCGAATATTCTGTACGCCTTATGCGCGAATAATTCCCCGGTATTCCATCACGAAGCTTCAATAAGTATCGCGGTGTATTCCAAGCCATCGGCCTTGGCCTGGGCTTCAAACCGGGCCACCATATCCGCATATTTTTCGACTAATAACTTGCGTACAAGTACTGCGGTATCAGCATCGGTCATTTCCCGGGCCGTTGCCGGGATCCAATCACCGAGCGGTTCGCCTACCTGCCCACATGGCATGATGTTGACCTGGCTGTTGTTGCGAATACGTTTGACCTTGCCAGAAGTGCCGCCGGTCCGCACATAGATTTTCGCCCCATCCTGAACAAACCAGACCGGAGTTTGGATACTCTTTCCGGCTTTTCGGAAGGTTTCAAGATTAAGATAGTTTTGATTGGCAAATTGTAAAAGGTTTTGGTCCATTTTTCCTCAGCATACAACATAATCAAATTTAGAAAATTCAAACGATGATCATTCCAGCCTATTACGGCAGTCCCTTGAAACCGCTTGCCCGCCAACCCGCAAGACGCACCAGGCTCAGATTCGAAAGCATCAGGGTCAGGCCAAAAGCGATCAGGACATTGGTGATAAAAAAGAAAAGCAGTTCCTCCAGAGGTAGGATCCCAAAAAAACGAATACCCGTGGTCTGTTCTGTTGATATTGACCAGGTGGTCGCTTTCAACGCCACGATATCGGTCAGCGCAAGATAGACACTGACAGGAATGATGGCCCAGAAAACCAGTTTGCGGTAATGCCAGAGAATATCTGCCCCAAACAAAAATTGGGGGAAAATTGCCGGGAGTGCCCAGAAAAGAGTCAAGGAGAGATAGGTTCCCGGTTTCCATCCGCTAAAAAACAGCCCGGCAAAAAATAACCAGAGCGTAAGCAATCCACCAAACGCCCACAAGCGCCCAATCCTGGAAGGGTTGAAAGCTCTCGCTTCAGGCAGTCTGCGCGCCAGAAACAACCACCATAGGCTGCTGAGCAAGGTCTCGACCACAAAAAAAGAATATTCTTCGATTGGCACCCAACCAAAAACAATCCCTGTCACCAGCTTAGGGTTATAAGACCAAACTCCTGTGGCAACCAGGTAATTATCCCAGGGCGTAGTATAAACCAGCGCAAGTGCAATATGCATAAAAATGATCATCCAGACCAGCTTCTTCTGGAATTGAAGTAGTTCCATGCCGCGCCGCTCATCCAGCCATGTAATGAACAGCAAAATCAGGATTGGGATCATAACGAACCGAAAGAGAAAATCAAAATAGGTCATTCATTAACCTTAACGGCAGGACGGCTATAAAACGGCAGCCCTGCGCGAAACTTTCATAAACACACCTGGACGTGGCTCGAGGGTGGCACCCATATGGGCATGAATACCGGCCATATTCAGCGGCACAAAGCTAAAAGTCTTCAACAGGTAGGTCACCAGAATACGCGCCTCGGCCTGCCCAAAAGCAGCTCCAATACAGGCACGCGGCCCACCGCCAAAGGGAAGGTAGGCAAAGGCTGGTTGTTTTCGCCCATGCTCGAAACGCTCTGGACAAAAATCATCAGGCTTATCCCAACTTTTTGGATCACGGTGGGTCAAATAGATCGAGTAGAACAGGCGCTCACCAGCTGGGACGCTCTGGCCCTCAAAAATCATTTCTTCAGCCACTACCCGATTGCCGATATGAATGGGTGGGTACAAACGCAAGGCTTCCTTGATAACATCATCGAGCAAATGCGGATGAGTATCAGATTCTGCAACATCCAGACTGGCAACCAGGCGTGCTTGCTCATCCGGATGTTGTCCAAGCAAAACAAAGGTCCACGCCAACAAGGCAGTTGATGTATCATGTCCGGCAATCAGCATGGTCAGCATCTGGTCCCGGATCCGGTCATCATCCAGATCAGCCTCAATCAAATGGCCGAGCAGATCCGGCTTCGGGAGGCTTTGGCGGCGCTTGGAAATGATTCCATAAAGGTAGGCATCCAGTTCAGCCAGCGGTTTTCTGAAGGAAGGACGCGGAATTCCGCGCCACAATATCCATGCGCCAGGCGAAACAAATTCAATCGCCTTCAGGATTGGTTTCCAGATTCTGCCAAGATCATCCCAGGCATCCACGCCAAAGAGAGCCTCCATCACAATCAGCAGCGTGATTTTGCGGCTTTCGACCAGCATATCAACAGTCTGACCATCCTGCCATAAAGCTGTAACCCGTTCGGCCTGACGCAGCATCATGGCGCTGTAGCCGGGCAGAACCCCAGGTGTAAGCGATGGCTCCATCAAGGCGCGGTAATGATCATGCTCCGGGCCATCTGTAACCAAGACACCCTTGCGCAGCACATCTGTCACCGGGTCCGGATTGCGCCATCGCAGTTTTTGTCGTTCGGTTACCAGCACCTTGCGGGCAGCTTCCGGTCCGGCAACCACAAAAGGATGAAAGAAAAACAAAGGTATTTGAAAAATGCGCCCAACCCGCGCAAACATGACCCGCAACGGACCTAACAGACTGCGCTCTCTAATCAGCGCTTTTAGTACTTCGCGACCAACTTCTGCTTGAGGGGCTGGCATGCTCACTCCGGTTTCCATTTTTCAGACAAGTAATTCGTTCTCAAATTTCAGCGGATAATTCTTTTGTAAAATACAGGCAAAGATCATCGTCCACACAAAGGGTATTACCGTACAAAACAGGAAGTCCGGCATGCATCAAACCACGCCCATCAGGAACGTATCCGCGCCGTACATACATCCGCTGGGCAGTCCCATAATCTAGCGTCAGACCCACCCCAATTCCAACCCTTCCAGAAACAGCCGCAATCCGGTCTTCGGCCGCATCCATCAAGCTTGTGCCAATCCCGCGCTGCCGGAAATGAGGCAGCACATTAAAATCGGCGATTTCCGGAAGTTCCGCTTCACGGAAAGGACCGTAATGAGACTGCCAGAGGATCGTTATATAGCCAGCAAAAATATCATCCAGCAGGGCGATCAAAACAACCCGTAAACCGGCTTCCTGCTCGGAAAGATAAGATTCATACTGTGATGCAGGTTTGTTCCACCCAATTTCAGCAAATGCCGCCGCAATCGCCTGGATATCAGCAGAGAGCAGAGTACGAATGGCAACAACACTCATGCAGCGTGTTCCTGGCTGGCTTTTGAAATACGATATGCGCGCAATGTCTGCTCTTTGGCAGCAGCATGGTCGACGATCGGCTTGGATGGATAACCAGGCACCTGTAGTCCTTTTTGCCATGGTGCATGAATGTTGTCCGCAGACAAATGAGCCAATTCCGGAATCCACCTGCGTATGTAAGCACCGTCAGGGTCAAATTTTTGGCTTTGGAGCAGTGGATTGAAGATACGAAAGTAAGGCGCGGCATCTGTTCCAGTTCCAGCAGTCCACTGCCAGCCGCCGTTATTCGCCGCCGGATCAGCATCCAATAAATTTTCCATGAACCAGCGCTCACCACGCTGCCAATTGATCAGCAGGTCCTTGACAAGGAAAGATGCCACGATCATGCGCGCACGATTGTGCATCCAACCGGTTTCAGCTAACTGGCGCATCCCGGCATCGACAACAGGTACGCCGGTTCTGCCTTCTTTCCAGGCAGCAAAATCGGCTTCCGCCTCCCGCCAGGGAATGTGCGCCAGCGATTGGTTAAACGCTGAATAGCTGACCCGTGGAAAGTGATAAATAATATTAATATAGAATTCACGCCAGATAAGTTCGGTCAACCAGGTTTCTGCAGATATTACCGCCAACGCATCCGGAGCATTTCGAATTGCCTGCTGAGCCGCGGATACCGCCTGGCGCAAGGAAAGCATACCAAAACGTAGATAAGGGGACAACGAAGATGTGCCATCCAGATCCATACGATTACGATCAAGTTCATACCCGTAGATCTGTTCAACGCTGAAAGCATTCAAACGCCGCAAAGCTTCCTTTTCTCCGGCAGGAAATAAAGGATTTTCAGATCGCAAGGGAAGTTCTTCAGATCGGAGAAAAGGCAATGCC
>CAINXK010000617.1 GCA_903854805.1 uncultured Anaerolineae bacterium
TGTAATTCAACCTTAGAAGCGACCACCCACACTATATCTTTGGGATTCAAAGATCACTGGTGCCGGTGGTCGCTTTTTGCGTTAAGCCCCGGTATCGTTTGGGGAAGCCACTTTTCACTCTGGGTCATCCGGAACAAGGAGCAGAAACAAAATGGAAAAGAAGAAACGCTCGCCCGTCATGGTCATCGGCTTTGCCATCCTGACCGGTTTTCTGGTCATCGCCCTGTTGAATGGTGTGAACTTCCCCCGAAAAAAATGGACACCAGGTTAAGCAGAACCTGTAATCAACCTGGAGAAAACCATGCAAGCAATCTACCGCCCGGTTCATCGACCCTGAAACTTAAAAACCCGGTCGCCCGGCTGCATGGTGGGGCGACCAATGGGGGGTAACCCCGGCAGTGGCATTCAGCCGTTATAATGGGATTGTGAAACGAAAAAGAGTGTTTGAGAGTTTGTTGTTGTTTTACCTGGTGCTCGGGCTGTTTCTTCAACCAGCCAGTGTGCAGGCTGCTCGAACGGTTGATGTAGCGGCCTATGATTTGATCGCGGCGATGAATTCCTTGCGGGTTTCCAGCGGCTTGCCGGCGTTGGTTGAAGATCCAATCATTGATGCTGTCGCCCAATCTACGGCACAGATCATGGCCGATAGCCAGATGTCATGGCATATTGGCAATGTTTCCGGGCGTTTGCAATCTGCAGGTTATGGCGGCGGGTCCAAGGTTTGGGCGACCGAAAATTTCGCGGTCGGCAACCAGACTTCCATTGATGAGATCATGGTAGTCTGGTCGGATGCCGACCATATGCTGCCAGCGGTTATCCCGGCATATTGTAATGTTGGCGCGGGGACGGCCAGGGCTGCCAATGGAATGACTTATTATATTTTGCAGGCCGCGTATACCGCGGGAAAATCCTGTGGCGAATACACATCTACGGGGACATCTTCTACGAGTGGCGCTACCACCATCCAATCTGGTGGTGCAGCCAGCAGCGGTGTGTCGCAGTTGATCATGCCGGTTAAGATTGCTACCCCAGATGCGCAGGGCAAGATCTTCCACGTGGTCCAGGCAGGTCAGTCTTTCTGGGCAATTGCAATTGCCTATAAAATCACGATCAAGGATCTGAAAGGTTGGAATAACCTGTCTGAGGATGTCAATTTGAAAATCGGGCAAAAACTGTTTATTCCGGGCAGCAATACGGCGGGTTATGTTACGCCAACGCAGACTGGGGCCATCCAGGTGAGCACGGCGGACGCTGATGGTCGGATCAGCCATGAAGTGCAGTCTTATCAAACCTTGAGTACTATTGCGCAGGCGTATGGGACGACAGTGGAGAAAATTCTAGCGCTGAATGGTTTGCAGGCCGATTGGCCCTTGCGTATCGGGCAGAAGTTGCTCATCCATCCGGGGAACGTCACGCCGAGCGCGACTTTGCAGCCAGTGCAGATGCTGACGCCCGCCAGTGATGGCAAGTATTATCACACGGTGCGGAGTGGAGAAACGTTGTCTTGGATTGCGAACCGCTATGCTGTGACGGTCAATGAATTGATGGTCTGGAATGGGCTTTCGGATGCGTCGATTATCCGCACAGATCAGAGGCTGGTGCTGCAGGTGACTCCGCCGGCGACTTTAACGCCAACAGTTGTGCCGGTTACCGTGACGGTCACTCTCACGCCGGATATGCCAACTTTGACTCCCGAACCTGCCAGCTCTACACAGCCGGCAACTCAGGCAGCGCAAAGTTCTTCCGGTTTGTTGGGTGGGGCGATTTTACTGCTTGGGCTTGGTTTGGGGCTGGCTGTATTTTTTTACCGCAGGCGAGATAGCTCGTGACGGTCTAAGTGGAACCTGGGCTAGGGATTGGATATTTAATTGGATGCGTCGGCACTGTCGATCAGCCAGGGGCGGTCGGCGGGACCTTTTACGAGGAACATGCGCTGATTGAAGACAGAGTTTGTGCCATTCAACATGTTGTAACGGACCTGTAAGAGCACCTGGGCATAATCGGTGGTCGAAAATTCGGTGGAAGCTTGCAGAATCTCAACACTGGCGACTGTGTTCCAGTAGGGGACGTAGTCAAGATCATACGAGAAGGTGTGATCCAGTCCTTTGCTTCTTGATGAAATGAAGTCCGCTGAGAGCCAGGACCACGCTTCCTGATAGATGCGGTTGTTGATCATGTTGTAGTAGGCGCGCAGAAACTGAATTGGATCTGAGAGTGCCCCTATGGTGGGAGTTAAACTGGCCGCGCTGGCACTTGTGGCTGTCGGGATTGTAGTGAGACTGACGGCTGTGCTCGCAGTTGTGCTGGCAGGCTTCACTGTGGCTGATGGTTTGGGTGTGGCTGATGGTGGCCTGGTTTTGCTTGGAATTGGGGTCAGGCTGGGGGTCGGGCTGGGCGTTTCGGTGTTGGTGGGGATGGTACTGGGCGTAAAGGTCAGGGTGGGTGTTGTGGTGTGAGTTTCAGTAGGGGTCAGTGTGGTGGTTGGGCTGGGTGTTCGGGTGCTGGCGGGGACTCGCGTCAGGGTCAGGGTCTGCGTGACGGTCATCGTGCTGGTTGCGCGCCAAAAGAGCGGCGTGGTGATAATCCCCTGGCTTGTTAAGTAATAGTTGATATTTGAGTAGGCGATCAAGACCAGGAAGCTGATGAAGGTCAAGACCAGGATGATGCCTGCCATTAGTCGCAGGAAAATCAGTCCGGCAGCTTCCGGGGTTAGGGTAAAGCCACAATTCTCACATATCCGGGCCGTAGGTGAAACTGGGCTATTACAATTGGGACAGGTACTTTGCATATATCAGCCTGATGGTGGGGTTTTCCGGTCGGGGCTGTTAGGGTAAGGCCGGGTTGGTGATTGAAGTGTTTGAAGATGGATGTCTATATGAATAGTGTACTCGAAATTTGGGGGATGTTGATGGTTTATTTTAATCTCTAGATTCGACTGGATAACCCAAAAATTTGATCTTGCAGTAACGTCTTGAGGGTCTTGTTGATTGGAACCTGAAAAAGCGCCACACATTGTCATCACTGGTAGCCCTATTGAAATGTTATTTAGGGGTTTGTATAATGGAAGCGAGGCGTGGGTAAGTTTTTGAATGTTGGTGTTCTCAGGCAAACCTACACGCGCGCAACCGAATTATTTTTGCAAAGAATCCAGAATGACAGACGAAAATAAGCCCGAGACGCAGGTCAGCTGGGGAGCGATCTAAAACGCAAGGCGGCTGAAAGCGCCAGGAAGGATGCAGCGGCAGCCTGGATACAGACGAATGATGCTGAAAAAATGACGGTTGATGCAAATAAGCAGGGCATGGCGCTGGCCATGGCAGCAGGAGTGTGACCTATGTTGTCGTGGGCAGTTCGGAAGTCGGGCTGATCAGCCATGCGGATTTTGATGAGCTTGCTGCGTTGACGAAGGCGTTATTTAGGGAA
>CAINXK010000618.1 GCA_903854805.1 uncultured Anaerolineae bacterium
CGTGCCCGGTATTCCACCCGCTCAGGTCGCGCGCTTGATGGGCAAAGCAGCGGCCATCCGCGAGAAAGAAGCCTTCCTTATACCGTTCTCTGAAAAGCACCTGGTCGAGCCAATTGTTGCGGAATTGAAATCTCAACTTGGCGAAGAATCATTTGCTGCAGCTAGCGCCGCCGGGATGACACTGACCTTCCAGCAAGCTGTGGACGAGGCTATTGGGACCCTGCAAAGCCTTGATGAATGATGGTGCCTGGGCACCTTTAAAAACATTTGTGGTGAAACCGATAGCATTGGCTCAGATTGATCCCAGCAAGTACCCAAAGGAAAATGACATGACCACTTCGAATGAATCCAACGATCAACCTGACGATGGGCAAGCGCGTGAAGCCTTTGCGCAGAAATCTTTTGCCGACCTTATCGGCTTTGCGAATGTTTTCATGTGTGTGCTCGGCGACCGGTTGGGTCTCTTCAAAGACCTCGCCGCGCATGGTCCCGCCACCAGCGCAGAGTTTGCCGCGCGGAACGGGATTGTCGAGCGCATGGGGCGCGAGTGGCTCAGCCAGATGGCCTGCGCTGAATACCTGAAGTACGATCCCAGCGACGAGCGGTTCAGTTTGCCGCCCGCACATGCCCCGATCCTGGCCGAAGAAGGCGGACCGGGATTTATGGGCGGCATGTATCAAAGTTTTCAAACTGTTGAAAATGGGCTTTTTGGCAAACTACTTCACGCCTTCCGCGAAGGCGGCGGCGTGGCATACTCTGAATACGACGATAACTTTTGGGAGGGGCAGGATCGTTTTTCGATCAGCAATCTAAAACGGTCGCTCGTTCAGCATATCATCCCGGCCATGCCAGAGGTGCTTGCCGCTCTGGAACGCGGCGCGCTGGTCGCGGATGTGGGCTGCGGGCGGGGTAGCATCCTGCTGATCCTGGCCCAGGCTTTCCCGCGCTCGCGCTTTGTGGGCTACGATGCCCATGCGCCAAACATCGCCACGGCGCACAAAAAGGCTGAATCTGCCGGGATGCCTGATCGCGTGCGCTATGTTTGTCTGGATGCGTCCAAAGGATTGCCCGAGCCTTGCGACATCATCCTCAGTTTTGACGTGCTGCACCATTCCACCGACGTGGTTGCATTTTTGCGCACCATCCGCGTAGCGCTCAAGCCTGGCGGGATTTATGTTTGCCAGGAAGCCATCTGCGCCGATACGCTGGAAGGCAACCTGGGTCCCGGCGGCGTGATGCTGTATGGCAGCGGTGTCTTCGGTTGTGTGCCGCAGGTTTTATCCGAAAGCAGCGACGCTGTTGGGCCGGCCGGATTGCCCTTCTCGATGATGAGCGAATACTGTTCCCAAGCAGGTTTTGGCAGTGTCGAGCTCGTCGCCTTTGAGAATGCGGATGCAAACATCTACAAGGTCAAAGCGTAGCCAGGGTTTGATCAAGAAGGACAAAATATGTCCAACTCAACTATGTATACATCCGTGGCATGCGCTTTGGAACAGAACATTGCTTTTGCCACCCAACCCATATCGATCACGACGCCGATTATCTCACGCGAATTTTGAAAATATTCAGGCAAGGAGATCAACATGACGCTCCCGCTCCGTTTCGGTATCATCACCATTCAAGATCTACCCTGGCCAACACTCGTGGAGCATTGGAAACATATCGAGTCGCTTGGTTACGATAGTGTCTGGGTGGGCGATCACTTCGTCAATTCTCAAAACGTTGAGGACACCTGGTTTGATGGCTGGATGCTGCTGGCGGCCCTGGCTATCCAAACCAGCAGGATTCAAATTGGCCCGCTTGTCACCAATATCATTTTCCGCAACCCGGCAGTGATTGCCCGGCAGGCGCAGACACTCGACCATATATCCAACGGGCGGCTGGCGCTGGGCATTGGAGCAACTTCTGAACGGGATCCCAGTCACCGAATGACAGGGGTAGAGAACTGGTCAACAGCAGAACGGGTGCAGCGCTTTCGGGAAACAGTTGAGATTGTTGATCAACTGCTCCGCCAGGATACGACCACATATGAAGGGCGCTACTACCAGGTCACGGATGCGCGCATGCGCCCGCCCGCAATCCAAAAGCCACGCCCACCTCTGGTCCTTGCAGCAGCCGGGCGAACAGCCTTGAAAATCGTGGCTGAATATGCCGATAGCTGGAATACATATGGCGGCTGGAATCTAACAGCCCAACAATCGCTGGATGTGATCCGTCAGCGAAGCGCACAGCTTGACGAGTATTGCTCAAAAATTGGCCGCGATCCCGCCGAAATTACACGCTCATTTCTGGTGGGGTTAACCGTTGAGACTCCGTTTGCTTCGCTGGACGCCTTCCATGATTTCGTTGGCCGTTATTATGAAATTGGGATCAGCGAGTTTATCTTTTACTACGATTATCCAGCCATGCAATCTGATAGGTGTATGAATCGTGAGATGCTTGAACGTATTGCAACAGAAGCGATCCCGGGAATCAAGGCAAAGAACGCTGGTTAACATAGCATTGGACACTGGTCGGATGGCAAGTTCATCGCGCGGATGTTAAGCGCCTTGTGATCCAGATATTATTCCTTTTGCGCGAGTTGTAATCCTGGATGATTTTTCTCAACCGTACTTGAGAACTTGGAGACCATCTTGAAAATATTTGTGAAATAAATCCCAAAATTGTATATATTTTTGATCTCTGTATAATTAACATCAATCAACGTGCTTTAAACGTGTAAACAATTTGTGTTCAAAATCAGGGAAATGCAAAGGAGAATTCATATGGTACTCTCAGTAACAAAGTACAATATCCATCCCGACAAGGCAGAGGCGTTTTATGCTTGGGTCAAGGTAGCAGTTCCAAGAATACTTTCGATTCCTGGAGTAGTAGAATTTCGGTCCTACCGGCCAGCTGCTGGTGAATGGCAGGTTGTCACCACAACAGAGTTTGCTGACCTGGCGAGCTGGGCGAGC
This sequence comes from uncultured Anaerolineae bacterium, assembly GCA_903854805.1. Next base: position 2,958 of record CAINXK010000618.1, read on the forward strand.
GCAGCCAGCACTGAAACCTATGCAACCCTTATGAATGAACTTCATACCTTAGCCTTGAACGTAACCGTGGAAGTCTGGGGGCCATCGCAAGTCTTACCTGTCCCCCTCCGACCAGGAAAATAGTTTTATTCCGGAATCATTCCAAAGTATGTTCAAACGCGCTCTGGGGCTATTGTGCCTATCGCTCCAACTCGCTTCAGATCGGGCTGAGGTCGTCATTGTTTGTGCTGGTGGCAGTTGCAGCCAGACGATTGGTTGGTATGGCTGTTGACGGATCACCAAACCTTTTTATGTTTATCCTGCTCGCAGCCGAACAGCTCTATGCCGGGCTGTCGGTGCTTGCGCAAAAACAGGCCTGAAAGCAGAATAACGCCAGAATAAAAGCCAGGTTTGAGTGGACATTCCACTTAGACCTGGCTTTTTTAGCGTTTCTTCGATTCTAGCTGTGCCGGTTTCTCCAAATTTTTGCAGCATCATTCCAACAAGCGCAACCATTTGCTGGTGTTCGGTTTCAGTGAGGCCGGATGTCATTCTCGCCTCGATTTCATAGACAAGCGGGTGAGCGCGGGTGAGAATTCCAGCAAACAACCTCATTAAACCCTATCCGGCGCGCCTTCAGTGTCAATGGTCTGGCCCAAGCGATCATGAATAACAAGATATTTTCAGATTTATTTCTAGAATAAATCCAGATATAATGAACCAATTTTATGAAATTACATTCCTTCACCGTCTTCGAACAGATATGGGAGGTCAGCTTGGCTATTTCTAATGCACATGGATTTATGGAATGGGTACGTGATGAAATACAGCCCAAAAACCTGCTGCCAGGCCTGATGATGGGGACGATGACTGGCATGCTGGAAGTGATCTACGCACTTTCAATTGCTTCATTGATATTTTCCGGCGATCTTGCCGTTTATCTCCCTTACGGTTTCGGTATTTCACTGGTCAGCTCGGTTGTGCTCCTGATTGGGACGGCATTGATCAGCAGAGTACCGGGGGTGTTCAGCAGCTCCCAGGATAGCCCGACGGTCATGCTGGCCGTGGTCGCCGCCGGACTGGTTGGCAGCCTGGCGCTTCACCCTGGACCTGAAAAGCTGGTCACCGTCCTGGTGGCTATTTCACTCACTACATTATTAACCGGCTGCCTGTTCCTGATTCTGGGCTATTTTGGGCTTGGCAAACTGGTACGTTTTATCCCCTACCCTGTCATGGGTGGTTTCCTGGCGGGAACCGGCTGGCTGTTGGCGCAGGGCGCATTTGTGGTGATGACTGATTCCAACCTGACCCTGGCCAATCTTCCAACCCTGATCCAACCCAGCCAAATCCTTCTGTGGCTGCCAGGAATTCTTTTTTCCCTGGCGCTGTTCTTCGGCATGCGGCGCTTCGATCATTTTTTGACCATGCCTGCCATTTTACTGGGCACAATTGTCCTGTTTTACCTGGGCTTTCTGCTGACAGGCACTTCCATTCAGGAGGCTACTGCGCGCGGGTTTTTGCTGGGCAAGGTGGGCGGGGATGCCGTCTGGCAGCCTCTGGCGCTGGGGAATCGATTGCTAAGCGCAAATTGGGGCGCAATCCTGGGCCAAAGCAGTAATATTGCGATCGTGCTGGTGCTGAGCGTAGTGGGTTTCTTGTTGAATGCTTCCGCGCTGGAACTGACCAACCGGCAGGATATTGAGCTTAACCACGAACTCAAATCCGTCGGTTATGTCAACATCGTCTCGGGTCTGCTGGGCGGCCTGGTTGGTTATCACATGCTTGGCGATACAGCGCTGAATTATCGCGTGGGGGCCAGAGGCAGGCTACCCGGAATCTTAACCGGTCTCGTTTGCGCGCTCACCTTCCTGCTGGGTTCCTCTTTGCTGGCTTACCTGCCCAAGCAAATTTTGGGAGGCTTTTTATTTTTTCTGGGGCTGGATTTTCTGGTGGAGTGGATCATCAGCGGTTGGAAAAAACTTTCGCGCAGCGACTATTTCGTGATGCTGCTGATCCTGATCATCATCGCCAGTACAAATTTTTTAATCGGGATGGGGGTGGGGCTGGCGGCGACGATTGTTTTATTCGTGGTGAATTACAGCCGTATTAATGTTATCCATCACGCACTTTCGGGGGCAGAGATCAAAAGCAATGTCGAACGCTGCGCCTATCACGAGCGCGTCTTGAGTGAGAAATTAGGCCAGCATATTTTTGTGCTTGAACTGCAAGGCTTTATCTTCTTTGGCACCGCGAATTCGGTACTGGAACGCATCCGCGCGCGCCTGGCGGATGCAGACCAGCCAGGGATGCGCTACCTGGTGTTGGATTTTCGCCGGGCGAGCGGGTTTGATTCATCGACCTCGATCAGCTTTTTGAAATGCAAACAGATCACCGAGAGCCAGAAGATCGAGCTGGTGCTGACGCATCTTTCGCCCGAGATGCAGCGCCGTTTCGAGCTGGATGGTTTGTCTGAAGACCAGCCCGGGATACGCATCTTCCCTGACCTGGATCATGGTCTTGAATGGTGTGAGGAGCAGCTTCTTGAGTTGGAGCAAGTCACATCCCTGCACACGCCAATTACTTTGCGGGCGCAACTGGCAGACAGTGGTTTTGAAAAGGCCAATACCACCCGTTTGTTGAATTATTTGGAACGGGTGACGTTCGCGGCCGGTGACATCTTGATCCAGCAGGGGAATCCGGCGGATCGGCTGTATTTCATCGAAATGGGCGTGGTATCCATCCAGCTTGAATTGAGCAACCAAAAGCGGGTGCGCCTGCAAACCCTTGGGCTGGGAACGGCGGTGGGGGAATCCGGGCTGTACCTGGGCAAAACCTGTTCTGCGTCTGTCATCGCTGACTCACCAGTTACCGCTTACCTGCTGACCCGCGCCGCGCTTTCCAAAATGAAGCTGCAGGAACCTGACCTGGCGGCATCCTTCCATGAATATTCTGCGCGCCTACTCTCGGAGCGCCTGGCAGCCACCACTCGAACACTTGAAGCAATGATTAAGTGACACCATGGGAAAATTAATTCTCGCCAACCGCTTTGAAATCGATGATCTGGAAAAAGATCTGCTTGGTCGGGGCGGGATGGGGGTCGTTTACCGCTCCCTGGATACGCAGACCGGTGAAACGGTGGCGGTCAAGGCGCTCAACGCCGATGTGCTGGCAGATGAACCCAGCACGCTCGAGCGCTTCCGGCGTGAAGGCGAGGCGTTGCGTAAACTTAACCACCCCAATATTGTTAAATATATCGCTGCCCTTGAATCGAACGGGCAGCATTATCTGGTCATGGAATATATCGACGGCGGCAGTCTGCAAGATTTGCTGGCCACACAGGGGCACCTTTCCAACCAGCGGGCCATCGAAATCGGTCTCGATCTGGCAGATGCGCTGGTCAGCGCCCACCACCTGGGGATTATCTACCGTGATCTCAAGCCGGCCAATGTGCTGCTGGCAAAAGATGGCATACCGCGTTTGACCGATTTTGGCATAATCCAACTGGCGGATAGCTCGCCGCTGACCAAAACAGGGTTGATGGTAGGCACAGTCAATTATCTCAGTCCTGAAGCGATCAACAGCGAGACTCTGGATTTCAGGGCGGATATTTGGGCTTTTGGCGTGCTGTTGTTCGAAATGTTGACCGGGCAGCTGCCTTTTACCGGCAAGAACCTCACCGCCCGGATCACCGCGATCCTCAACCAGGCCACACCAGATATTTCTCAATACAATCCCGATATTCCCAAACCAATCGCGGATCTTATTTATGGGTTGTTGGAAAAAGATCGTAACCAACGCATCCCGAGCATGCGGCAGGTGGGGGCTGAACTGGAATCCATCCTGATGGGTTTACAAGGTCTTCCAACTTCCACTGAAAGTCGTTTTAAAACTTCCATACCATCCAACCGAAATACCAGGCCTACTCTTCCCACTGGCACCGTTACGTTTCTTTTCACAGATATTGAAGGCAGCACAAAGCTGGCGCAGCAATATCCTGAAGCCATGCCTGATTTGCTCGCCCGACACAATGAGCTATTGAATCAAGCGGTTGAATCCCACAACGGATTTGTTTTTCAAGTTGTGGGTGATTCGTTTGCTGTCTCATTTCACAGCGCCAATGACGCATTGAATGCCGCATTGCAAGCACAGCGAAACCTTCATCAGGAAAACTGGAATTCTGCTCCCATCAAAGTGCGCATGGGCATCCATACCGGTACGGCGCAACTGCAAATTGAATCAAGAGATACTCCCTATTCAGGCTATGCTGCCTTGGCAATGACCCAGCGCATTATGTCCGCCGGGCATGGCGAGCAGATCCTGATCTCAAGTGCAGCAGAGAATTTATTACGGGGTCAATTGCCAAAGGATGCAGCACTGATTGACCTAGGTGAAAAGAATCTGAAAGATATTCTTCTGCCAGAACGCATCTATCAATTGCATGTTCCAGACCTGCCTTCTGATTTTGCGTCGTTGAACACGTATGAAAAGATCAGGCATAATCTGCCTTTGCAGCTGACAACCTTCATCGGCCGCGAAAAGGAAGTGGAACAGGTCAAGAAACGGCTTGAGAAGTACCCCCTTGTGACGCTGACCGGTTCAGGCGGCATTGGCAAGACGCGGCTTTCGATTCAAGTTGCTTCGGAATTACTGAATGAATACCCAACCGGTGTCTGGCTGGTGGAACTTGCCTCGCTGACCGACCCAGCTCTCGTGACGCAATCTGTGTGTGCCGCGTTAGGCGTTAAGCCTGAAGGCGGTGCGTCTGCGCTCGATGCGTTGATCAATTACCTGCACGAGAAGAAAATTTTATTGGTGGTGGATAACTGCGAGCATCTCATCGACGCCTGCGCGCAGCTCTGCGATGAACTCTTACACACGTGCCCCAATCTGCGGATCATTGCCAGCAGCCGTGAAGCCCTGGGGATCGATGGCGAAAATGCCTATCGCGTGCCGTCGCTTTCGCTGCCTGATCCAAAAAGCGGATTGCATGTCATTGAAGAAGCGGAAGCGGTCAAATTATTCAAAGAACGCGCCACAACAATATTGCCAGAGTTTGAACTGACCGAAGCCAACGCGCCTGCCATCGCGCAGATCTGCCAACGGCTGGATGGCATTGCCCTGGCGATTGAGCTTGCCGCATCGCGTGTGAAAATGTTGAAAGTGGAACAGATCGCGACACGGCTGGATGATGCGTTTCGATTGCTCACAGGCGGCAGCCGTACCGCCTTGCCGCGCCAGCAAACGTTAAGGGCATTGATTGATTGGAGTTACAACTTGCTTCCTGATGAAGAGCGGACGATCCTGCGGCGGCTCTCGGTCTTTATGGGCGGCTGGACTCTCGAAGCAGCGGAAGCCATCTGCGGAAACGCCGATGCGCTTGACCTGCTCACCCATCTTGTTGATAAATCCCTCGTCTCGGTTGACCTCGAACATGGCGACGAGCCGCACTATTACCTGCTGGAGACCGTGCGCCAATATGCGCGCGAGAAACTGGTGGAAATTGAAGACCCAGCCCGTTTGCGGGATGTTCACCTGGATTATTTTCTTAAACTCGCGGAACGCATCGCGCCCGAGTTGTATCGCCGCAAGATGCCAGACTGGCTGGACTTTCTGGAAGTGGAATACCCCAATTTTCACGCCGCATTGGAATGGGCGCAGGAAGGGGATGTTGAAGCAGGGTTGCGCGTTTGCAATGCATTGTTCCGTTTTTGGGAAAACCGTGGCGATTATCGACAAGAAGGACTGAACTGGTTTGAGAAATTCCTGGCGGTTAGCACAGCCAGCCCCACTGCAATTCGCGCCTGGGCACTTTTTCATGCAGCAGTAGTGTCATGGGCAATTGATTATTTAGCCCCGAAACCTAAAAAGAAGCAATGGCTTGAGGAAAGCTTGCCTTTAGCGCGTGAAATTGGCGACCATGCCTGTATTGCAAGAATACTCGGTGAGATTGGCTTTGATGAATTATTTAATGAAAACTATGATACGAGCCATGCACTGCTAAAAGAGAGCATCGCCGAAGCCCATTTGGTGAATGATGAGTTTGCTATTGGCAAAGCAATCTTCAATCTTGGGTATTTGGCTGAACGTCAGGCAGATTATGAAACGGCTCGCCCGCTCGTCGAAGAAAGTTTGATAATTTTCAAAAAAATGGGCGAACTCACGGAGTGGCACTGGAGTTTAACCTCCCTTGGATTTATATGTGCAAACCAGGGTGACTGGAACGCGGCTCGAGAATATTTAGAACAAGCCCTGGCCGTTATTCAGGAAGCGCGAGATCGTTTGCATATCTCCATTTGTCTTGCCAATTTCGGAAATTTAATACTGGGCAGAGGCGACTTTGATGATGCGCTTATCCTGTTTGATCAGTGTCAAAAATTAATTCAGGACACGCCAGATGACCGTGCTCTCGGTTGGGCTTTTTCGGGCATCGGAACTATTGCACTGTTTCAAGGGAATTATGATAAAGCGATAACTTACTTTGAGAAAACCATCGCCAGAGATAAATACGATGCAAGTAAAGCGAATGGTTATTTGGGGTTGGCAGATGCAGAACGTCTGAGAAATCATTTAACGGATGCCAAGCGCTACCTTTTTATCACCTTGAATTTTCTAAAAAATATGAAGGATCATCAGTTGTGGGGTGATGTCTCTTCTCGCTGGCTGTGGGCTGACTCGATTGCTGTTGCCGCCTATTTTGCACTTGGGCAACACAAAACCAAACAGGCAGCAGTCTTATTCGGTTGGGCGATTGGCTGGCGAAAATTAAAGAATCTCATCCTGGCGCCTGTTTACCAGGCCGAATTAGACCGCTATTTGGCGCAGGCGCGCGAACAACTGACCCAGGCCGAGTTCAACACGGCATCGGAAGATGGGCAATCCATGAACCAGGAGCAGATCCTGGCGTTTGCAGAGCGGGTTATATCTGAAGTGTAGCGGTCGAAGAATTTGTGCTGCAGGGAGCGGATCAATGATTGGAACCAGGCTCAAAGAACGCTATCGCATCGAATCCGAACTTGGTCGGGGCGGAATGGGGGCGGTGTATCGCACCAGTGATACCCAGACCGGGGAAATCGTCGCGGTCAAGGCACTCAACCCGGAAGTCCTGGCCCGCGACCCCGGCATGCTTGAACGCTTCATCCGCGAGGGCGAAGCGCTGCGCCGGCTCAACCATCCCAACATCGTGCGCATGATCGCGGCGGTCGAAGATCATGGACAGCATTATCTCGTCATGGAGTTTGTCGAAGGCGGCAGTTTGCATGCGCTGCTGGCCTCCCGCAAGAACCTGCCCGCCAGCGAGGTGATCAGGATCGCGCTGGAAGTTTCAGATGCGCTCAGCCGCGCGCATCACCTGGGCATCATCCATCGTGACTTGAAACCCGCCAATGTCCTGATCGCCAAAGATGGCACACCGCGCCTGGCCGATTTTGGCATTGCCCATCTTGAAAACGACCAGCATTTGACGCAGACCGGCGTGCTGGTGGGGACGGTGGATTATGTCAGCCCGGAAGTCTGCCAGGGCGAACGGCCCGACGAACGCAATGACATCTGGGCCTTTGGCGTAATGTTGTTTGAAATGCTCAGCGGACGATTGCCTTTTGTAGGGAGCACGCTCACCGCTCGTCTGACCGCCATCCTGACCCAGCCGGTCCCCAACCTGGCGCAGCTGGCCCCCGATGTTCCGCCTGCGCTGATCAACCTGGTCAACCGCATGCTGCAAAAAGACCCGCAGCAGCGCATTCCCAGCGTGCGCTTGATCGGCGCGGAGTTGGAAGCCATGCTAAAGGGCCGCGCGCCGCTCACGCCAGCGCCTGCCGGGCCCGCGGCACGCAATAACCTGCCCAGCGGCACGGTCACTTTCCTATTCAGCGATATCGAGGGCAGCACAAAAATGGCGCGCGAGTACCCCGAAACCTGGGAAACCACGCGCGCGCGTCACAATGCCTTGCTGCAGAAGGCCATGGATGACAATCATGGCCATGTCTTCCAGATCATCGGCGACGCCTTTTGCGTCGCTTTCCATAACGCCAGCGACGCATTGCAAGCGACCGCCCAGGCACAGAACAGTCTTTTTGTGGAGAACTGGGGTGTGCAGCCCGTTAAATCCAGGATGGGCTTGCACACAGGCAAAGCCGAGATCCAACCGGACGGCCAATATATTGGGTATGCCGCGCTCAGCCACATCCAACGCGTCATGTCATGCGCTCACGGCGGGCAGACGCTGCTCTCGCAAGCAGCCCAGGAGATGGTGCGCGACGACCTGCCCGAAAGCATGCGCCTGCGCGACCTGAAAGAACATCGTCTGAAAGACATTCTCCAACCTGAACACCTTTACCAGCTCGAGATCCCCGGCCTGCCGCAAGATTTCCCGGCGATGCAATCGCGCAGTGAAACACCAAACAACCTGCCTATCAATTTAAGCAAATTCATCGGGCGGGAGAAAGAGGTCGCGGAAGTGAAACAGGCGCTGAGCGAGTACCGCCTGGTAACGCTGACAGGCTCAGGCGGTGTGGGCAAGACACGTTTGTCGCTGCAAGTCGCAACAGAGTTACTCACTCAATTCTCCAACGGCACGTGGTTCGTGGAACTGGCGCCAGTCACCGATCCCGCTTTGATTCCCCAAACCATCCTCACCGCGGCAGAAATGCAGGCTCAGCCAGGTCGCAGCGCGTTCGACAGCCTGAGCGATTTCCTGCGTGAGAAGACTGCGCTGCTGGTTTTGGACAACTGCGAACATCTGATCGAAGCCTGCGCCAGACTCGCTGACACACTCTTGAATATCGCGCCAAATTTGAAAATCCTGGCCTCGAGCCGTGAGGCGTTGGGCGTCAAAGGCGAACAGGCCTGGCATGTGCCTTCGCTTTCCGTTCCGGATTTGAAACATTTACCAGCCACCGAAGGACTTTCGCAATATGAAGCCGTGCGATTATTCATTGACCGCGCTTTGCTGGCGCAGCCGCATTTTGCGGTGACGGATGAAAATGCCAGGGCTGTCGCGCAGATCTGCGCGCGGCTGGATGGGATTCCGCTGGCGATCGAACTGGCCGCCGCGCGCGTAAAAGTCCTAAAAGCGGAGCAAATCGCCGATCGCTTGAATGATCGCTTCCGCCTGTTGACGGGCGGCAGTCGCACGGCATTGCCGCGCCAACAAACCTTACGCGCTCTGATTGACTGGTCATACGACCTGCTGGCTGACAATGAAAAATTGCTGCTCAGAAGATTGGCGGTCTTCATGGGCGGCTGGACGCTCGAGGCGGCCGAGCAGGTGGGCAGTGACGGGCAGATCCAGGCCGAGGAGGTTCTGGATTTGCTCATTCACCTGGTGGATAAATCGCTGGTGGTCGTGGATGAACAGCCCGGTCAGTTGCGCTATCGTATGTTGGAGACCGTGCGCCAGTATGTGCGGGAGAAACTATTGGAATTGGGTGAGAGCGAAAAACTTCACACCCAACACCTGGCATATTTTCTCGAATTCGCCGAGGAAGCCGAGCCGCATTTGTCCCGTGCGGAGCAGATCGAATGGCTGAATCGACTCGAACTGGATGACGATAACCTGCGCGCAGCGTTGGACTGGGCGGTGGATGACCCGTACAACCACCATCCAGAAGCCGCATTACGGCTGTGCAATGCGCTCTGGTTCTTCTGGTTTGTTCGTGGGTATCGGTCTTATGGACAGGAATGTCTGGAAAGAGCATTGTCGAAACCAGGCCAACCGCGAGTCACAATGGCGCGGGGGCGGGCGCTTGGGTACTTTACATTTTTGGCGTTGATGGTTGGAACAGACAGTCAGGAGCTTGAATTGCTGCTTGAGGAAAGTCTGGAAATTGGCAACGCGATGCGTGACCGGCTGGGCGTGGCTTTCGCTCTTTATGTCAAAGGCAGGTCTGCGTGGATAGCAAACAATACGGCAGCTGCTAAAACGTTTCTCTCTGAAAGTCTGAACGTATACCGGGAGATAAATAATCAATGGGGGCTGGCTCGCGTGCTTTTTACCTTCGGTCAAATCCATGACTTTTTTGAGAGTGATTACCCAACTGCGCGCCGGTATTATGAGGAGAGCCTGCAAATATACCGAGAGATAGGGGAAAGGCGTGGTATGTCTGTTGCCGTCAACAATTTTGGGAACCTGGCTATGAACCAGGGCGATTGGGAAGGGGCACGCTCCTTATTCGAACAGAGTCTATCCATGTCACGCGAATTAGGCGACAAGAATGGTATTTGCATAGGGATGACAGGTATAAGCATGACCCTGCTCGCCCAAGGAATTGACCACTTCTCTGAAAAGTCGCTTGAAGAATTGCTCGCTGAAATCCTATCAATTGAGCGGGAATTGGGAGATAAGGGTGCTATTGCCGAAACACTGGTTGATATAGGGCGCGTGGCTCGTTTCCAAAATAACTATGCGGAAGCGCTAAAATTGCATACCGAAAATTTAACGTATGCGCGGGAGATTAATAATAAGTGGCTGATCGCTCAGATTCTTCTGCCGCTGGGAGAATTGGCGCGGCTTGAAAACAATTATGCCGCCGCACATTCATACTTACTTGAAGCACTGTCGCTAGAGAAAGAGATTAATGACCGACGCGCCATTGTCTGCTCATTTGAAGAGTTCGCCGCCCTTGGCGCAGCGCAAGGGCAGGCAAAACGCTCCGCCATATTGTTTGGCGCGGCAGAGACCTTGCGCACAGCAATTCATGTTGTTCTGCTTCCTATAGAACGTGTGGAGGTTGAGAAAAACATTGCCGCCGCCCGCGCGCAACTGGATGAGACGACATTTAACGCGGCCTGGGCGGAAGGTCGCGCCATGTCGATGGAGCAGGCCATAGAATTCGCCTTGCAAGGAACTGACCAATGATGATTGGAACCAGGCTCAATTCACCCGTTTTCTTGTTCACAATCTCCGAAGTGGGCATGAAATTGACTCAGATGTATCCTCAAACAGAATGATCATCATATTTTGGGAGCGAGAGTCTGCTGCATGGCTTTTTGCATCAAGAACATCACCAGGGCGGGAGAAATGCGGTTCATCCACCACATCAGCCCCACCCAGGATGGGAGCACGATGATCGCGGCGTTTCTGGCAACCGCGTTCAGCGCCTGGCGCGCAAATTGATCCGGGGCCATTGGCCTGAGTTGTTCAATCAACTTGCGCTGCTGCTCCAAAGAAATCCATGCTGCATAAATCTTGCCGTACTTGCCGCCATCTTCAGTGATGGCGGTGCGAATCAGACCTGGGCAGAGAACGCTGACGCGGATGCCGGACAGGGCTGCCTCAGGGCGCAGCGCGGTGGAGAGACCCACGACCGCATGTTTCGTGGCGGTGTAAGTGACCATGCCCGCCGAAGGCACCAGCCCCGCCAGGGAGGCGGTATTGACAATATGCCCGAAGCCC
>CAINXK010000619.1 GCA_903854805.1 uncultured Anaerolineae bacterium
CCAACCAACATACAGCCAGGCATTGCGCGCTCCGATCTCTGGGATCAGGCGGCTGAAATAACCTGGTATGGCAACCACCCTGGATGGCGAAACGATCTCGTCATAGTGCAGACGGTTGACGACCTGTACTTCGGCTTCATCTTCGCCTGGTTCAGCCTTCCTGGGTTCTTCAATCTCATCACTCTCATCCGGTTCGTCTGGTTTAACGACAAATTCGACATCTACGCTGTGGTTCAGCATTCCAGCCAGCAAGCGTGATACGGTGCTTGACAGACGGTTCTCAAGCCAGTCGCGCGCGTATTGGGTGCGTGCTGCAACAGTCACCAGATTATTTTCGAAGGAAATGAACTGCGTATCGCGAACCCAGGAATCGAAAGAAGCTCGCGGCATCTCCGACTGAAGTTGCCCTAATACTGACTGCCAGGCTTGCTCTGGATTCATGGTCATAGGTAATTCCTAAAATAATGCCCTGAGAAGGGCTGTAGGATTGGGAATGGCCTACAGGTCAGTTTCAGCAAGAAAATCGCCTGTAAGCCTTCCTGAGAAGGGTGACGCTACCATATAGGCTTCCGTTTCAGGCTACCTCATAGGCTACCGATAATGCCAGCCTATACGCTTCCCTATAACGGTAGCGTCACATTGAACTAATCATCGATTTTGTCGAACATCAGAACATACTCAAAACGGGCACAGCGTGAGATGCGTTTGTAAGGGAAGAGATCGGTGTTCCCGGCCTGATAATCCTTAATTCCTCGGTTGGCAAGAAAAGCAACCAGGCTGGAGATTGAGACCTGCTCCTTGCTCGCGATCTGTCGCAAGGTTTCATGCAGTTCAGGCGGCAGGTCCAGACCGACCTTGTGCCGGGCGGCATCCTTGCGGGCTTTCTCGCGCTCGGATTTGGGCATGCTGGTCAGGCGCTTCTTTCTTTCGGCGCCTTCGAGAATATCTGCCACAGCCGGGTCAATGGCCGATCTCCGGGTCAGATTGTTATTCACAGATCACCTCCACCGTCCGCTTGAGCGTGCTGGCATAACCGGCAACCAGACTGGTTCCGTAGCCCATCACCGCCGGAGATTTGGAACAGTATTCCCAAAGACTCTTGCCAAAAGCAGGCGCTTCCCGTGCATGGGTATCTTGTGGAATAGGAGGCCAGACGTGCCCTCGGAAAGTCTCAACCAATGCTTGCAACTGAACGATAGTTTCTCTGGTGGTGCGATCAAAAAAGGTCGGAAGAATGCTGTATCCCAGCCGGTGCCCACGCTCGACCACTTCACCCATCGAGCGCAACACTTCGTTGACTCCGTCCACGGCCATTGCATCCAGCTTGGTGGGGATGATCACCCAGTCGCTAGCCATCAGGGCTGAGACATGCAGGACATCCAGCGATGGGGCCATGTCCAGGATGACGACATCGTAGTCCGCATGTTGCAGAATTCTGCTCAGGATCTCGGTGGGGAAGTTGGAGATGACTACAGTGCGCTTGGCTTTTTCCGTGCGCTTGTCGCCGGGGATGATGTCCAGGTTTTCGCGGGTATGAACTGCAACTTGTTCGATAGAGTCTTCATCGACGATCAATCGGTATAGACCGGGAGCCTTTTCTGCGCCGAGGGCAAAGGCTACGTGCCCTTGTGGATCGAGATCCACCAGCAGGGTGCGTTGCCTGGTCAAAGCCAAACCATGTGCGAGAGTCACAGCGGAAGTAGTTTTTCCTACACCACCTTTTTGGTTGGCAATCGTAATAATTTTCATGATTGTGTCCTTGATCAATAGATATGGGTAATAATCGAAAAGGGCGGTAGTAAACCTGTAAAGGTCTACTGCCGCCCAAGCACAAGCGATACCCATTCCTTTGAACTGAGCCCCACCTACTACTGCAATTTTACTGCAAATGTAATTAGAACATATATTCTATTTAGACATTTTTGGTACCAAAAACCCCCAGATATGGGGGTTATGGACTTTCGTACCGCTCTATATGGTGGGCCCGGCTGGAGTCGAACCAGCGACCAAGAGATTATGAGTC
>CAINXK010000620.1 GCA_903854805.1 uncultured Anaerolineae bacterium
AAATCTCCAGTAAGAACACACAGGTCAAAGTCTAAACCCGCAACTGCCTTGGCGATCAGGCTGCCCAATCCCGGAAAACCGTCCAGGTGCAGATCGGTTAACTGAAGGATACGCAAACCTACGAAGGGTTGCGGCAGACCCGGAAAATGTACATGATTTTCTCGCACTACGAATTGCAGAGCATTGCGCTGACCAACTTTTTTTAACCCGCTGACTTTCAGTAAAAAATCTACCAACTGGGTAAAAGGAGGCAGGTTTTCGTAATGGAATGCCCCCAACCCCCGACCGGTCATATTGGTGATGAGATCCACCTGAGCACGTAAACGCTTTCCCAGATGTTCATCGCCTAACCGTTGGCGCAAGTCATTGAAAGAGTGTTCGTCCATAGCCGGTTTCCTTGAAAAATAAAATTATTCCTGCTCAAGATTTCGATTGCCTTCTGTTAAGTTTCGAAACCAACCACTTCAGATATTGGAAGGAATTATCAGCGCCTGATGAATGATTCGCCTAAGATATATTCCCGTTTTTCTTCTTGATATCCAGATTGTGCTTCTGTCCGGTATATCTGTCTTAATGGAATTCTTGGTACGACCCTCGTCAAAATAATTGAGAGCAATTGGGCTTGCGAGGTAAGTTGATGTCTCCAACATCCCAATCTATTTGAGAAAACCCACACCTGAGATTTTAGCACTCTTGCGAAAACGTTACACCTATTTAGAGAATATGACTTTGTACCAGGGTTGCCCTGTCATTTTTGGAATGTCAGCTGCGAATGGACGAATAATGATGTTGGAGCCACAGATGTGGTCCGGACCGCATTTTTTCTTGGGCGGGGCAATCCAAACTACATTAAAAAAGTAGGTACCAATACAAGGCAATTTCTTCGGAATCTCTGTTGACCCCTTTATACAAACATTCATCAAAGCCTCTCAATTTGAAGCCACAACGCTCATAAAAATGGCAAGCACCAACATTATTGTCTTGCGTCTCAACCATGATTCCAGCTAATTGTTTATCTTTCGCCCAATCGATGGCTCTTTGTACCAGGGCTCGCCCAACGCCACCTTTTCGGAATTTGATATCGACGACAATCTCTTCGACATAGGCAAATTGATTCCAATTCTTGCGCAAAATAACTTGACCAGCAATTTGCCCGTCCATGTGAGCAAAAAAAAGGGCACTGGCGGCATCAGCCCGAAAAACAGTCTGATCAATCTCTATGATGGGATAACGCTTTTCGAAAGCCGGAACACTAATAACCACATACCGAATGACATTATTTTCAACTTGCAGAACAACTCTGGAGTCCACCGTGAAAGTGCCATCGCAACTATTCAAATCTCGAATATTTTGGTCATTGAGTTCGCAAACAGTAATCGTCATAAACGCTCCGAATCATAGACTTGCCACTACTTCCGGTAAAAACAATGAGATCATCAGAAGGGGGCCTGGGTCGTCCTTGCTTCTTTAATTAACGAATCTTCTGCTCCCAAATCGTTGGCTCACCGCTCCCAAGCCTGAATATGCAACTCACTAAGACGATCAGCGTGATTACAGCCAGGGCAAATAAAGGTCCAAAAATGGAAGGATTGAAGTTCATAATCTACTCCTGTAGCACGAGCCCAATTATGTCAGCCCAACGATTATCATTCGTGGCAATGGGGGTGACGTGGATACAGAATCCCGCTCCCCTACTCCAAAACGGTGTTCGGCCGGCTTGCTTCGAATAATTGACATTGATTGACCCTGAGCATAGCCTCAACCTTCTTTCGACCCAATCTCTCACGAGACTGCGTTAAAAAGCTCTTACCCATCCTGCAAGAAAAGGCTCACCGGGCTCAGCGGCACAGCATTTTCCTGGGCCAATCAGCGGCCCCAGTCTGCTGCGGGAGGCCATACTTATAGGCGTTCAAGGTCTGGCTAATATATTCGACAGCCGTAAGTTGACATATTTAAAGAGCACATAGTAGTTGCGAGAAGTCAATCTCAGCCATTAGCAGTATATCAAATAATGGGCCGAGTTTCCGTTTGGACGGAGTTTCTTCGCTGAGAGCCACAGACGAGTTTTGACGACCAGCCAATGTCAGACCATTACCAATTTGGAAAAGAATCTGCGCGTTTGAGCACACTTTGGTATACTACATTTCGGAATTATTGGATTGGCATGGTTTTCGTCGACGATGCTTTTACCAGCAATTCCATTTTTTATTAAGCAAAAATTCCTTCGTTCGATTTCTAGAATCAAGGTCCATGCAGATGGTAATATTCAAGCAAATTTCCTAAACCGAAAAAGGAGAAACAACCATGAATAAAATACCGATTATTATTGATTGCGATACAGGAACTGATGATGCAATTGCCATAATTGAAGCGTTGTATGCTACAGAATTCGATGTTAGAGCGATTACGACCGTAAATGGTAATGTCGCCCTGAAATACACAAGCCAGAATACGCTCAATCTCGTCCGCCACCTGGGTTTTGATACCAAGGTCGCAATCGGGGCAGCTCAACCAATCATCGCTGAAATTACACACTATGCGGATGGTACCCACGGCGATACCGGTCTGGGGAATATTGTGCTTCCAATTGCAAAGGGCGGTTTTTATAAAAAAAACGCGGTCGAAACAATCATCGAAGAAGCCAGGGCTTTTGAGCACGAATTGATATTGGTTCCAATCGGTCCAATGACCAATATTGCCCAGGCCATTATGACCTACCCGGAATTAAAAACGCTAATAAAACAGATCGTATTCATGGGTGGAGCCATGGTGGGTGGAAACATGACCACCAGTGCGGAGTTCAATGCCTGGGTGGATCCGGAAGCCATGAGTATTGTGCTGAATAGTGGCATTCCATGCAAAATGATTGGCCTGGATGTCACCGAAAAAGCTATTCTCAACCAGGAAGATGCAGATTATTTCAGGGGCTTAGACACCAGGGCCGGGCATATTGTCGCGGATATTCTAGACTTCATGCTTGACCGTTTTGCACGCGGTGGTGAGGATCTTTATATGCATGATGGCCTGGCCATTGCTGTGGCTGCCGAGCCGGACATCGTTACCACTGAAAGATTTTACGTTGATTGTGAATGCCGGGGGAAATATACACGCGGCCACACATTTGTTGCCAAGAATCAGGTACTGGTTAAAAAAGGTGAAAAACCTGAGCTTTGCGACGTGGCGTTGGGTCTTGATCTGCAGCATTTCAAAAAATTTCTCAAAGCTTCGATAGCCAGGAGCCTAAACCTGGCGGCCTGAACCTGGCGCGAATTGATGGTTGTTGATAACAACGATTTATAGTGTCAACCTCTGGAGGTATTCTGTGATAAAGAACAAAATCGCCCAAATAATCGCGAGTGAGACAATTAGTGAACTTCACAACTTTGTCAAAGTTGGAATGAATGAAAAAGAAATTGGAGAAAAAGCGCTTGAGCTGATGACCTTGAAAGGCTCAAATTCGTGGTGGTATCACGGAATTGGTGTGTTGGTATTACTCGGGAAACGTTCCGTACTTTCGCTATCTGGGCGGGAAATGTTTGCCAGTGAGGAAAGCAGGGTTGCGGAAAATGACGTTATTACGATTGATGTTGCGCCGACTGTTGACGGTTTTTGGGGCGATTATGCACGCACACTATTTGTTGAAGATGGCAAAGTCGCGATAGAGGATGCCCCCCAAAACCCACTTTTTCGCAAGGGGCTCGAGGCTGAACTGTACTTACACAATAAGTTGATGGAAATCGCAACCCTGGAAATGACTTATGAGCAGCTTTTTTTCCAACTAAACGCGGAAATCACAAAGCTTGGTTTTGAAAACCTCGATTTTCACGGGAACCTAGGACATACGATCGAGATTGACCAGGCTGACCGGGTTTATATCGAGCTTGGAAGCACTCGTTCCTTCAAAGAAGTGGGGAAACTATTTACCCTTGAGCCGCATATCCGCGTAAGCGGTGGGGAAATCGGGTTCAAACGCGAAGACATCTACTATTTCGACGATAACGGGTTGATACAAAGGCTATAAGCGCACCACCCTTTCCACATCTGCTTGCGAAACTGCTCCGGCTCTTGCGCCTAGTTTACCCACACAGATGGATGCCGCCGCGTTCGCAAATTCGGCGGCGAATTTTATGCCCCGGTCAAGCGAGAGCGCAAAAAGAAAACTACTGCAAAAGGTATCGCCCGCACCCGTGACATCGACAACTTCCACATGGAAAGCCGGAGAACAGATCGTCTCATCCTTTGAGTAAACCACACAACCATTTTCGGCGAGGGTGATAACTACCAACTCCAGCCCATAGGACAAAAGGCGCTCTGCAGCAGAGCGCTGATCGAGTAAGCCTCGATATCGGTCAAAGCCGACCTCATTAAAAAACGCAATATCCAGACGATTAAAGCGTTCCTGCTTACCATCCTGGATGTAATCGACATCCAGGTCAAAGACAAGCCTGGCTCCATTTCCACGACAGTAGTCGATGATGTCTTCACTTGTCATGTCCGCACACCTAAGCAGGGCGATTTCGCCAGGGGTCGTGTATATAAAATCGGCTTTTGCCAAAACAGACAATTGTTCTTGTGTTATTTCGACCGTCTGGGTGCCAAGCCTGGGAATAAATATCGTGTGCTCGTCTCCCACCAGAAAAATCATCGTTTTTGAATCGGCCAGATTATCGTCAAAAACTACAAGGGAAGTGTCGACACCGCATTTTTCCAAATCAGCGAGAAGATACCGGGTGATTGCACCACGGTTAAGCGCCGAAACGAATTTTACGTTCAACCCGAGAGCGGCCGAAACACAGGCAGCATTCGCGATCATTCCGCCCGGAATTGCCGGCAGCGCGTCAACCATGATCTTGTCTTTGATGGTTGGCCAATAATCAGCCCTGTAGTACTCATCGAGTGCTACATCACCGATAAAAACGCAGTATTTATTGTTCACAATCAGCTCTCCATGATCACAGGAATTTCGATATATCATGCCCACAGCCACGAATTGCGGTTTTCCACTTAAGAAAAAAAGGGCATTTGTGAGCGCGAAGGGTATTGCTCAATTATGCAGGTGTTGAAACCCGCCATCTTCGCAATGCTTTTGGTTTATAAATTGCCAATATCTGCTTGACTTTGTCATTTAATGTTCTTATAATAATTGATAATATTCTAACGTGTTTTTAACGTTGGAAACAACAATCATCCTGAAAGTTCGCTATCCCCCCCATGGAGAACACACCAATGAAAAACAGCTTTTGGAAGATCGACAAACTATCATTATTTTTAATTCCGATCGGCATCGCCATTAACTTCATTGGCGGACAGGTGGCTCTGCTCTTAAAACTCCCGCTTTACCTGGACTCAATTGGCACAATCGTTGTAGGTGCACTCTGTGGCTATTTACCCGGCATTATTGTCGGTCTCATCTCCAACCTTCTCAATTCCGTTTCAGACCCCATCACGATGTTTTATGCGATCCTGAATATCGCCTTCGGTATCGTAGCTGCTTACCTGTCCACAAAAGGCGTCTTCAAGAGCTTTTGGAAGACAATTCTCAGTGCCCTGCTCTTCGCCTTAATCGGCGGTGGCGCCGGCTCTGTGATGACATGGGTGCTGTACGGATTTGATTTCGGAACAGGTGTATCATCCATGTTTGCTATTCCGCTGTATGAAGCGTTCCATCTCCCCAAGTTCCTTGCCCAGTTCATCGCTGAATTCACGATGGATATCTTTGACAAAGTCCTGACAGTCATTGCCGCCTTTGGTATCCTGAAGGCAATCCCGACTCGCTTCCTGGCAAAACTGCCCTTTGGTCACTACTACATTAGTGACGAAGAACTTGCCCTTGAGAATGAGGCCTAGCATCGAGCAGATATCCGGTAAGGTACATCATCCGTTTCATCCACAAAAGATGATGGCTTCACGGGAAACAAGCAGAGATATAGAATAATACATCCAATCAAGTAAAATAAGAGTACACTTTTTCGTGTGCTCTTATTTTTTACTGGATAAACTACTTTCAAGGAGATATCATGGACACTGGTTTCATCGACAGTTTCAGAAGGTATCAAAAGACAGGCAATTTATGGGCAGATCTCAATCCTTTGACAAAGCTTAATGTCTGCTTTGCGTTCGCCCTTTCTGCACTGGTCATGACGGATTACCGGTATGGAATTCCACTTTGTCTTGGAATCTGCCTGCTAGCAGCTTTTTCGGGCAAATTCAAGGAATTCATCGCCATGTTCGGAAGGCTCGCCTTTGTTGTGATCCTTTTTGTTACGATCATTCGTCAGATCGGAATGAGAACGGGAAACGTGACCCCTTTTATCAACATCCTCGGATGGCAATGGTATCTGGAGTCTTTTATCAAAGGCTGGAATACGATCACGTTCATCCTGGGTTTTTCCGGAAGTCTTATCTTTTTCTTTACAACCACGCCGATGCGGGATTTAATGTATTCCCTTGAACAAAAAGGGATGTCACACGAAAACTCCTTCATCATGCTGGCTTCCATCCAGAATATCATCGACCTTAGAAAGGCTTCGTTGGTCATTCTGGAGAGTCAGAAATCCCGAGGCATTGAAACCGATGGAAACATCCTGGTACGTGCCAAAGCTTTTTTTCCGACTCTCGGGCCGTTGATTCTGGCGGCAATTGCGAGCACGGAGCAAAAAGCAATCGCGATGGATGCGCGCGCATTTTCTGTCCAGCGTAAGCATACCTTCCTGCGCGAGGTTGCACCTGCCGGCACAGGACAGAAAATCTTCAGCATCGCCGCATGGGCCTGGTTAGCAGGCACTGTTATATTCAGGATTTACCCGTCTGTCTTAAATCTCTTTACAAAATAAATAAATCCAGGCAAACGCGCCGGTTTCGATAAGTAACTGAACCGTCGCGAAACAAAACTGTGGAGATATCATGGCAAAAATCGAACTCAGAAATGTCACCTATAAATATCCCTTCACAAGAGAGAATGCTCTCAATGACATCACCCATACATTTGATTCGGGCAAATTCTACGGAATCATTGGCGAAAACGGAGGAGGAAAAACCACTCTGTGCAACCTCATCCGTGGTCTAATTCCCCATTTCTACAAGGGTAAGCTTAAGGGTGATGTTATTGTGAATGGGATCGATATTCGTAACTGGGATTTGGGAGAACTATCGGCTCAAATCGGATATGTTTTTGAAAACCCATTCACCCAGATAAGTGGGATCAAACCAACGGTTTTTGAAGAATTGGCGATGGGCCTTGAGAATCTGGGGGTTCCCAAAGAGGAGATCATTGAGAAGGTCTCAAGGGTCTGCAAACTTCTCAAAATTGAAGACATCATCAAAAATAATCCAAATGAACTTTCGGGTGGGCAACGCCAGCGTGTTGCCTTTGCCTCCATCATCTCAATGGAGACAGAAATGCTGATCATCGACGAACCGACCTCACAGCTTGACCCGGAAGGAACTGAAGACGTTTTTGAGATCATCAAGATGCTCAAGAACTCTGAAAAAACACTCATTCTCGTCGAACATAAGATCGATATGATCGCAGAATACTGCGATGAAATCATCGTGATGAACCAGGGTAGCATTGCCTTTTCTGGACCTACCCATGAAGTACTCAGTAATGCCAGGATTATGGACTTTGGCGCAATGATGCCTCAAGCCGCAATCTTCGGTCATGAGATGGAAAAAGCTGGGAAACCACTGGGACGAATACCAATCACGCTGGCTGAAGCGACATCGCTAGTAAAGGCGCGGAGGTAGAAACATGGCTATTGAAATTAAAAATGCAAGCTTTGCATATCCGAATGGTTTTGTTGCGCTCGAAAACATTAACATCACGATCCAGGATGGCGAACGCGTTGCCATTGTTGGACAAAACGGGGCAGGTAAAACAACGGCTGTCAAAATGATGAACGGCCTTAATAAACCGAGCCAGGGTGATGTGACGATCGACGGGATCAACACCAAGAAAAAAACGACGGCTTTCATCGCCAAAACAGTTGGTTATGTTTTTCAGAACCCTGACGATCAGATTTTTAACCAAACCGTCAGAGCCGAGATAGAATATATGCCGCGCTACTTCAAATTCCCTGAAAAAGAAATCGAAGATCGCGTAAAGTATGCTGTTGAGCTTTCGGGAATTGAGAAATTTCTGAAAATCAACCCGTATGACTTGCCCTTTCCGGTTCGCAAATTTGTCGCGATCGCGGCAGTCATCGTTTCAAGACCGAAATACATCATTCTCGACGAACCAACTGCCGGGCAGGATAAACACGGTCTGGATATTCTATCCAGCATGATCGACCGCCTTCAAAAAGATGGGGTGACTATCATCACGATCACCCACGATATGGAATTCGCAGTCAACAATTTCCACCGCATTGTCGCGATGGCGCACAAAAATATTATCGCTGACGGAACTGCACAGGAAATTTTCTGGAATGAAAGCGTCGTTGCCGAAGCCCGGATCAAAAAACCGACGATTGGCGAACTTGCGAAACAACTTTCCATAGACGGGAACATCCTGTTTTGTCAGGAGCTTGTTGACAGGCTTTGAACCGAAAAAGGCACCCGGCAGCTTGATAAAAACAAAGCACCTGGCTGTAGAAAAGAAAGGGTTTTGCAGTGAACTATCTGATTACGGGCTGTACGATCATAAACGACATGAACTATTCAGACGGCAGCAAAGCCGAGGGGTTTCTCGGCGGCTCAATCTATACTGTCAGCGGAATAAAACCATATTGCGATGATGTTCTATTAATCACCACAGCCGGCCCCGATTTTAACGAGTACTTCGGAGAGTATTACCAGAAGAACGGGCTATCGACCGGTGGCGTTAATTTTGTCCTGCCGAGAACACAGTACAATACCCTTGACTATCACGCTGATGGACGCTGGTGGGAATACTCGAAATATGGCCCGGAGTTTGAGAAAGAGTGGGGGCCGAAAGCCCTTATTCAAGCCTCCTTTGTCATCCAGTATTCAAACGAATTCACCCGTGGTATCTATTTTGAGTCGAGCGTCAGGGAATCTGTCTGGAAGAACTTGGCTGAAATCAGGCTAGCGGCGCCCAACGCAAAGATCATGTGGGAAATTCCAACCCCAGATATCGACAATCCCGATATTCCAAAACAAGAAATCCTGGCCCTAATCGAAAAGTGCGACATCTATTCTCTCAACCTCCCAGAAGCGAAGACCTTTTTAGAGACAAGCTCTGAGCAAGAATCAATCGAAGCCATCCTTGCACTCGGCAATCCCTGCTTCTTCAGGGTGGGGACAAAAGGGGCTTACTTGATTATGGATGGGAAAGCCTGGTTTGCTCCATCAAAGGGCGTTGAGAATAGTGTCGATGCTACGGGTTGCGGTAATTGTTCAACCGGCACTGCCTTGTACGGCTTCTGCGAAGGGCTGCACCCGTTAAAGACCGTCATCATGGCAAATTTCGCTGCGGAACTTAACGCCAAACAATTTGGCCCATACCCATGGTTCACCGCTGAACTAAGAGCGGAACTCATTAAAAAGGTCGAAGCCGAGTACACACGGCTGACCGAGGAATAAATATGTTTCTTGAAATATTTCAGACCGCAAAACCAGTTTTGGCGATGCTTCACCTAAAAGGGGAAAACCCCGAAGAAAGACTAAAACGAGCCATCATCGAAGCGGATATCTATGCAGAATGCGGGATTGATGCCATGATCGTAGAAGACTATTACGGTGAAACTGCTGATGTCGAAAATGCTCTTGCCGCCCTTTCAGCGCAGCGGCCCCAATATACTCTCGGCGTCAATGTTCTGGATAACTTTTCCAAAAGCTACGAGCTGGCATTGCGCTATGGCGCCAGGTTCATGCAGGTGGATTCCGTTTGCGGTCATTTAGATCCAGGCGCTGAAAAAGCCTACTTCGACATGATCGATGGTTATCGCCAGGATAAGAAAATCTCTGTTATTGGCGGAGTCAGGTTCAAGTACCAACCATATCTATCAAACCGCAGCCTACAGGAAGATTTGGAAATCGGAATGAGACACTGCGACGCAATTGCTGTAACCGGAGCTGGCACAGGGCTGGATACCGGCACGGAAAAACTTAAACAGTTCCGCGAAATCGTTGGCGATTTTCCCCTGGTTGTTGCCGCAGGCATGACTATGGAGACCGTCCTGGAAAAGCTCTCAATCGGAGATGCTGCCATTGTCGGGAGCACCTTCAAGGATACCCGCAAGGATACGGGAGATGTTTTGGCTGCAAATGTCCAGGAGTTTATGAATAAGGTGCGCAGTTGTTTTCGTTCTTGACTTTAGAAATGGGAAGCTAAATGCCAAATCGGTGCTTGCACCAATAACTGATGCAGTAGACCAAAATCGTTATTATGTGCTAACTCTATTTGCGCAGGCCCGAAATCATCGATATTATCATGCCTGGATCAGGCGTTGACTACCTGTTCAGAGATGGCAAAGACGATGGATTGCGCTCGCGGTTCGATTAAGTTGTGCCCCCTGGTGGCTCTTGCCGATGGAGTTTTGGCAGGAAAACTCATCGATTATTTTGCACTGAAGCAGCAAAATCGGGATAATAAATGGCGTTATGCTATCCGGGTTTTACCTGGGTATTGCTATCTGCTTTTCTGGTTGTGCTTTGACCAAACACATCCTTCGCCAAGAATACACCGCCAACACCGATCGCCACCAACCCCAGCACATACAGCCCAACCGAACCAAGTACCAGCGTCAAAAGACCCCTGGAAGGCTCAGTTTCTCCGGAAGCCATCCCCGTCGCTAGCGCCAGACTCTGCCCAGCGACCAGAAAACCAACTGCAATCCCCATTCCCCAGCCAATCAGAGCGCGGTGCGAGCGGGCACGTGTAGAGGCCCATACCAGCAACCCACCACCAATCAGAGCCGCCGGAAACAATTCCGCTGGCATAAGGTAATCAAACCGGGGAATTCGGTCTTTGGAGAAAACTACAACGGAGAAGACAATCGGGCTCAAAAGTGGGAACCAGACCAACACCAATCCAATGACTGCCAGAATCTTAGTGAAGATATTTTTCTGCTCCATAGCATATCTCCTTTTTCTGTCCGCAAGAAACCTGTTTCGATTTCCACTTTCACTATAGCACGCAGAAAGCTAAAACTCAACTTTATCGGTTCATAAAGCATCCCTACCATTTTCAACCTTGCCGGCCAGGTAAATCATTTGTTTACATCAGCCTACTTGTCTCTAAATTTCCTGAATTACATGGACGTAATAATTACACGCATCAACAATCTGGTCCACTTTACAGTTTTCATTATCCATATGCGCCAATTTATATTCGCCGGGTCCAAAACCAATCGTTGGGATCCCCATGCTTACCGATGTGACTGCATTGGTGCTGAAATCCCAAAAGTCAAACTCACTGGGGGCAATCCCAAAGGTTTGCTGATAGGCAGCAATACAAGCCAGACTAAGTTCATGCTCCAGATCTATTTTCCAGGCGAGGTGAAATGGCTCATAATTAATCTCCATCCCGGTCCAGCTTTTTCTCTGCAGACTACCCACACGCCAGGTGGCTTTTTTGCCGTGAATAAGTTGATCCATTTCTTTTTTTATGGCATCTTCAGTCTCGCCAGGCACCATGCGCCTATCCAGGTACACCTCACATTCAGAAGGGACTGCATTTAATGATGCACTGGTGCTTGAAATCTGTGACATTACCAGAGTACCCCGCGGAGCAGCTCTTTTCATGAGCTCCAGATTTGTTTGCTCAACCCGTTGGATAATCTCGGCCATTTCATAAATAGCATTGACACCTTTTTCTGGGGCTGAACCGTGCGCAGATACGCCCTGTGTTTTGATGGATACCTGCGCTTTACCCTTATGC
>CAINXK010000621.1 GCA_903854805.1 uncultured Anaerolineae bacterium
AACTGATGCAGTCTTGACCCCGCGTAGTTTGCCGATGGTAAACAGGCCGGCACTTTCCATTTCTACTACTTTGACAGCCTCTGCCTGGTAGCGCATAACTTCTTCGCGGGTTTCGCGAAAAGGTGCCGATGTAGTCCAGGTGGTGCCTTGTTCGTATTCTGCGCCACGCGCGCGGATGGCCTGTCCCAATTGTTCCGCCAGGAGGGCATCGCCGTCGATATATTTTTCGAGCGGCAAATAATGTTGTGAAACTCCATCATCGCGGATGGATCGGCTGGATATCACGATATTGCCGGGTTTCAGATGTGGCTGCAAGGCACCTGCCCAGGACATTACGATCATTTTTTTCGCGCCCAGCACGGCAAACTCTTCGGCCAGCTCAACCAACATGGTAGCGCCGCTGCCGAAGTTAGTCAGGATGACCACTTTATTTTTCGTTTTTTTGGTTTCGTGCACATCTCCGTCCATGTTTCCCGCCCGGCGTACCGGGATCCGCCAGCGCAGTCTTTCGGGAAGACCACGTTCCAGGCAGAATAAAACCGCGCGTGGTGAGTCAATATCCGGCATGCGTCCCAGCCGGCGGCGGTAGGCGATGATGTCTTCAGCCTTGAACAATGCTTCAAATTGGTTTTTTTCAGGATAATTCGGGTAATTCATGTGCATCTGCTCTTTTGATTGGTAAGACCTGGAACCAGTGGATCTTCTTCAATTGTAACAACAGCAGCCCGGCCTGCAGGCTTTCGGCGCTTAACGCAGCCCAGGCAGCTCCGCTTAATCCCAGGCGTGGAATCAGCCATAGATTAAGCGCGACCAACGCAACCAGGCTGGATGTGAGCGCAATCATCATATTTTTTTCTTGCTTGCAGCTCAACAGGGCCAGGCTGAGAAAGGTGTTGATCGTATAAGGTACCAGCATCCAGGCCAGGATACGCAAGGCGGGGATGGATGCTGAGAAATCTGCCCCAAACAAGAGGTTCACAAGTGGCCCGGCCAGGATACTTATTCCAAGCGCGACCAGCGCCGCGCCTGCCAGCAGTCCGCTCCAGAGTTGTAGAAAAAATTGAGCTTCCGCTGCTTTCGTCTGGGGTTTTGACATGGCCGGATAAAGCGCTGTGAAGACTGCCATATGCAGGCTTTTGGAGGCTTCCAGCACGCGCAGGGCAGCCGCAAACCCACCGGTCAGCGCCGGACCGACCGAAGCGGATAGCATGCCGGTGCTGAGTTTCTGATATATCATCCCCAGGACTGCCAATAAACCGATCGGTGCGCTGGAGCGCAGCACACCCGGCATGGCGTGCGCATTGAAGTGCCAGCCTTTCCAAAAGTCGGCAATCTGGGTAGCGCAGAAAACACCCGCCAGAATGGTCAACAGCACCTGGATGATAACCATTCCCAACGCCAGGCCCGGCAGGTTAAGTGCCGGCATCAGCCATGCCAGCCCGACCTGCATGAGTGCGCCTGCCAGACCAAGCAGGGCGTACATATCCATCTGCTCTTTGCCGCGCAAAGCAGACGTGAAAATGCTGTAAAGAGCCAGGGGGAAAAGCGCCAGCCCATATATTTTTAATGCCTGGGCGGCGGATGGATCCAGATTTGGGAAATATCTGGCGCCAGAAAGTAACAAGAATACGAAAAGCGCGGAAAGTGCCAGCTGGATCAGCAGTGCAGCCGGGATGGAAGCCAGGTCGCTGTGGGCAGCGATCTCACGCATGAGCAGCATATCGGTGCCGAAGGTGCTGATGGTATTGGCAATGAAAATCAGCGCTGCTATGAACGCATATTCTCCGAAACCTGCGCTGCCCAGCCGCCGTGCCAGTACGATGGTAAATAGCGCTACCAGGACCTGGGTGCCGAGACGCGAGCCAAG
>CAINXK010000622.1 GCA_903854805.1 uncultured Anaerolineae bacterium
AATTTGCCTTCCATCAGCAGGACATTGCCCAGCTTGGTGATAAATGAGCACTCCGCCGCCCGATTCATCAAATCCTGCGCAACATCACACGCCAGCATATAATTTTCTGTGGCTTTTTGCGAATCCGGCTGCCTGAAAAAATTATCTCCCATCAGACCATACACTCGCATCTTGCGCACCTTGTCTTTATTCTCCGTGGCAACCTTCAATGCATCGTTCAACGCTTCGACAGCCTCGTCAACTTTTCCCATCTCAGAATGCAATGTCGCGGCATGGATCAGCGCGTCACACGCCAGCGCCGGATGCTTGATCTCGAGCGCCAGCACATGCGATTTGCGAAATGCCTGCAGCGCCAGCGAATAATTGCCGATCGATTTAAGCGCCAGGCCTCGCAATCCAAGGAGTTGAGCAAAGGCTTCTTTCTCATCCCCATTAAAAACAAGCTTGATCGCTTCATTAAACTCAGTCAGCGCTTGCGGAGCATCCCCAGCATCCATATAAGCCTGCCCCAATTTCTTATACAGGGACACGACTGCTTTGCTGTCGCCATTTTCCTGGGCGGCAGTGATCGACTTTCTGATTTGGTCGTAAGTTTCTCTTTGGTCAACGGATGGTACTGGAAGAATGGACATAAATCACCTCAATTAGTTTATTCGGTAGGAAATTTGCTGGATCGGTATATCTGCAAATCTTTGGAAATCAACAATGCGGCCATTTCAGGCAGCCTTTCAATCAGCACCAGGCCTTCCTGCGCGCCCAATACCATCATGGTTGTGCTGAGCGCATCCGCTTCCGCCACGCTCGGCGCAATTACCGTGGCACTCGCCAGCTCTGCCGGAGAATGACCCGTGCGTGGGTCAATGATGTGATATGCGGAATGATCTGCGCTGAAATAATTCATATAATCGCCGGAAGTAGCCACGGCTTGATTTTGTATTCCGATGATGGCCGCAAACTCGCCTTTATTGCGTGGATGGGCAATCCCAATTTTCCACACCTGTCCAGCCTGCGTGCTCTTCGCCATCATATCGCCACCAGCTTCCACCAGCACCTGCTCAAAGCCAAGTTGGCGCAAAATTGCCACCCCGCCATCCACTACCCGGCCTTTTGCAATACCATCCGCAGTCACTGCCATCCCCGGGCATGCCAGAGATATTTCATCGTCCGTGACAGACAATAGGCGATAATCAACCAACTGCCTGAGTTTCGGCGTAACAAAACGATTTTCACGCGAGGCATCCAACATCGGTTTGACCGTGATGTCAAACGCGCCGTGGGAGAGCATTCCAAAGTGCAGCGCCTGCTGCAGCATGTCCACCAATTCGTGTGGCGGGTTCCGTGTAATTCCAGTGGCATTCAACTGCCCCAGCGCACCACTTTCCAAGCGGTAGTCAAACACGCTGATCAAGTGCCGCATCTCATCCACGGTCGCTTGGATTGCAGCCAGGGCCTGGTCTTTGCTTTCAGCCACCACTTCAAAATTGACAATTGTCCCCATCAGCATCTGGGAATCGCGAACTTTGTTCAAATACCCCAGCTTAAGCAGCTTCTGGGCAGCAACCGCACCCAAACTAACCACGGCGCCGGTCAGTGCAGTAATTTTGAGGAAATCACGGCGGCTCAGTCTCGTGCTCAACTGTCCACCTCAGACGTTAGGATAAAAACAGGTGTCACGGTCGCGGTTGGATCCTTGTGTTTTTTCTCAACCGTCGGCGTTCCTGTGCCCAGTAGGGCACCTTCCGCGATGGCTGTCTGTGTCACATAATATGATCCCGATAACGTCGGTACCCCACGATAAAAATAGGGCATCTCGGTATCCTTTTGCACGATGGCATTCACCCACAGTGTCATAATCAGGCTCACGCATACCAGCATGAATGTCGCCAGGAAAATATCCTTTATTTTTTCGTGGTTGTCTTTTTCCATACCGGCCAACCTTCTCGCAGCCAACGGCGACTCTCGGCGATAAAATCATAAACCGGGTCGAGTGGGCATAAATAATTACAAAATGGTCGATACATCATCAGGCTCGCCACGCTCACCACCAGCAGAAAAACCACCTCGATCAGGTTACCCCTAAAATCGAACAGCGTGGCGAAGGGTTCGTAACCCGCCACACCCGGCCTGCGCAGCACCAGCCCGACCAGAACCGCAGCAAAAGCCAGCCCGCGCTGCAGCCAGGTGAAAAATACTCCCCAACGGCGGGAACGATAAGGTTTTACATTTGTAATCTGCGCCAGGCACTCCTGGAAAGCGCCAAACGGGCAAAACCAGCTGCAATATGGGTTTTTGGCATCCACCGTGGTCACAAAAATGATTCCACCAATCAGCAAGTACCAGTATAAATTATTATGCCAATCCGGCCAATAACCACTCAGCAGGGCGATGATTTGCGCGATGGTCAGCGGCGCCGTATAAATAAATCCCAGCACGATCATCCCTGTCAGCAGCGTACCCCAACGTACACGCCGCTTCCAGACACCAGAGCTGTATTTGTGGCCAAAATAGCCGGCTGCATATAAACCAAGCAAGGTGATTTCAGGAATGCCAAACCGGATCGGGCGCGCTTCAGCAGGTAATGGCTTGTTCAAACCCTGCTGGGCGATCAGACGGATTGCATCCCGTGCCGAGGCAGCGATCCCCTCCGAACTGACGGTTGCCCCGCTGACCGCGTCCAGATCCTGGTTCAACTGGAGTGAATCACGAAAGTTTTTTCCGGAGTATTGCTTGAAAAAATCCTTTGCCAGAATTAATCGGAAAAATCCCGGCGTTTCCCGCTGGGAGATGAGTTTGACCCCGATGATTTCGCCTTTTGGATCCAGCCCCACCAGCATTTCAAGCGGGCCGCCGTAACCC
>CAINXK010000623.1 GCA_903854805.1 uncultured Anaerolineae bacterium
CGCCCTGATCGCCAGCACCCTGGCAGACCCCAGCCCGCAGATTCGCAAAAACGCCGAAGAAATCCTGGTCAGAGCCGGTGAAGCCTGTGTGCCCACCCTGCTCAAACTGCTCGGCACCGCCGGCATTATCTCCACTCAGCAAACCATCTTAAAAGCAGTCCTGTGTCGCATCAACGTGCGTAACTATGGTGACCTGGCCGATGGGCAGATCATGAATGAGCTCAAAACCATCTACACCCGGATTGCCCAGCTATATGGGCTGGTAAGTTTTCCCAGCGGCCCTGGGCTTGAATCGCTGCGCACCCTGCTGGGCGAACTGAACCTTACCTCCCTGGATGCCATCTTCGACCTGCTCTCAGCTCGCTATGGCGCAAAACCGGTTCTGCGCATCACCCAATCTCTGGCCGCCGAATCCAGCCACACCCGCGCCAACGCCAGCGAAGCCCTCGAAGCGCTGATCAGCCCGGCGCTGGTCAAGCTGATCATGCCGCTTTTCGACAGCAGCCTGACAGTCCACGACCTGGCCCGGATCGGCTCCAATGCCTGGAGTGCCACCCGTCCGGCTGGCGCAGCCGGCGTCCTGCGGCAGCTGGCAACCGACCCGCAATCTGAACTGCTGCGCTCCTTTACCGTTTACACCCTGGGCGAAATCATCCCAAGCCTCAGCCGGCCGGCCGAAGAGCCAGCCGCAGCCGATACCTCACGCAGCGCGCGCGCGCGCCGGCTTAACTTGCTGGATAAATTACTGGACGACAGCCCCAAACCGCGCAGCATAAACCCGGATACAAGCCCTGGCGGCGCGCAAACAATCAGCCTGGCAGAAGCCCAGGCTCTGATCACCGCCGCCCAAACCGATCCTGGCCATGAAGTCCGCAGCGCAGCCCAGGCTGCCGCCCGCATGGCCCACATGCAAACCGACACACCCTCCGAAGGTGAGCTTATGACAGCCAGTTTGACAGTGATTGAACGTATTATCTTTCTTAAACAGGTCACCCTCTTTCAGAGCATGACCATTGACCAGTTGAAAGTTCTGGCCAGCATCTGCGAAGATGAATCTGTCAACCAGGGTACCCAGATTTTCAAAGAAGGCGACCCCGGCGGCGTGGTTTACGTGGTGGTTCATGGCCGGATAGGGATTGAACGCACCGGAGACCGCAAAGACTCGGTTGTGCGCCTGGCAACCCTTGAAGCGCGCGCCTCGTTTGGCGAGATGAACCTGTTTGAAAACAGCCCGCGCAGCGCCAACGCCATCGCCATTGAAGACTCATTATTATTAAAACTTCGCGCCGAGCCCTTTCTGGCACTCATCCGCCAGCACCCGGATATGTCAATTGAATTGATCAAAGTCCTGAATGTGCGCCTGCGCGAAGCCAACGACCAGATCGCCCACCTGACCCGCTCCATGCCGCGCCAGCTCCAGAGCCTTTACGACAAACTGGAAGACACGGACGAAAAATAGACCTCCCAACAGCTTCCTAGCTGCAGCCAGCACTCCGGCGCCAAAACGCCTGGGGCAAAACAGAAATCGTGATCAAAGGTAACCCAATGCAAAAAATAGTCACCACCCATTCCTTCCGGCAAAGTGTCGGGAAATCCACCCTGGTCTCCAACCTGGCTGCCAGCCTGGCACTGCAGGGCCTGCGGGTCGGGCTGGTCGATACCGACTTCCAGGGTGCCAGCGCGCACCTGTTTTACGGCCTGAAGGATAACCAGACCCAGGCTACCTTTAATGATTACATTCTGGAAAAATGTGACATCCTCAAGGCCGTCCACGATGTCAGCGACCGGCTCGGCGAGCCCGCAGCCAGCGGCAAACTTTTCCTGGTGCCTGCCAGCACCCAGATTTCCGATATCATGCAAATGCTGCGGACCCGCTTAAATATTGAGCGTTACACCGAAGGCCTGAGTAGATTTGAAAAAGAAATCGGGTTGGACATCCTACTGGTAGATACCCGCGCCGGGCTAAATGAAAACACCATGACAGCCATCGCCGTTTCAAATACCCTGGTACTGGTTCTGCACCCTGACCAGCAGGATTTTCAGGGCACAGCGGTAACCGTCGATATTGCCCACAAACTGCTGGTGCCAACCATCAAGCTGGTATTAAATGACAGCTCGGAAACCCTGGATGCCGAGGAAGTCAGCAGGCAGTTGGAACAGACCTACAACTGCGGCAGCGGCTTCATCCTCAGCCACTCTGAAGAACTATTGGCACTGGCCAGCAGCCGGCCCTTCGTACTGGCCTATCCCGATCACCCCCTCACCAAACGCATCCAAACCCTGGCCAGCAGCCTGATGCGCTAAGCCCACAACCCCCAAAGCCTTGATACCACAAACAGCGCAGAAATATGCGCGTGTGCGCTTGCCGCACGCGCGCATATTGATTATTCCCACTATTCCCTTTACACTTCTACGCTTATAATAACCCGCGTTTCACAGCCCCACACAACCCAAATAAAATACAACGGAGCCCAACCCATGACTTCCTACCTGGACCTGATCGAACGCTTCGACACCGGAGCAGCCATCTCGAAAAACGATTGGGACTTTGACCACATCGTCATGCCCGTGCGCAGCCTGGTCAAAAAATACCAGCTGCACTGGAACCCGGCCCAACCCATCCCCAACGACCCTGAACTGGCCGACCGGCTCTACCAGGCCGCCATCGAACTGGCCTACTTGGCCGGCAGCTACTCACTTTCCAGCGGACGCATGCTCGCCTTCCAACCCGGCGAGATCGAAACCGCTCTGCGCGCCAGCCCACAAGAACTGATCATGGGCGAAGGCAGCCAGGCGCGCACACTCTACGCCCGCAAAGTCCTCGACGAACGCGCGCCCCTGGTCTGGGCCGGAAACCCCGGCTGCCCCACCCCTGAAAGACTCTTCCTGCCATACGTCACCAGCTGCATACAAGAACCCATCGTTGACCTGCTGACCTGCGGCTCGCTGACAGCGGTCGACGGGCACGCCGTCACCACCGCCGGCCCGGTCGAAATCGCCGCCACCCGCCTGGAACTGCGCCTGCTGCGCCAGGGCCTGCGCAACACCGGCCGTGCTGGAATGGGCCTGCTGGCAGCCCAGAGCAGCGTCTCAGAACTCGGCGACCTGGCCGCCAGCTCGCCCGAATACCTGCGCCCCTGCGACGCCCACCTCGTCCCAATTCTGAACGAACTCATCATGGATTCTCGTAACATTGCGCGCGCCGTCAACTCGCTCGATTACGGCATGCGCAACGCCTCGCTAGCCTGCGTGATGGTCGGCGGCCTGGCAGGCGACGCACCCGGCGCAGCCCTGCTGCAAGCCGCCTCTTTCCTGGTTGCCAACCTGACCTGCCGCGCAGATTACCACCTGCTGCACCCCATCCACATTCGCCATATAGCCACCTCCACCCGCCAGGTCATGTGGGTTCAGAGCATCGTCTCGCAAGCCTTCGCGCGCAATGCCCCCAGCATCATCGTTGGAGATATCTACCCCAAGAGCGGCGCGGTCACACGCGAACTGCTCTATGAAGTGGCCGCCAACGCTATTACCCTGACCGTCAGCGGCGCCCACCTTGAAGGTGTCGGTTCAGCCGATGGCAACGTCCCGAATGGCACCGGGCTGGAAGCACGCTGGATGGGTGAAGTCGGCCACGCCGTCACCCGTCAGCGCATAGACCTGGAACAGGCCAACAGCCTGGTCCTGCGCCTGCTGGAAAAATACGAACCCGTCTTTGACCTGAAAACCGGCAACCCGGGCCTGCGCTTCGACCTGGCCTACGACATGACCAGCATCCAACCCACACCCGCCTGGAACCAGCTCTACCAGGAAGTCAAACAAGAACTGATCCAGATGGGCCTGACAGCCTTCCTATAAAACCATTACGGCTCACCCGGTATCCCAACCATCTTATCTGAAAGGAGCATAAATTCGCATGACAATCTACCTGCTCGTCAACCTGGCCATCCTGGTCGTCTTTGGCTTTATCGTCCGCATGTTCGATAAACCCAAAGCCTGACCCTCAGCTTCCCGCCGATCCCCGGTCTACCGCCCCCTTCTCATATCTTTCAAGGAGCTGCTCACATGAATACTTCTGGCTGGAATCTGAAATACTCCACCCGCGATATCGTTATCATCGCCGTGATCGCCGCCATTGCCGGCATCGTCAACACTGGCGTTGCCCAGGTCTGGAACCTGGCAAATTCTTCGCTCGGCCCGTTGGGCGGCGCGCTTCTGCAAGGCTCCTTCATGTGGGCCTACGTGCTGGTCATGTGGCTTGTACGCAAACCTGGCGCGGCCATCTTCCTTGGGCTGATCGAAGCCACCGTTGAAATCCTGCTCGGCAACCCGGCCGGCATCGGCACTATCGGCTGGGGCATTACCCAGGGCCTGGGCATCGAAGTCGTCATGGCCATCTCCAACTATAGCAGCTACGGCATGCTGGCCGCCATCCTGGCCGGCGCAGCCTCATCCCAATTCGGCACCACCTGGACCGCCATCCTGTATGGCTGGGACCCGGCTTACGCCAGCGATGTCTGGATGGCAGTACCCGTCAACCTGATCTCCGGCGTAATCTTCAGCGGCTTGCTCGGCTACTACCTTTTCAAAGCCCTGGCACGCACCGGTCTCGTTCGTTCCGCTGGACGTTGAGCCCTCATTACCCATTCAACACAATGCTCTCAAGCTGGTTTCAACTTAAAACCACGCTCTACACTCCCACGACTCTGGTTCAGATCTAACCATCACGAACCTTGCTAGCGCATGTGGATATTTTCGCGGATAGGTTATCCGCGAAAATATCCACAAAAAACTTCCATTTCCAAATGTGCATAACCCATCATCCTGCACACCCCGTTAGTCAATTCAAATCTTGCAATCATCACGAAAGCCAACGATCTGACTACACATGCCTATCATTGCCGATCTAATCAACGTAACCTACACCCATTGGAACCAGACCAGCCCCACCCTGGTAGACCTGTCACTGCAAATTCAGCAAGGAACGCTGAACGTGCTGGTCGGCCCGGGTGGCTCGGGAAAATCCACGCTTTGCAACCTCTTCAACGGCGAAATTCCGCACCTGCTCGGCGGTAAATTCGAAGGCGACGTGATCATCGACGGCCTCAACACCCGCCAGGTGGAAGTCAAAGACCTGGCCCGCCAGGTCGGGCACGTCTTCCAGGACCCCGAATCGATGTTCGCAACCCTGACAGTTGAAGACGAAATCGCCTTTGGCCCCGAAAACCTGCGCTTCGCCCCCGCTGAAATCCGCGAGATCATCACCGGCCTGCTAAGCGATACCGACCTCTCACCCTTTCGTGAGCGGCTGGTCTGGGCACTCTCCGGCGGACAGGTTCAAAAGCTCGGCCTGGCAGCCGTACTCGCCATGCAGCCCCGCCTGATCATCCTGGACGAACCCACCTCCAATCTCGACCCAGCCGCCACGCGCAGCGTGCACGAACTGGTCCTGGCCCTGCGCGCGCGCGGCATCACCATCCTGCTGGTCACCCGCGAACTGGATGACTTCCTGGCGCGCGCCGACCAGCTGCTGGTGCTGGATAAAGGCCACCTGCTGGCCGCAGGCAGCCCGGCCGAAGTCCTGGCTCAACACGGCAGCCAACTCCAAAACCTGGGCATCTGGCTGCCCGAAACCACCGAGATCGGACTGGCACTCAAACAGCTCTACCCGGCCCTGGTCGGCACACGCAGCCTGCCCATCACCGTGCAAGAAACCCTCGACCTGCTGCAATCCACCCACGCCGGAAAAAACCGCCTGGTCGGACCCAGCCCACAGCCAGCGGCGGCCCCCAGCCCCTGCCTGATCTCCGCCCGCAACCTATCCTTCGCCTACGCTGGCGCGCCGGCCCTGTTGGATGTCTCCATCGATATCCATGCCGGTGAAATGCTGGCCATCGTCGGGCGCAATGGCGCCGGAAAAAGCACCCTGGCACGCCTGCTGGTCGGCCTGCTCAAACCGCAGGCAGGCACGCTGACGCTCTTCGGACAACCCGCCGCAAAATGGAAAGTCCAGGACCTGGCCAACCGCATCGCGCTTGTCTTTCAGAACCCCGAACACCAGTTTCTAACCGACACAGTCGCAGATGAGATTGGTTACTCCCTGCTGGCCCGCGGCATAACCGAAGCCAGCGCGCGCGCCAAAGCCATCGCAGAGACTCTGCAGCTGCTGGGCCTAACCGGCTATGAGCAGATCCACCCCTTTGCCCTGCCCGCCGGGATGAAACGCCGCCTGGGTGTGGCCACCATGTTGGTCAGCCAGCCGCAGATACTGCTGGTGGATGAACCCACCTATGGTCAGGACAAGCAAATGACCCAGACCCTGATGGCATTGATGGAAGACATCCGCCGACAGGGCATTGCGGTGGTCATGATCACCCACGATATGCGCCTGGTGCAGGAATATGCCGGGCGCGTGGTGGTCATGAGCGCCGGGCGCGTTTGTTACGATGGCGACCCCTCCGGTTTGTTCGAGCGCGATGATGTTCTGGAAGCCGCCAACCTGTGCCCGACCCTGCTGCACCAACTGGTCGGCAGCCTGCGCAAACAGGGCCACACCATCGAGGGCGAAATGCGCAACACTGCAGATTTTCTGACCGCCCTGGCAAACACCACCCCGGAGGCCAGATGAGCACCATCGAACGCAGCAAACCCGCGCCACACACCGATCAAGCTGGCCATTCCCTGCGCTTTATCCCACGCGCCTCCATGCTGCACCGCATGTACCCGCTCACCAAACTGAGCTGGGTGGTGGTGGTGGCCATTGGGCTGTTTATGTACCGCACGCCGCTCTCGGGCGCGATTGTGTTTGGCTGCGTGCTGCTGCTGGCCCTGCTGGGCGGCGCCATCCGCCCGCGCGAAATCCTCGGCTCAGCCCGCGTCATCTTCGGCATCGGCCTGGTCCTGATGTTCTTCCACTTCTTCGCCGACCCTGGCAATCCGGTCTACCGCCTCGGGCCCCTGGTCATCACCGATGAAGGTCTGCGCCAGGGACCGGTCTTCTTTTTCCGGCTTTCCGTGGTGGTATTGGCCAGTTTTGTGCTGATCTGGACCACCGACAGCCGCGACCTGATGGTCGCGCTGACCCGTGCC
>CAINXK010000624.1 GCA_903854805.1 uncultured Anaerolineae bacterium
CGTCAGATTGGCAGGTAAGCGTTCACTTCGATAAGCATCGTAATACGCCAGGGCGGAGCTGAATGCCAGGGCTGGGATGCCGCTTTCGGCTGCAAGCGCAACAACTTTTCGCAGGGCTGTCTGGCGGGCATTCATCGACAGTGCAAATTCCGAGTCAAGCATCAGGTTTGCCAGATCTGGAGTTCGGATAAATGCAGCACGGATATCGTTCAGAAAACGGGCTCGGATGATGCAACCACCACGCCAAATGCGGGCAATCTCAGCATAGTTCAGGTTATAGCTGTACTCTTTGCTTGCCATGCGCAGCAGCCCAAAGCCCTGGGCATACGAACAGATTTTTGCAGCGTAAAGTGCATCGCGTACCGCGTCAATGACCAACTGTGGCAGGCCATCAATTTTTGGTTCCGGACCGGTCAGTACTTTTGAGGCAGCCTCCCGTTCAGCTTTATAAGCTGAGACGATGCGGCTCTCAACGGCGGCGTTAATCGTCGGGGTGGGTGCGCCCAAATCGAGAGAGTTCTGGCTGGTCCATTTGCCGGTGCCTTTCTGCTGGGCTTCATCCAAAATCAAATCCACCACGGCTGTACCAGTTTCAGTGTCGGTTTTAGAAAAAATATCAGCGGTAATCTCGATCAGGTAGGATTCCAATTCGCCACGATTCCATTCAGAAAAAACCTGGTGTAACTGGGCATTCTTCAATCCCAGGCCGCGATGAAGGAGGTCGTACGCTTCGGCAATCAACTGCATATCGCCATATTCAATGCCATTATGCACCATTTTGACGTAATGCCCCGCTCCGCGTGGGCCCATGTATGCCACGCACGGTTCACCGCTCGCCTTGGCGGAGATGGCCTCGAAAATGGGTTTGACCAGTTCCCAGGCTTCGGGCTGTCCGCCTGGCATGATGGCCGGACCCCATAGGGCACCCTGTTCTCCGCCACTGACACCTGTTCCAATATAAATGATACCTGCTGCTTCAAGTTCCTTGGAGCGGCGTTCAGTATCCTGGAAAAAGGTATTTCCACCGTCAATGAGTAAATCGCCTTTCGATAAAACCGGTCGCAGGGAAGCAATCGCCATGTCAACAGGCTTTCCGGCAGGTACCATCATCAGGATGCGGCGAGGTAGTTCAAGGCAGGCAATAAACGTTTCGAGCGTCTCACAGGCGATAAGATTTTTTCCTGGATTATCCGTCCCAAAGGCACGCGCCTTTTCCAAATCTACATCGTAACCAGCAACATGGAAACCGTTTCGCTCCATGTTGAGAGCGAGCATGTGGCCCATGACGCCCAGGCCCATAATGCCAAAGTTTGCTTTTTCCATAAATTTATCTCCTGAGTCGATACAAAATTTCGCCCGCTTTGGGAACGTAGATGATCCCTTCGGCCTCACGATCTTTCCATTCGGCGATGTTGATGCTGTTCGGGTCGAGGTAGCCCAGATTTAAGCGTGAACAATCCTCGGGTGGGATCTGGCTGGCAAGTGTGACTTTGACATTGGGCTTTTCGGAACCATTATCGATTACACCAGATCCGCGTACATGGGTGCTATGGGCCAGTACACCAAGTGGAATATGCTTAAATCGTTCCCAATCCTGCAAAAAATAAGGCAGGATGTGATAACCAATCTCGTAAATGTATTTCCCGTGAACGTGACTGACTACATCCAGATGTGGAGCATAGATGACGACTTCGCC
>CAINXK010000625.1 GCA_903854805.1 uncultured Anaerolineae bacterium
GCAAACATCGTTACCAGTGTAAGAGTCAGAAATATAAATTTATACCGTTTCATAACTATCGATTTTACTTTATTATTGATTGGATAAACTTGTATTGAGATCTATTTCCATTTGAGGCAGTGGATAAAAA
Organism: uncultured Anaerolineae bacterium; assembly: GCA_903854805.1. The sequence goes on from CAINXK010000625.1 coordinate 131, forward strand.
GCTGCAATAGCCTCCGAAATACCCGAGGCCATGGCTCTTGGATCTGTTTTTGTTACCATAGCTTTTCGTCTCAGATCATATAGTCGCTGGCCTTCAAAAGCCATCTCCCAGCCTCTCTCCACAACAACGGCCGACCTGAATGCCGATTCACTCAACCCAGCGGTGAGGTTAGGCAGACCTGCACGGGTGCGTACATTGTTGATCCACAAATACCCTTCCGAAGTGGGTCCTACAGATTCGGCAAAGGTCAGTGCTACCTCTGCAAACCGAATCAGGTATGGCCTGGCACTTGACTTCTGACCAACAAACTTCGGATCGACATATTTCCGGGTAAACGGATAACTGAATTTATCACCGACCGAGGCCGCAATTTCCCCGTTTGCATTATAAATCGTTGTAACCATCAGATCTGTTTTGCGCTTATCTGTAAGGAAGAACGTGTTATAAAAGGAGGCTGTAGTCTGAAATACTTCCCAGCCATTGGTGGTATAAGTCAGACTATTATCTGCATTTTTAATATAATAGGGCACCCCATCCACCCAGGGGTGAAACATCATCCCTAATTTTGAGTAATTCCCTTCATTTAAGCCTGTGCGATCCTGCGACATAATGAAAATATGCTCTGGTCCATCGGGATAATCGACATTGTAAATATGCTGCAAGTCGTTATCAAGGCGATAATGAGACTGATCGTACAAGACCTTTCTCGAATAAAAGGCTGCACTGTCATACATTGTTTTTACATCTTTTGTCATTTGTGCGTATTTTGGAACGCCGCTCTCTTTTGAAGAGGCAATGGTAAGATACGATCTGGCAAGCAAGGCCTGTGCAGCTATTTTGTCAGCCCGGCCAACCTTCTGATTAATTTCGAGAAACGAATCAGCCAGTTTAAGGTCAGAGTTGATGAAATTATAGAGGTCATCCATATTTTTTGCCATATTGGGCGAGGTTTGCGAGATCGTTTTGACCATGGTCGATTGGATCGGAACCAATCCATACACCCTGGCCAGATTGAGGTAGCTGTATGCCCTCAGAAAATGGGCCTCACCGAGGAGTTTATTTTTGATGACCGGCTCAAAGGTGCTGTTTGCAATATTATCGATCACCGCATTCGTTCTGTTTATAGCGATATAGCAATATTTGAAGTAATAAGTTAAGGTTTCATTGTTCGCATCAGCGGTCCAATTGTTGAGCTGCTGTGATCCATATCCTTCATCGGCTTTTACATCGCAGATGTCAGAGGCAAGTTCACCAATATAAAAGATCCCTCTTGAGTATTCTATGAATGTAAGCGCATTATACGCATACATTAATGAGGCTTCAGCATCTGCAGGAGTCTTGTAAAAATTGGCTTCGGAGTAGAAGCCATAGGGATCTTCCTTGAGGCTGCAGGAGTTCAGCACCAGGCTAAACAGCGCAATAATTGAGAATATCTTCGTTTTCATACGTCTTGAATTTTTAGAAAGTTAGTTCGATTCCAAATGTCCATTTCCGGAACCTTGGAATTCCGCCCCAATAGATTCCATCGGTTCCCACTTCGGGATCGTACCCTTTGAAACTTGTGAAGGTGTATAAGTTTGAAGCGTTAACATAGACTCTCGCACCGGAGAACCACTTAACACCTTTGGGATGATAGGTATAGCCAAGAGCAACATTCTGAATTCTTAAAAATGAGCCATCTTTTACGAACCAGTCGGAGAGATAATAAGAGCGATCCTGACGTAAACTCGGGTATTCATTCGTTGGGTTATCCTGAGTCCAGCGCAATGGCGAAGTGGAAGCGCTTCCCCACTGATTCTGATACAAGACATCATTACCATAAACACCAATTAGAAACACTTCGGCATCAAAATTTTTATATTCGGCATTCAGTTTCAGGCTGGCCATAAATTTTGGGTTCGGATCACCAATTACCGTCCTGTCCTTGTCGCTGATTACACCATCTCCATTGAGATCCATATATTTGAATTCCCCAGGTTTAGCTAATAATCCGGTAAGGCCGGCTGCCAATCCTTCGGCATTCGTTTGAATGATCCCATTGACTTTATATCCATAGAAAACGTTAACCGGCTGACCAATCGCTAAAATATTGGGGCTTTGCCTGAACTGAGACAATGATGATCCCCAGAACTCGTATTTCATTCCCGTAATAGCATCTGAATTTAACCCTGAGGTTACAGCATTACCCAAGCTTGTCACTTTATTTGTATTCTTCGAGAAGATAAGTGATGCAGAGAGCTTGAAATCCTTCTTACTGATCAAATCTCCGTCAAGGGTTAATTCAAATCCTTTATTCTGAATTCCCCCGTCATTTACCCACATCCGGTTGTATCCCGATGAAAGCGAAAGCAGCCGCTCCCTTAGTAAGTCAGAGGTATTTTTAACGTAGTAATCCAGTGTTACCCGCAGGCGGCGATTCATAAACGCCATATCGAGACCCAGATCGGTTTGGGTTGTAGACTCCCATTTCAGGTTCACATTCGGAATACCCCCCCACATTTTAAAACGACCATCATCGCCTTCATATCCAACAATATAACCGGGACCAATTGCGGTATTCCATTTGCCGTTATCGTAATATTGCTCTACTCCATAGTGACTTAGTGTCTGATACGGAGAAATACCCTGGTTTCCTGAAACGCCATAGCTAAGACGGAATTTCATTTCATCAAAAACATCCATTGATTTGATAAACGACTCGTTATGAGCCTTCCAGCTCACTGCACCTGAAGGGAAATAGGCCCATTTGTTACTGGCCCCGAATTTTGAGGACCCGTCAGAACGCATGGTGCCAGTAAACAGGTATTTATCCATATACGTATAATTGAGACGTCCATAGTATGAAAGCAGTTTTGAACCTGAATATCCGTTAGTATGAACGTTTTTTTCAGGATCACCTGCCCCCATATTTTCGTTCCCCAGCGCTTCATTTACAAAATTATAGGAGGCCAGGTCTGAGCTGCGGGATTTAGCCGATTCATACGACTGCCCTACCATGACAGAAAATTTATGCTTCGTACTGAAGGTCTTTTCGTAATTCATGTAGGTTTCCGAAACCAGGTTCTCCCCAAGCCAATTGCTCAGATAAGCAGCACCATTATTAAAATCACCATCCTGGGTGTAAATTGTCGGATTATAACTATCCGAAACAGAATTACCCAATTTATAATTTAATTGCGATTTAATACTTAACCCCTTTATGATCTGATAATCGATCATCCAGGATGAGATATAATCATAACCGGTATTTTTGTTGGTCACATGATCGGTCAGTGCCAACGGATGGCTGTAATCATTCACTCCGGCGACAAAATAAGTACCATCGGGGTTATAAACCGGCCAGAGCGGATTCCTGTAGTAAGCAAGACCTCCATTGTTATTCCTGTAACTTTTAGAAAATATATTTGAAGTGCGAATAGTCAGATTATCAAATATCTTGTGATCGACACTCAACTTTATTATCCCTTTTTCAAAATTATCCCGGATGTAAACCCCTTTGTCATCGAAGTAGTTAACGCTAAGATTAAACGATGTCGTTTTATTGGCGCTGTTAACAGTCAGTGTGGAGTTGTTCAGAACAGGACTATCCCTGAACACAACTTTGTCCCATGCCGTGAAAGTGGGCCAGGTTCCATTTTGGATCTCATTCACCGAAGGGTAGTAGACTCCATTGGAATTGGTTGTTCCATTATATTGTGCAGGCAAGCCTGCATTGGTGCGATCCTCGTTGCTGAGCTGAGCCATTAAAACAGGATCACTCCACATGTTAAGCTTTGATGAAAACTGGGACAACGTCGTTTGATGCTTAAAACTTATTTTCGTTTCACCCTCTTTCGCCCGTTTGGTGGTGATCATAATTACCCCGTTGGCACCCCTTGAGCCATAGATTGCGGCTGATGAGGCATCTTTTAAAACTTCAATAGCTACAATATCATCCGGATTGATTTGCTTTAAATTTCCGGCTTCACCAAGCGGAAAACCATCAACAACAACCAGCGGCGAATTGGAACCCTGTAAAGAGCTCCCACCGCGAATCCGGACGATTGAACCTGCACCCGGATCTTCTGATGAGTTGATAACCTGAAGCCCTGCAGCCCGACCCTGTAATAAGCCATCAATTGAATTTGAAGGGGTATTTTGAAGCGATTTTACCCCTACCACACTGACAGAACCGGTAAGGTCTGACTTTTTAACCGTTCCGTAGCCAACTACCAATACCTCGTCAATTCCCTGTATACTCTCTTCAAGGACAATGTTGAGTTCTCTCTTCCCATTCAATCTGGTCTCAAAAGTTTTATACCCAACAAAAGAAAAGATGACTACAGGATCTGCAGTTTTTAATTCCAAACTAAAATCACCAGCATTACCGGTTACAGTTCCGTTTACTGTCCCCTTTTCGACAATACTGACTCCGGGTAAAGATTCGCCTTGACGGGAAACAACCGTCCCCTGAATTTTAGTCAGCTGTGCAAACAATGGCGACATTGCCAGGTTAAAAAAGATTGCAGAAAGGATCAATCTAAATAACCAATTCCATTTTTTCATAAGCATCGAATGTAAATTGTTAAAATGATGAGGTAAAACTAATTCTATATTTACATCCCAAATTGCCTAATATAGCCATATACAAATAGTATTATGAATATTTTGCTAACGACCCTGTGCGCCGGCGTGAAAATTGGCCCAAACCCAGCATACTGCAGTTGCCTTTTCTGCACCTATCCACTCGTTATCAAACTCCTATTCATTACCTGCATGCCGGCGGTTTCGCACAGCGCAACCAGCCCAGCGGCTGATCAATCTGTCATTTATGGTAAGATTATTTAAAAATGTTTGGGTTTACCTGCATTTTCCATAGCTCCATCATCCCCATCATAGAATACTAGGCTGGCTGCCTGACAAACCATGAACATTGACCTTTCCATCAACACCGATCTCGTCAAAGACCTGTTAGCCCGCTTCATCCATTCAGAGATCACCCGAACCGGCCTTAAACGCGCTGTGTTGGGCATGTCCGGTGGTATCGATTCTGCTCTGGTGGCTTACCTGGCGGTCGCGGCACTGGGGGCGGAAAACGTGCTGGGGGTTCGCATGCCATATAAGAGTTCATCGCAAGATTCGCTCGATCACGCACAACTGGTCATCGATGATTTAAAAATGCCCACATTGACGATCCCGATCACCGAGATGGCTGATGGTTTGATTGATAAATTTCCTGAAATGTCCAACATGCGTAAGGGCAATATCATGGCGCGCTGCCGGATGGTGACACTTTACGATCAATCCGAAGCATTCAAGGGACTTGTCATGGGCACAGGTAACAAGACTGAAATTCTATTAGGGTATTCCACCCTGTATGGAGACTCAGCCCATGCCATCAATCCAATCGGAGATCTATATAAAAACCAGATCCGGCAGCTCTCACACGCTGTCGGTGTGCCGGCTGCAATCATCGACAAGGCTCCCTCGGCAGATCTATGGGCCGGACAAACCGATGAGCAAGAATTGGGCTTTACCTATGAGCAGGCTGACCGCCTGTTGTTCCTGCTTGTAGACCAACGCTATAACCCGGACGAGTGCATTGAAGCTGGTTTCGATCCAAAATTCGTGGAAACAGTGATCAACCGCATCCGCCGAAACCATTTCAAAAGGGTCATGCCGCCAGTCGCCAAGATCAGTTCAAGAACGGCTGGCTACGATTTTTTATACATACGCGATTGGGGCACTTGATATATTTTTCAATGACTTCTGATTAAATTGAACACTGGCTGCCCACCTTTTTTTAATAAAATCCATAAAATACACCGAACTGGATATTGATTTTCATGCTATTTAGAATTCCCCCCGCTCTAAAAAACCGGCGCTTTTTTATGCTCTGGGCCGGACTGTTAATTTCGATCGCCGGCTCCCAGATGCAGCTGGCCGCCATCCACTGGCACATCCGCAGCCTGACTGGTACACCAGACCCACTCGCCTTGGGTGGGATAGGCCTGGCGCGAATTTTGCCAGTGATCGTCTTCTCGCTTTTTGGCGGCACCTTTGCCGATACCTATAACCGCCGCACGATTATATTCATCACCCAGAGCCTGATGGCCCTGACAGCCGCCGGACTGGCACTGTTGACTTTCACAGGGCAGATTCAGATCTGGCATATATATGCACTGACCGCCATCCAGGCCGCCGCAATTGCGTTTGACGGCCCCGCGCGACAGGCAATTGTTCCGAACCTGGTTGATGCCCAGGATCTGCCCAGTGCGTTCAGCCTGAACTCGATTGCATTTAATTCCGGCGCCGTTATCGGTCCGGCCTTGAGCGGTATGGTCATCGCCACACTTGGGCAGGGTTACACCTATTTCTTTAATGCGGTCTCGTTCCTGGCAGTCATTTTTGCGCTGCTGGCGATCGGCGATATTCCACAAGATGTTAAAAAAGCCAGTGGCATCAGCCTGCAAGCCATGAGCGACGGGATCCGGTTTATCTTCACGCGCAAAATCATCTTCTCCACCATGATCATGGATTTTTTCGCGACCTTCTTTGCTTCAGCAAACACCATGATGCCAATCGTAGCCCGTGACATACTCCAGGTTGGCGAGGTGGGCTACGGGTTTCTGATCTCGGCCCAGGCCATTGGCTCGGTGAGTGCGGGCCTGGTTGTCTCACAGCTTCCAAACATTCGTAAACAAGGACCGGTATTTCTATCCGCGGTCGTCTTGTTTGGATTGGCAACCATTGCTTTCGGTCTCTCCAATAGCTTCTTGCTTGCCATGTTCGCCCTGGTTCTCATCGGCGCCGCAGATGCAGTCAGCACCATTATCCGCAATACAATTCGACAACTGCAAACACCAGATCATATTCGCGGACGGATGACCAGCATCAACCAGATATTCTTCCAGGGTGGCCCTCAATTAGGCGAAGTGGAATCCGGGTTGGTTGCTGCAGCCTTTGGCGTGCCCTTTGCGATCATTTCTGGAGGCATTGGAACCATTCTTGCCGCAATCCTGATCATGCTAAAATGGCCGCAACTCCGAACCTATGATGGCCCAGAACCACAACCAGCCGCCGCTCCTGCTGACTAAGCTTTATCTCCAAAAAATCCAACAAATAATAAATTGTCTTGACAGCCCGCCCACAGAAAAAATTGGCGGGCTGTCTTTGATTCCAACCTTGACCCCATTTTATTTGTACATAAATAATATTTCGTCCCTGAAAACAAATCATTAGTGACATTTATCACGATATGAGCATGACAATCCGCAGTAGATAGAATCTCTATGTAACTATTACAATACAAGTAAACGTTTACCGGTCCAGTAATTATTCAGCAGGAAAATATGCTCAGAATTAACCGCCAGACAGATTATGCCGTTCGCGTTATTCTCGCCCTGGCCGCTCGCCAGGCAGAAGTTCGAACACCCTCATCCGCCATTCAAGAGGAAATGCTCATTCCACAATCCTTCTTGCCTCGGATAGTGGCTCAACTTGCACATTTCGGACTGATTTTAACCTTCACAGGCCGCGAAGGCGGTTTACAGCTTGCCCGCCCCGCCAGCGAAATCACCCTCAAAGATGTAGTTGAGGCTTTTGAAGGACCGCTGTGCATCTCCGACTGCCTACAGGCAAAAGGAAGCGATAATTGCCCCTTTCAAGGTGATTGTCGTGTACAGACAAAATGGGATCGTGTTCAAAGAGCCATGCTGCGCGAAATGGCATCGATTAACTTTGCTGACCTATCGGTCGAAACACAATCCAGCCCGTTGGTAAGTATCATCCCAATCTCAATAGCGTAATCATAGCGGTGGCCAGTTCAATCAATCTGCCTGGCCAACCACTATTTTGTATTGTTTTTATTCGCACAAGGAGAACGTATGGATCCAGTTACTCTTTCACGGTGGCAGTTTGCACTCACCACCATTTACCATTGGTTGTTCGTCCCACTGACCTTGGGCATGGGCTGGTTTATAGCCTTCATGCAAACCCGCTATTATCTAACCAAGGATGAAACCTGGCGAAAAATGTCCAAGTTCTGGGGAAAATTATTCCTGATCAACTTTGCCATCGGAGTCGTGACCGGGATTGTGCAAGAATTCCAATTTGGCATGAATTGGAGTGAGTACAGCCGCTATGTCGGCGATATCTTTGGTGCCCCCCTGGCGATTGAAGCATTATTAGCATTTTTTCTCGAATCCACCTTCCTGGGTATCTGGATCTTTGGCGAACACAAAGTTCCAGAGAAGGTACACCTGGCAGCTATCTGGGTGGTTGCAATCAGTTCCAACCTGTCCGCTTTGATCATCCTGTTAGCCAACGGCTTTATGCAAGCACCGCCAGCTGGATCGTTCGTTTTTAATGCAGCCAATGGCCGTCTGGAATTAATTAACTTTTTCGCCCTGGTTGGCAACTTTAAAGGCTGGATATTCTTCTGGCATACCGTCTCTGACGGCTTCGCCATGGCAGCCTTCTTGATCCTGGCGGTCAGCGCGTATCATATTTCCCGCAAACAAAATGTTGAGCTGTTCAAACGTTCATTTTCGATGGCGGCTCTGGTTGGCCTGATTGCTGGCATATCACTATTCTTTGCCGGGCACGCTCTGGGCCAGTTTATGCGCGATGTGCAGCCGATGAAGATCGCCGCCCTCGAGGCAATGTGGGAAACCGAACAACCAGCATCCTTCTCACTGCTTACGATCGGTGATCTTTCAGGCAAGCAGGAAGTCTGGTCCATCCGTATACCTTACGCCATGAGTTTTCTGGCATGCAATAATTTTTCTTGTGAAGTCAGAGGTGTCACAGATCTTCAGGCTGAAGCAGTCCAAAAATATGGGCCGGACGATTACATCCCGCTTATGATTGTGACTTACTGGACATTCCGCATCATGATGGCCTTTGGTTTTGTGATGATGGGATTTGCCGCCTTCTTTATCTGGGCAAACCTTCGCGGTGATATCGCCAAAGCCAAATGGATGAAATGGGTGCCCTGGCTGCTGATCCTGCCTTACGCTGCCAATGCCAGCGGCTGGATCCTGACCGAAATGGGACGCCAACCCTGGATTGTATACGGCCTACTCAAAGTCAAGGATGCCGTCTCACCTAACCTGACCATCGTTGAACTGTGGATATCGCTGATCGGCTACACCCTGCTGTATGGGTCCCTAGCATTTGCGATGGTCTACCTCATGCATAAATATGCCATCGCCGGACCAGACGCAGCCATGCAAGAATCGGTTGACGTCGCGCCTGCACTCGTTGGTTCGCAGGATTAACGGAGGAATATCATGTCATACGAATTTCTACAAACCCTTTGGTTCGTTCTGGTTGCTGTATTATGGATTGGTTTCTACTTTCTGGAAGGCTTTGACTTTGGCGTAGGCATGCTATTACCTTTCCTTGGAAAGAAAGATGTCGAACGCCGCGCCATCATCAATGCCATTGGCCCAACCTGGGACGGAAATGAAGTCTGGCTGCTTACAGCCGGTGGCGCGACCTTTGCGGCTTTTCCAAATTGGTACGCCACCATGTTCAGCGGTTTTTACCTGGCGCTCTTCCTGCTGCTGGTCGGCTTGATCATTCGAGGAATTTCCTTTGAGTATCGCTCGAAGGATGCCGCCCCAAAATGGCGCAACACCTTCGATTGGATGATCGCGATCGGCTCTTTCTTGAGCGCGCTGCTGCTGGGCACCGCCTTCGCCAATCTTGCCCGTGGGGTACCGATTGACGGAAAAATGATGTTCACCGGGAATTTATTTACCTTGCTCAATCCATACGGCTTACTGGGTGGCTTAACCACAGTCTCAATCTTCTTACTGCATGGCGTAAACTTCCTTGGACTGAAACTGGACGGGGAATTGCGTGAGCGCACCAACCGGCTGGCCAAAAAACTCTGGGGGGGCGCTTCGGTTCTTTATATCACCCTGGGCATTTTCACTTATGTCGCCGGGTTCTGGGAACGCGGCATCGTCAGCCCTGGCATCATTCCAATCACAGCAGTAGGAGTTTTGCTCGCAGCAGGTTATTTCATCAACCAAAAGATGGAAGGCTGGGCGTTCATCATGGTAGGGCTAAATATTGTCCTGACCCAGGTCACCTTCTTCAGTATGACCTTCCCCAACGTAATGCTTTCCACCACCAATCCGGCCTGGAGCCTGACTATCTACAACGCCTCAGCATCACAATATACACTGACGGTCCTGTCTATCATCGCGTTGATACTCGTACCCATCGTTCTAGCATATCAAGGCTGGACTTACTACATGTTTCGCAAACGCATCACGACCGACAAAAAGAACCTGGTTTACTAAGCA
>CAINXK010000626.1 GCA_903854805.1 uncultured Anaerolineae bacterium
AGTGGAGCATAACTTGCTTATTCAAATTCTTTTGGGACGCGGACGAGCGCCGACAAGCGCGGAAAAAGCAAAAATCTTTTGGTTTTTCCGCGTACATCCGCGAAAATCCGCGTCCAATTGGGGTTCCCTGCGGGCTTAGCGGTAAAAGCTTGGGAACCACGTTGGTGATAAAGATATAAAAAAGCAACTTATGCGGTATTGCGATAACAACATTTCAAACTCAAAAAGGCAAACCCATTGTAAAGTGAGGGCGCAAAGTCATGGATCTGTGCGCTTTTTGAGGCAGATCGCCGGGCTACTGAAGGTTATTGTACTTCGGTGGTTTTTGTTTTAATCACTGCCAGGAGCTGAGCGCGGACTTAACCATACAAAGCCATTCTATTCTTTTCAAGAACCTTGATTTAGGCCTGCAAGGTTCAAACCCCGACTGTTTCATGGAATACGGATCATTCTGTCGGATCAAAATGGTGCTTATTTTATAAATCCATTCTTGTTTTCCATCAGCTTTGCATCTTGATTGCTTTTCCGGGGCACCATGCTCGGGGAGTGCTTGTGAAGATCTACAACACCATCGCAGAATAATCTATTGAGCATGGCAGTTCGGGCAACGTGTTTCTAATTCAGAATGACAAGTCTGATTGAATCATAGGAGTTGAAATGAAAAAGATCTGGTTCGCAATTTTAATCACAGCTCTCCTGGTAGTTGGTGTTGTGGGTATTGCCGGTGCCATTACCGATGGCAACCCGGATGGAAATGGGCACCCGTATGTGGGTCTCTTGATTTTTGATGTTGATGGCGCACCAGCCTGGCGCTGTTCTGGCACCTTGCTTTCTCCAACCGTCATGTTGACAGCCGGTCATTGCACCGATGGCACCAGCGGTGGGCGCGTCTGGTTTGAGGCTGATCTCCAGGATAAACCTGAACTGGGTTATCCGTATGGCGGCCCAACCAGCGTTGAGTTTTGCGGTGTTGCCACGCACCCACAGTTTAATGAAGGTTCATTTGTGCTGCACGATGTGGGTGTGGTTACCCTGTGTGCGCCAGTCACCAAGGATACTTATGGCCGGCTTCCGACCGTGAATCAGTTGGATGCCTTAAAGACAAAACGCGGTCAGCAGGATGTAACCTTTACAGCGGTAGGTTATGGTCTTCAGAAGAGTTTCCCGGATGCAACTGCGTATAAAGATTCAAAGCTTAAGACCCGCATGGTCGCCACTCCCAAGTTGAACCAGATCAATGTGCCCGGTTATACAGGCGATTTTTCCTTGCTGCTTTCAAACAATGCCAGCACCGGCGGCACCTGCTTTGGCGATTCGGGTGGCCCGAACTTCCTGGGTAACAGCAATGTGGTCGCGGGCGTGACCTCTTTTGGGATCAACAGCAACTGTGCCGGAACTGGCGGTGTCTTCCGCATGGACAGGCAAAATGTTCTGGATTTTGTGAATTCGTTCCTGAAGTAGTAGATTGTTTCTTGGGATAAAGTAGACAGGGGCTGCCTGATGGCAGCCCCTGTATTAATTCACTGATTGACTTCTGATGGGTGCCATGCTGCGGAATGAGAGTGGCTGGCAACCAGGCCTTATTAAAACCCAAACCGCCTTGTGGCCGGCCCTGGCCCTTTGGCGGTTTGTTTACGGAGAATGTAAACATAATGATACGCCCGTTGGTTTAGTACAACCTGAGCAATGATTAAAAATTGGATGAGAGTATTTGTAAATTGGATCGCTAATCTGGCAAATGCCGTGATATTCGGCCCTGGCAGTCTATCGAATTGGGTTGACTGGTTGGCAGTGGGTGGGATGGTCAAGATCTGAATACACCGGCTGGATGCGAGTGAGTAGCTGAAAATTAATTTTGGATGTAAAATAGTGCCAGGAGCTTTGATGGGTGTAAAGTCATCATCAGCAGCTTTTCCCAAAATAGCGAGGATTTACTCAGCGCTTGTCCTGGTTGCAGAAGCAGGCCAGGTCTGTGATCTTCTTCCCATGGCTGAAAAGAACTACCAGCAAGGCCCAGGTTTTCAAGGGTGGCAAGAGACTTTTCTGGGCTTTTTGTGGAGAGATTGCGAGAACCAGGCAGCGGCAAGGCGCAGGTAAAATCTGGGTACTGGCGCTAAAAACTTACAGGCGCCCGCTAAAAAACGAGGAGTTTGAGATGCCCCCTACATCAAAAAGTTTATCCGTACCAGAAGCACTGATCCCGATCTACACAGATATTGTTGCGCTGACTGATGCTCTCTGCCGTGAGAAGCTGAGCGATGAATACGCCCAGCTTTGCCGAGAAATGGCGGCAGCACTGGCGCGTAAAAGGCCCTCGCCTTTGCTGGCTGGTAAAGCCAATAGTTGGGCCTGCGGTATTGCCAATACGGTCGGTTCGGTCAATTTTCTCTTCGATAAGAGCCAGAAAATCCATCTGCGTTCTGATGAGCTGTGCGCCTGGTTTGGCTTATCCAAGAGTACCGGCGGGGCCAAATCCACGCTGATCAAGCAGATCCTTAAAATTGGAATGATGGATTTTCATTGGACCTTGCCCAGCCGTATGGAAAGAAATTCAATGGCCTGGATGGTAACGCTGAATGGCTTTATTGTGGATGCGCGCCATCTGGCGCGGCCCCTGCAAGAAGAAGCCTATCGCAAGGGCTTGATCCCATACGTGACGGCAGACAAAGAAGACGAATAGCGCTGAAAGATTGCTGGCGCTGGTCAGCGCATGTCCTGCCCGGG
>CAINXK010000627.1 GCA_903854805.1 uncultured Anaerolineae bacterium
AGTGGAGCATAACTTGCTTATTCAAATTCTTTTGGGACGCGGACGAGCGCCGACAAGCGCGGAAAAAGCAAAAATCTTTTGGTTTTTCCGCGTACATCCGCGAAAATCCGCGTCCAATTGGGGTTCCCTGCGGGCTTAGCGCTAAAAACTTGGAAACCACGTTGGTGATAAAGATATAAAAAAGCAACTTATGCGGTATTGCGAATAATCAATCAAATCGTTGCCAATTTTGCCAGGGTTCATTCGGCCCTGACAAAATGCCGCAGGATATGACGAATAATAATTTCTCCACGCGACAAAAAACAGCCCGCCTCTTACCAGGCGGGTTGTTTTGATTTAACAGCCGCCCCAATTCGGTGTACAATAATGTCATGAAAGGAGCATGGCTATGGTCTTGAAAACAATTGAAGCAATTTACGACGGTCAAGTTATCCGTCCGGATTTGCCGCTGCAACTGGAGCCAAACACTCGCATCCGGATTACGGTGAGGACTGTAAAGCCTGTACGCGCCCAAAGGAATTCGTTTTTGGCGACGGCCCGCTCACTCAAATTAAAAGGCCCAACTGATCTGGCCGAGAACCTGGATGATTACCTTTACAGCGGGAAAAGCATAGATGAAGCCTGAAATTTTTCTCGATAGCGCCTTTGTGATTGCGTTATCGATCGAGACAGACTCGTTTCATGAAAAGGCCGTCCAACTTTCCGAAAAATTAGACAATGTTATTTTGGTGACAACCCGCGCTATTTTGCTTGAAATTGGGAATGCGTTATCGAAACGTCCGTTCCGATAAGCAAGCGTTGCATTACTTCGATCGCTGGAGACAGATGAGAAGGTTGTGATTGTGCCACTCTCTGAAGATCTGTACCAAAAAGGAATGGCTTTGTTTGTCAAACGCGCAGATAAAGATTGGGGGTTGATCGATTGCATATCCTTCGTCGTCATGCAAGAACACGAAATAACAGAAGCCTTAACCACCGATGCCCATTTTCAACAAGCCGGATTTCAGGCTCTGATGCGGGAATAACAAAGGGATAAATCGTAGTAGCGCAGCATTGCAGATGCCACAACCAACAACCCGCCTCTCACCAGGCGGGTTGTTGGTTGTGGCATCGCCATAAATGCTGAAAAGCATGTTCGTGATTGGGCGGGGCAGATCATCATCGCGAGCATCCTCCGTAATTGTCTAGAAAAAAATTGTAAACATTTGTTTAGAAAAAGATAAACAGAAAGCTAATGTGAATTTTTGCACAATATAGTATACTTTTTTCATCAATCTAAACCATTGACATGCCAATTAAGTGCGGGCATTTCAACAGGCGACGAAAATCAGAACCACCTCATTGCACCACCACAAGGAGTTTCAATGAAAAAGATCGCATTTGTAACACTCGTTATCCTGGCCATGCTCTTCAGCATGCTGCCCATCAGCAGCGCAATCGCAGCCAAGGTGGGTACATCCAACCTCCAAATTCGTAATCAGACCGGTGCGCCGATCGCAATCACATTGATGAATACCGCAGGCGCCATGCAGCAATACAGCCTGCCCACCGGCAGTTACTACCAAACCCTTCCGTCGTACACCTACAGCTATGTCGCCAGCACATCCTGTGGCACACGTTACGGCAGTCTCAACCTGACCCGCAAGGCTAAGTTATACTTCTCCTGCAAATCGGGCGAGCAAGTTGTGATGTCAGGGATGGTGCCGTAGGGAGTGGCAGCGCCTGTGGTGGCGGCGGCAGTGTGCTCGGGGCCATGGCAAAATAACACATATCAGCGGATCATCGGGGGGGCATGGTACGCTACTGAGGCGGCCTGTATAGCGGGCGGCTAGAATAATTCGTAGTTGAAAACCGAACTAGAATTTTGACTGTGTGCACATCAATCACGGTGCAAATATTGGTGCTCGTGAGTGGAAAACCCTTGCAAACCAACTTCCCCAGGGCTGACCAGACCCAAATCCGGGCGCAATCGGCCCTGACAAAGTGCCGCAGGATATGACGAATAATAATTTCCCCACATCAACACAACAACCCGCCTCTCACCAGGCGGGTTGTTCTTTGTTGCGTTCATTCAGGAAAAGATGTTTGCGATTGGACGGAATTGAGCAAAGCGTGCAATAAAAAAGCCCTGGAATTTACGCCAGGGCTTTTTTATGAGGGGTAGATACTCTGTCATCGACAGCCTGATCCGCAAATGTTATTGTATTAATTCCATGGATTAATCAATTGGACTCCCGTATAAGAAAAATCATCGATATTTCTGGTTGCAACGATCAGGTTGTGACTTAAGGCGACCGAAGCGATCAACGAATCCATCAGTCCGGTTGGGCGTCCAGTTTTTTCTAAGCGTGCCACCAGCCCTCCCCAGACGAACATTGTCTGCGTATCCAGGGTAAGGATGCGGTCACCGTATTTTTCAATCAGGTCATTGTTCATCCAACCTTGCAATTCGGTTTTCCGATGGGAATCAGGGAGAAGCTCGATACCATGCTGAATTTCTCCAACGGTAATCGCTGAAATAAATAGATCCTCATCCTGAATGCTTTTTAACCATCCGATCACACGCTCGTTCTTCATTTTGCGTGTATATTCAGAAAAAACGCAGGTGTCGATGAGATATTTCATGGCTCAATTTCGAACCTTCTCGGCAAGCTTTTATCCCGATCAATTTGTATTTCACTCCCTGCCAGAGGGGAAGCAAAAAGAAAATCTGAAAAGCTTTCTCTTTTTTCCGTCAGCTTTATGTATTCATCGAATGGCATCACAACCACGGCATTCTTTCCGCGCCGTGTTACTATTTGAGTTCCCTGAGCTATAGCCCGATCCACAAGTTCGCTGAATTTACTTTTTGCTTCCTGTAATTGCCAGACATTATTCATTTCTACCTCTTATTGACTAGACAGACTGGTTATATTAAAAATTATACACTAATATCGAAAAACACAAATTTTTAGGTAATCAATACGGCCTAGCCAATGCTTCAATTGTGTTCCAATGCAGCGCAATTGGCTCTGACAAAGCGCCGGGCGGTTTCCGAATAATAAATTGTCCATTTGTATTTACTCACAAGCTCTTCGTTTTGGCACTGAACCATCCTGGTTCTGCTGCTCGGGCGATTAAAAATCGATGGTTTGCCCCCTTCCCCAAAAGGCTCTTCACCCCACCCTGCCCCGTTTTTGTGGCAG
>CAINXK010000628.1 GCA_903854805.1 uncultured Anaerolineae bacterium
GCACACACAGCGTGCACCTGACGTATGGGATTCTGCGGCACGCTTCGCGTCAAGCATTTTTCTGGCTTCGAGTTTTTCCTGCTCCCAAACATTGTCCACGCCCGCCCCAGCGCCAGTACCGCCAGCCGTTGGGAGGCTTCCACCTATAAGAATAGTTAAACCTGAACAAATATTGCCTACTCGATGAACATAATATTATTCAAATTTCTCGCAACTCCCTTACTTATTGGCTTGGCAACATTGGCTGGGCGGCGCTGGGGCTCTGTTGTCAATGGCTTAATTGTAGGACTTCCATTGACTACGGGGCCTATTTCCTTTATTCTCGCCAATCAATATGGGCTTGATTTTGCAAGCAAGGCTGCAAGTGGTAATTTGGCGGGGCAGGTATCTATGTGCGTCTTTTGCTTAACTTATAGCCTAGCGGCGCAAAAAAGCAGTTGGGTGATTAGTGCGGCTTCTGCCATTACTTCTTATTTGGTGATGACAATGATTTTGAATAGTTTTACTTGGCAACTCTTTCCTGCATTTATTGTATTGCTCATTGCCATCATCGTGACATTGCGTATTATTCCACAGTACCCTGTTCCAAAAAATAAAAATGCTCCGCCAAAATGGGATTTTCCCGCCCGAATTGTTATTGCAACAACTTTTGTTGTCAGTCTGACAGCATTCGCCAATATTCTAGGCGCACAACTTAGCGGTTTAATATCAACCTTTCCAATTTTTGGCGTGATTTTCGCAACTTTTACGCATATTCAGCAGGGAGCGCAAACTGTATCCAATTTGTTGCGCGGCATTGCATTCGGTTCTGTATCCTATGCGTTCTTTTTTATCGTAATTGGAATTTGCTTGAAACCGCTGGGTATTACAATGACATATATCATTGCTTTGGGAATTGCAATGGTAGTTAGCGGGATATTTTATTTTGCTACTAGAAAAGGTAATAGCCAAAACATTGAAGCATCTTAACAATAACGCCACCCAACACCGCGTGCGCCGGACAAGCGCGGGCGTTCCGCCACACTTTCAGGAAACCGGCCCTGTGGCGGATTCGGGGTCTCACGCAGCGGCTTTTTCTGCCGAATCCCCGTCCTTGCACCCTAAAAGAGCATAACGCCTGCCGTTAGGCGGGCATAGCCAGTAAGATTTTCCATGAGAAGACATAAAGATGAATCCTATTGAAGTAAAAATCGTTGGCTATATTCAAAAATCTTCGCCAGAAATTTGTGCAGAAATTCTCGATACTGAACGCTGGTCAGAATTTAAAGGATATTCAATTCTCCCAGGAATAAAAAGTGCTCACTTTCAAGTGAAAACTCCAGAGTTGGTAGGGTCAAGAATAGAAGTGCAAAACAACGATGGATCATCGCATGTTGAAGAAATTATTGAATGGGATGTTGCCAACAGAATAGTGTTACGATTTCAAGAGTTTAACTCCCCATTGCAAAATCTAGCCACTCACTTTATAGAAACGTGGGAATTTCGCAAATCATCTGATGGAACAGAAGCATCAAGAATAATGACCATGTATCCGAAAGGATTATTCGGCTGGCTGATGCTAATTCCAATCTCTACATTGATGAAAAAGGCGTTTGAAAAGAATTTACGCCAAACGAACACTGCCTAATAACGAACACTGCCGAATACACCCGATTGAGAACGTAAAATAACGAGAAAACCGCCGAATCGCAATGTCACCTGATAGCGATAAGCCCGCCGAATCCCGCGCTTTTACCCTAAAGGGGCATAACACCTGCCGTTGGCCGTGCAACTCTGAATTGAAGCCATCTTCGTGGTGATGTCTTTGAAATGGAGAATTGAAATGACAAAGAATGGCTATGCTTTGCTTTTCGCTTTGCTAATGATAACGGTTATCGTCTGCATGGATGTACTGTTTTTCAAGAATCGATTCTGGGAGCGGCTGATAGCGAATATCAGCATTGTTTTGGTTTTTGTAGCCTTCTATTTAAGATTCCTAAAGAAACCGTGAGTTAGATTTTGAAACCTGGGCTTTTGTATTTCTTTTTACCGGCAAAGTTTCGGTTTAACTACATCGAGCCGCAAAAATTAGCACCAAGAATTTTCGACTTTGGTTTTGGTTAGTATTGATTTTGAATGGCTTTGTTTTGTGGCTTCAGTTTTGTTTGTGGTCGGTTTTATAAAATTATCTCGGTTTCGTTGGCTTTGTCGCTTTTCAATCAAAGTCAGGTTTTCCAAATTTGGCGTTCTGGATTGCCTGCATTTTTGTTTGGCAAAGTCCACCTTTTTAGCAAATGTTTTGTAGGCATGGTTCAGAAACCCGGAAAGTTAGATTGACACTTTGATTTACACTATCGAAAAATTTTTGGTCGGAAACCGGCTAAAACGGCCATCTGTAGCAGATTTTTCCTAATATTCCGATATTCGCGCCGAAAAACTGTCAATCATGTTTTTGAAAGTGTCAATCTAATTTGAACCATGCCGTTTTGTAACTCAAAGTTTTTGGGTTGTTGCAAAAAGTCAAGTTCGTTGTAAAATCTGGTTATGCTGGTGATGTCGTTTTTTTTGAGCCATCGTTATGGTAGGCGAACAGGTCGCACACAAAGCGTGCACAGGAGGCTGGGCGCTGAATAGGAGTTTTGATAATTTGCAGTTTCAGCAGAGACGAATTATGGATGACCAACAGTTAAAATTTTTGGTTTGGAAACTAAAATACGGGGATGACCAAGAGCGTAGATCTGCGGCGTACAAATTAGGTAAATCCAAAAATTCGGCAGTGGTGCCGCTCCTTATCGCAGCCGTAGGCGATGAAGATAGCTCCGTTCGGCAACATGCCATTGATGGGTTATTTAAGATTGGTAACCAAGAAGCATTAGACTTCTTAGATTCCAATAAGATAAAAAGGATTCCTGTAACCCATGCGAACCCTCGCGCACTGGTTATCTTGGGCTCGCTAATGATGCTAGTTTCATTAGGCATGCCACTCAGGGGCAATTACTTGATAGAAATGAGC
>CAINXK010000629.1 GCA_903854805.1 uncultured Anaerolineae bacterium
GGATTTATTTGGCTCATGACCGATTTGGGCCAAGCCGGTACTCATCTTGCGTGGCCAATGTTCGCGGTTTCACTTTACGCAGGGTTGACCATGGTGACGAATGTCCCGTTTTACAGTTTTAAGGATATTCAAATGAAACGCAGCGTGCCGTTCGCTGTCATCGTGTTGATCGCTATTGGAATTGCTGTGATCAACATTGATCCACCAATCGTTATGTTCGGCATTTTCGTGATTTACGGTCTGAGTGGCTACGTTATTTATTTCTGGCGAAAGGCGAAGGGGATTCAAACCAGCGTGATCAGCACTTCAACGGATGAACCCGAGGAACGCGGCTTGCATAAGTAGCCTGACATTTCTTTGGAAAATTAGCATCGGATGATGGCAGTCGTCAAAACGTGTGGTACAGTTTTGTTATGCTGAAGCAATCTCTATTACTAGCACTGTCACCCTGCGGGTGGAGTTGTTAGCGACCTATTGCATCAACCCTAAAAGCCCGTATGCCATCGCAACGGGCTTTTTTGTTGGCATGACAATTCCCAATGCGATTTTTTGAGAACTCAGGAGTGAATGACATGGCAGACAAATTGGTGATTTTTGACACTACATTGCGTGACGGTGAGCAGTCTCCGGGAGCATCCATGACCCGTGATGAGAAGCTCAGAATCGCCCGTCAACTTGAAAGACTTAAGGTTGACGTGATTGAAGCCGGATTTGCAGCCAGTTCGAATGGCGATTTTGAATGTATCAAAGCGATAGCTGAGGCCATCAAAGACTCCACCGTCTGCTCCTTGGCTCGCGCGAGTGATCGTGATATTGCGAGGGCTGCGGAGGCGCTCAAGCCTGCCAAGTCGGCTCGACTTCATTTGTTTCTGGCGACGAGTCCTCTGCACATGGAAAAGAAGCTCCGAATGACACCAGACCAGGTTTTTGAGCAATCAAAGCTTGCAGTGCGATTTGCTCGCAATCTGATGGCGGATATCGAATTTAGTGCTGAAGATGCTTACCGGTCTGAGCCCGATTTTTTGTGCAGGGTGATTGAAGCGGTTATTCACGAAGGCGCAACAACGATCAATGTGCCGGACACTGTTGGGTACGCAATACCGGAGTTATATGGAAATTTCATCAAGAACTTGCGGGAACGGATTCCTAATAGCGACAAGGCGGTCTGGTCTGTGCATTGCCACAACGATCTGGGAATGGCAGTCGCCAATTCCCTCGCGGGTGTAAAGATTGGAGGGGCACGTCAGGTGGAATGCACCATCAATGGTTTGGGTGAACGCGCGGGAAATTGTTCACTTGAAGAAGTCGTGATGGCAATCAAGACACGCCGGGATTACTTTGACCTTGAACTTGGCATTGATACGAAACACATTGTTGCAGCCAGTCGTCTCGTTAGTCAAACCACCGGTTTCGTTGTTCAACCAAATAAGGCGGTAGTAGGGGCGAACGCCTTTGCTCATGCCTCAGGAATTCACCAGGACGGAGTGCTCAAGGCACGGGATACCTACGAAATCATGCGCGCGGAAGACGTGGGCTGGAGTAACAACAAGATTGTCATGGGCAAGTTAAGCGGGCGAAATGCATTCAAATTACGTCTTCAAGAGTTGGGCGTGACGATGGAGAGTGAAGCTGAAATCAATAATGCATTCAGCAAGTTCAAGGAACTTGCAGATCGGAAAAGCGAAATTTTTGACGAAGATATTCTCGCGCTAGTCAGCGAAGAGGATGTGGCCCAGAGTCACGATCAGTTTGGGTTTGTTTCCTTGTCTCAGCACAGTGAAACCGGTGA
>CAINXK010000630.1 GCA_903854805.1 uncultured Anaerolineae bacterium
AGCAGAGCACCCATTACTTAAGAAAATGGTGGCTGTTAAACTCATGCTGCCAACTCTCTTTAATAATCCGGAATTAATCCAACGATTTACACACGAAGCAAGCGCAGCAGCGGCCATTAAACACGAGAACATCGCACAAGTGATCGATCTGGTTGAAGAAAAAGACCGTCTTTTTATGGTCATGGAATACATGCCCGCTGGCAATTTACATGACTTTGCACAAAAACATGGCCGCCTCAATTTCCGCCAGATTGCCCATATCATCAGTGATATCGCCGCGGCGTTAGATTTTGCCCACAACCAGGGTAGTGTCCACGGAGATATTAAACCGGGCAATATCCTGCTGACTGATGATGGCAACGCCCGCCTAACAGACTTCGGCATTCTGCGCGCGGTCGAAACAGCTGGAGTGACCAGCTCTGAATTGACCCGTGGTACGCCTCATTACATCTCTCCCGAGCAGGCCGAAGGTGAACACCCAACCCGGTTTTCCGATCAATACGCCCTGGGTGTGGTGGCGTATGAACTTTTCACCGGCAAAGTCCCTTTCGATGGCAACACGCCGCTGGCAATCTATCTCAAACATGTACGCGAGACCGTTCCACCCGCCAGCCAATCCAACCAGCTGATCACCACCAGGTTGGATGCAATCATCAACCAGGCGCTCGCGAAGGAACCTTCAAAACGCTTTCCCGACTGCGCCACTTTTGCCCGTGCGCTGAGCCAATCCCTGACCGCAACAGAATCCAAACAATACCAGGATCTGGCAACTCAGGCAAGCGCTGCCCTAAAAGCTTACGATCCAAAAACTGCCCGCCCGTTGATCGAAGCAGCAATGCAAATCGCATCGGATGAAGCATCATCCAGAACCTTGCTCGAAAAACTTCAAGCAAGTGAGCAGATCCAGCAGAGCTATGCGAATGCCAGAAAATCCCTGGCTGCGGCGCGTGCCATGGCTTCCAAATTGCGTAGCGCAAAGAACCATCCAGCCGATCCTCAGGGTGTTATGGACAGGCTGTCTCCACTTCCGCCTCCACTCTGGAAGACCATCCTACGGCGCATACGTCCCGCCCTGCTGTTAACCCTGGCCTTTGGTCTTTTGGGTATTCTATTGAGCATTACCGGGATGACTTATACCAACCTTACCGCCAATGGCGCTCTCAGTAAAGCCACACTGGTCGCAGTTGCGCGCACATCCACACCCATCCCTCCAACCATCACGCCCACGCTCACCCTTACACCCACATCAACACTCACACCTATTCCTACTCCAACACGCACGCCCATCCCAACGCTTGGGCCAGGTTCAATTCTAAAACGCAGCGAAGACAAGATGGCAATGGTCTATGTGCCAGCCGGACCATTCACAATGGGCAGCAAAAATGGTCAGGAAGATGAAAAACCTGTGCATACGGTAACGCTACCGGCATATTGGCTTGACCAAACCGAAGTAACCAATGACATGTATAACCTGTGTACCCAGGCAAAAGTCTGCCAGCCTCCAGCCAGCAGTTCATCCGCATCCCGCAGAAGTTACTTCGGTGATCTCGCTTTTGGCAATTACCCGGTCATTTATGTTAACTGGAACCAGGCTATCACCTATTGCAAATGGGCAGGTGCGCGCTTACCAAGCGAGGCCGAATGGGAAAAAGCCGCACGTGGCTCTGACGCACGCACCTTCCCCTGGGGTGATGACCTCGACAAGCCTTATGCCAACTTCTTTGGCGGCATAGCAGATACAACCAGAGTGGCTGATTATAAAATCGGAAAAAGCCCATTTGGGATTTACGATCTTGCCGGAAACGTATGGGAATGGGTAAGCAGCGAATACAAACCTTATCCATACAAAGCTACTGATGGTCGCGAAGATCTCAAAACAGGTGGGAATCGAGTTTTGAGAGGTGGATCCTGGTATTACTACTCTGATCTCGCCCGCTCCAGCTTTCGTTATTGGGATGAGCCAACCTATGTCAACTTCGATGTTGGTTTCCGCTGCGCCCGCGATGACGCCCCCTAAGCGCCTCCCGACTTCAATCAAGACCTGCCACTTTCAAGGTCTAGATCAGCTGTTCATACAATCAATATAATCATCATGAGCCCGGCCGGATGATGATCATTATGAGAACAAAACCCAAAACAAAGATAAACCCACAGCCAGTCGTAGTTCGGTTGTAAATTCGGTTATATGCTGCTCTCTTCGGATTTGTCAACCACCCCATGCCGCGTGGCGCTTTGAGACCCAGACCATTTTGCAGTGCGCGCCTGACTGAGGTGCGCGCTGCAATACGTTTCGTGATTGAAGGTATTCTTATCCCAATTTTCATATCAGCCTCCTGCGATGATCCAAGCCAAAGGGGAAAACGAATTTCGCCCATAGATTCAACCCACCCAAACCAATCAACCTTCCAGTTCATTAGAATTCCAAACAACTGAGGTTTATGCAAACCATTAAAGGACAGTCAGGTAACAGAGAAAAGGGTCTGGTTGAACTTGGTTTGCCACCCAGTTTTGCCAATCAAAATTCCGTTCAACCATAATCACAAATTTAAACCAATATTACCCATCAACCCATAAAGATTATTGTCAGTATAACAAAAAATGCTGTCATACCCAAATATCATTGGAAAAAACCATACCAACCCAAGATCATGGGCGCCAGCACGCAACCATCCGCAGCATGAAGGGCGAATTTTTTGTACTTTCCGGATATATCGCTAGCTGGCAACCCTGAATAACTCGCTGATATACGAAATGATCTGGAATAATTCGGCTGGACTACCAAAGTTTTTCATGGTCACATGGGAAAGCCAGGGCGTCACAAGCACCTTCTGGCGAAACCCTGCTCCACGCCGCGCCAACTCCGAGACCATCCGGCGCGATTGATCGGGTGGCACCAGATGATCTGAAGCATCATGCAGAATAAATACAGGGCTTTTCACGCTTTTAAGCTGCCCTTGAGCTGAAAGGCGATCGAGAATTTCACCCTCATGAAATAAGTCAGTGCGTCCGACCAATTTTAGTGGCGCAACATGGTTGTCATAAAAAATACGCTTCACCTCCAGCTGATATTTCTCATAATCTGCCAGAAGGATCTTCAGACCATCCTGTACGGCCTCAGAAAGCCCCAGATGCCTGCAATTTCGCAGGGTAATGACATATTGGGACCAGTAATACTGGTCCCAATCCTTCTCGGTTGCTGGGGGTGGCTCAAACGGCGCATGCAGGTAATCAGCCACCGCTCTGACATCATAAATTGGGCTGAATAGCACCAAAGGGCCAATCAACTCCCGCAGGGTCGGGTGTCCAGCCAAAAGCAACGCGTAACTTCCACCGGTGCTGAAACCGATCAGGCCAATTTTTTCTGCGCCTTCATTTCCAACAATCCAGGTAATGGCTTCGAGCCTGCGCATGTCATCTTCTTGAACTAGAAAGTCCATCAAGCCGGGCAGGTCCGGGACGACAACCTTTAGCCCCACGCTAGCACAAGAACGGGCGAATTTGATCAGCCGCGGATCATCCTTTCCCTCTATAGTCATACCATAAATCAAGATTACAGTCCGAAACGCCTTCCCACTCGGATAATAGATGTGATATTCAAAACCTTCAGGGGTGAAATGCTTTTCAGGTAAGTGCAAAGCATCATAGCGGGGACGCATTGCTCGAAACAGAAGGCGCGCGCCGCGCGAAATACGTTCAGAACTGCTCATAGAATAAAGTTTGGATGCCATTTTAGCCTGCCTGGTTAATGGTCCGTATCAGCCATGTCTGAACGGATTCGGTTTCCGAATGTTGGAAGATGAACACGAAGAATAAAACATCTTGAATAGCGCGTACACGAAGCAGTTCAGCCTTCCCTTGCACACTCTAATAATCAAGTAACAAATATTGGATCGACTAACCATTTCATCGGTTTTGCTTATTACCTGCTATCCTAATCTTTGCCGCTCGGCGAACAAAAATCGATGCGACCTGGTACCACGTACCTGTTGCCTTGCTTAAATGTTTATTCGAAACATGGTTTTCGTTCCGAAAACTACAAAAGACATCTTCTTTCCTTCGGGCTGCCGACTCAGTCCACGTTGACTGGCCCGTTGAGTAAATCCAACGGATGGATGGATGGAACACTCCCGGGTAGCTGGCAGTATTTTTGTGATTATTTTACGGAACAGGAAAGGCGCACCCTGCAGGGTACTCTGGCAGAAATTAATACGATGGAAAAGATCTAAACCTGGATACCCATGAGAAAATCTCCAAAAGTGGATTCCCGGTATCCCTATCTTACGGGTACGCCCAGCAAAGCAATCGCTTGCCTTTCAGGTTGGTTTGTTTTGATGGTTTCATTTTCGTTAAGAAAATACTCCGCTCAGTTTACAGTAATATTTTACGATAATTTCCATCCAAATACAATAATTTATCGCTTGCCAGGATATCCCACGCCAGGCAAGCGATGGTCACCAGACCCGAACCAGCATGCTGTTATCGCCAGTCTCCGGGTCTTGCAGAGGCCCTGCTCCGCCAGCCTTGTAAACAACCTGATTTTAGCGAAACTAGCGAAATATCGCAGCCGAGCTTTATTTGAGGGTAAAATGAAGCCATGACTTTTATCATTCGCCCTGCTCGCTTTCCTGACGCACCCGCCCTGGCTAACCTGCTGCTTGAAGTGGGCGGGTTCAGTGCTATTATCAACCACACGCCACTCGAAGTTACTTCACAAATTGAGTCTCAACTCGCTGAATGTCTGGCTGATGAAAGTCATTCGGTCTACATCAGTGTAGACGAAACTGATTTACTGGTTGGCTATATCAGTGTGCATTGGCTGGCGTATTTGTTTATGCCTGGCCCAGAAGGTTTTATCTCCGAACTTTTTCTTCTACCAATTGCGCGCGGAAAAGGCTTGGGGAGCATGTTAATGGACGCAGTTAAGACCGAGGCTGTCCAACGTGGCGCATATCGTCTTTCCCTGCTGAATGGGAAAAATCAAGAATCTTACGAACGAGGTTTTTACCCAAAACAGGGCTGGGAAGAACGCCCAGATATGGCCAACTTTATTTACCTTATACCAGAGGAATGAAACTGTGCTTGCACACTTCCGGCTTATCCTGGCTGGAAACAACCTGGCGAGATAATCAAACTTCCCTCCAAAGCATTTTATCCACCTAAACGATCTCTTCGAGGAACCCATGCCAAAAATCAAACAGATTAATCACGTTGCCATTGTTGTCGAAGACATTGACGACGCTCTCAACTTCTGGCGCGATGCGCTTGGTATAGAACTTCAAGAACTCCGCGATGTGCCCGTCGAGAAATCAAAAGTCGCTTTTTTACCTCTCCTGGGGGGCGAAATCGAGTTAGTACAACCCACCACTCTCGATTCTGGAATTGCCAAATACCTCGACAAACGTGGTCAGGGCATGCACCATATATGCCTGGAAGTCGACGATATCGACGCCATGTTGGTCCAGCTGAAATCACGGGGGGTGCGCCTGATCAACGAACAACCACGCACCGCTTCAGACGGCAAACGGTATGCTTTTGTTCACCCTGAAAGCGCCAGCGGGGTGCTGGTTGAGCTTTACCAGCTCTAACCAGTCCGAATTTTGACATTACCCACGAAGCCATCCAGCGCGCAAAGCTGAATGGCTTCCGTGTGGCTTGAATGAGTGAACCATGACCACAGCAACCGATCTGGCAATTTCATATTTGCAGCCCGGAATTCTGATCACCGTTGGCGTTTCTGGCGGCCCAGATTCGATGGCGCTTTTACATTTTCTGCACACGCTTCATTACCCGCTTTTGATTGCTTCATTCAACCACCGCCTACGGCCAGGCGCAGAGCAAGATATAGACTACGTGCGCCAATTTGCCGCCAATCTTGGGCTTCCTTTTGTATCCGGCTCAGCAGACGTCGCTGCCCACGCCAGCTCGCATGGATTATCGGTCGAAGAAGCTGCCCGAGACCTGCGCTATCAATTCTTGTTTCGCGAAGCCAGAAAAGCTGGAGCCCAAGCCGTGGTTGTCGGACATACAGCCGATGACCAGGCTGAGACGGTTTTAATGCACTTCCTTCGCGGGGCAGGCCTTACTGGCCTTAAAGGCATGCCCCCGCGGACTATACTGGCATCTTTTGATGAAAGCATCCCCCTCGTCCGGCCACTCTTGGCCTGGACACGCGCAGACACCGAGGCTTATTGCAACCTGCATGACTTGAAACCACGCCTTGATCCGACCAACACCGATACCCAATATTTCCGTAACAAGCTCCGCTATGAACTTTTGCCAATCCTGGAAAAATACAACCCACAAATCAAACAGTCTTTGGCCAGAACAGCCCTGGCACTGCAAGGCGATTATGAACTACTCAATGGCCTGATCGAAACAGCCTGGCAAAAAACTGTTAGGTCAACTGGACCAGGATTTATTGAATTTGACCGGCTCGAACTAGCAAAACTGGCAGCGACCCTTACCCGCAACCTCTTCCGCAAAGCAGCTTTTAAATTGAAACCGGGTTTGCGTGATATTGATTTTGATGCGCTCGAAAGAGCAGCCACGCTCAAGCCGGTCGAACTGGCCGGAGGATTAAAAACATTCCTGGAAGGAGACAAGTTGTATCTGACAGCTGATCAAACCTGTTTGCCAACCACTTCTTGGCCTCAGCTCAGCGAGCCAATTTTCATCTCCGCTGGACTTGCTTCACTCGGAAATGGTTGGTTCCTTCATGCTCAGGAAATTACCTCAGATAATCTCTACGCAGAAGCATCCAGCAACCCCCAAAAATATACAGCCTGGCTGGATGCCGACCTGACTGCTGACCAGGTTATGGCACGGACTTTTCATAGTGGAGATCGCTTTGAACCATTAGGCATGCCTCGCCAATCGATAAAACTGGCTGAGTTATTCATCAATCTCAAAATTCATCAAAGATTAAGGCGTAATTGGCCATTGATCTGTGTGAACGATATAATTGCCTGGGTACCAGGCTTGCGTCTTGCGGAATCATTTAAAGTCACAGAAAAGACCCGTAGGGCTATAAAAATCGAATTTAGAAAAGAGCTGGGATCGGCCTGAACGCCGCTCCCAGCTCTTTTTTAGCTAACTTCATCTTCACCATTAATCCGGATCGTTAATTCCAGATAATTTTTTGAGTTTTAGATTTAACTCACGCCACTGAATTTTTGAAACCCCCAAATTTTGGCGGATTTTGTTAGTATCCTCACCCTGGCGATATTCAGTAAGTGCATAGGTCCAGCGACACATATCAAAGGATAGGTGTTTCGTAAGGCCTGCATCCTCGCCAATATCTTCCAGTAAATACTCCAAGCGGCGTGGCGACCAAGGGAACAGACGATCTACAGGACTGTACTGGGTGCTATATTCCTGGTATGCTGCCAACCAATCATCCGCTATAGGCAGCTTGCGCTCCTTATAGCGATTTACCGGACTGCTATAACGAACAAACAATGTCGGGCCTTCGGGGGCTTCCAGGTCGATATGATTCAAGTGAATACCCAGGCATTCACTTTTCTTTATCCCGGTTGTAAGCATTAAACACAACAAGGTATACGGGCGCGCATCCGGTTTCGGTTTTCTTCGATAACGATCAGCAGCCAGCAAAACGGACTGAACTTCGTCATCGGTAAGAATTTCGGGCGGGGGGCTCATCACCGAATGCTGTATCACCTTT
This sequence comes from uncultured Anaerolineae bacterium, assembly GCA_903854805.1. Next base: position 7,682 of record CAINXK010000630.1, read on the forward strand.
TCTGCCGGATCAAGCAGCAACAAGCCGTTCTTATGCAGCCATCGAAAAAAAGACTTTGTCGTGGTGATACGCCGGGCTAAGGTTTTATCACTGCAAGGTACAGGATGTTCCCCCTTGGTGCGGTCTTCCTTCATCCATTTAAAGAATTTATTCAAATCAGCAGTTTCAATGGAACCAACGGTCCGGTCGGGAGCGAAAAAATTTGCCATCAAACGCAAGTCAGATAGAAACGCCTTCACAGTATATGGCGACCGGTGCTGGTCGTTTAAATAAATCTCATAAGCCGAGACAGCAGGCATAATTGTGGTGGTGTTGGTAATATGTGCTGTAAGATTGGAAGCAGCTGTCATTATTATCTCCTAAAATAAACAAACGCTATATATTCACTACGCGCATAGTGTAGCACGATTATTATCAAAAAAAGTGATTTTATAGATTTGAAATGAATTTGTCACTTTTCCCCGGGGCAGTTGATGGTAAGTAAATTAGATTTACTCTCAGATATCCAGGTTCAGATATTAAGCATCACAACGATTGCATGCAAGAGTACGCTGACCTGTGATTGTTTCCACGCTGTAAAGATGATGATGGTTAATTTCATCATCTTCCAAACTTTCGCAAGCAAATGGACAAAAAATCGGTGTGTTCCAGCCATCCGACGGATTTACTCGCCGGGCCAGCCCGCTGAACAGAATTGGCTCTTCCCCCAGACTGGTACCTTTTTGCGGGCGAATCTTGAAGATCAGTCGCCGCACAGGAAAAATCAGCCCCAGCTGCTATCACTTACCAGGTCAGAAAATACCCAAGCTCGCCATATCAGCGAACCGAGAATTTGAGATTGTCAAAGGTAAACGGAAAATAAATATAAATACAGCATCTCAGGGTGTCAACCCTGCCGGATCAAAGCAGGCAGTATAGTCCGCCCCAACCATGAAGACATACGAAACCTTGTTATCCTTGGATGGCACAGAAACCAGGGCACTGTCGGGCAATCCAAGTATCGCCAACAGGCTGGCAGAACGATTGCGATCCTGGTCAGGAGTCAGATCATAAAGCAGACTGACCGTATGTGAGCGTGTATCTGCCGCCTGGAAGGAGGTCTGATACCCTGCATAATTCAAACGTTCAGCTGCCAACGCATCCCAGCCATCTGAAGGTGAGCCATTCTGGATCTCGACACTGATCTTCTCGCGCTCCTGCTGGCGCGGCGAAGAAGACATGGCCGAGCTGAGCATTTGCTGGATAAGATCTGTATTAGGCAAGAGCACATACGCCCCACCTGGTGTGATCCAGGATGTCACCAGATCGCCGGCAATATAATAAGAACGGATATCTGCATTGGTTAGATGCAAAGCCAAAGGAGATAACTTCAGAATATCAGCCAAGCCCAGGTCAGTGGTAAATGAGCTCGAAAGGTCTGAATACAGCTGGGGAACACGTGACACCAGTTCGCTGCGCAAAACCTGCGCATAAATGGAGCGTATAACTTCCTGCTGGCGACGACCCCGATCGAAATCATTTGAACGCTTTCTCGAACGAGCGTACCACAGTGACAAATCCCCGTCCATATGGATCAGCCCCGGTCCGGCAGTAAATAAAAACCAGTTGTTTTCGTCCTGGGGATCATAGGTTGGGTCAAGCAGGCGCCAGTCAGTGTAAGGGCAGGAAATCGGAACATCGATTCCTCCAAACGTATCGACCGTTTTTCGAAATCCGTCGAAATCGACCATTAAAGTATGATCAATCTGGATACCCAGGTTGAACAAAATAGTATCCTTTAGCAGACCGGCCCCACCGCCAGCGTAGCCATCAATCTCGCCGTACTGGTAGGCAGTATTGATCCTTTGCATTCCCACCGTGGGGATATTAACCCACAAGTCGCGCGGGATGGAGATCAGCGAAATTTGCCCATCTCGTGGACGAACTACGGTGATCATAATCGTATCCGTCCTAAAGGAAGTCCCATAGCGAGTATCAGAACCCAGCAGCAAGATAGTGATCGATTCTGGATTTTCGATTACGGGCTGGGCCTCAACGACCAGCTCCGGGGTCGGTTGCACGGATGGTAATTGTGTGGCTGTTGGAAATGGCGTGGCAGAGACCAGCGGGGCTGGCAGGGTTGCCGGGTTGGTTTCAGGCTGGGTGGCTTGAGCAAGAGGCTGGGACAAATGGCCGGAAGGCTGAAATGGCGTGGGTGTAGCAGATGCATCCGCAGCTGCAGAAACGAAATAATACGGGGAATAAGGCTCCGGCGCCGGTTGGGCTGCGCAGGAGCAAAGCATGATCATCAAAATGGCAAAAATAATAGCTGGAGTTTGCTTGCTCATGGGGTAAAAGAATAAGGGCGCACATTTGTGCGCCCTTCCATCAGTGGAAGGTGCTTATCCCCCACCCAAACCGCCATAGGGTCCGGTCGGCGTGGCTGTCGGCAATTCAGGAATGGGCGTAGGAATGTCAGTGGGTGGCGCAATGGTAGCCACAGGTGGCTCAGCGGTCGCGGGGGGTAATTCTGTAGCCGGTTGAACAGTTGGAACTAAAGTCGCAGGAATGGGCGTAAACAAGGGCGCAATAGTTGCGACGTTTGGCACTTTCAGGGCTTTCCCGGTTTGAATATAAACTGAAGTTCCCAGGCAATTTGCTTGCTGCAAATCATAGACTGAGACACGATAACGGGTACCAATTCCATACAATGTATCCCCAGAAACCACATAGTAATTGATCCATCCATAGGGTGCACCACAAGTAACGGATGTTGCAATTTGTGTAGAAGCAGGTCTGGGAAGTACAAATAACTGTTTACCCGCCACTAGCTGGTCACTCGTCATACAATTACCCTGTTTAATGGTTGCCGAAGACATTTGATAGGTTTGGGCAATTGTGCCGAGTGTATCAAATGGTTGAACAACAATCGAAATCCAGCCTGCCGGCATTGAACAAAACGTAGCGCTTGGGTGGGATGTTGACGTTGATATGGACGCCATGGTTGGCAGGGAAGTATTTGCAACGATTGGTGTTGAAGTGGTTGCGACGGTGGTTTGGGTCGGTTGAAGAGTCAAGCTCGCCACAGCAGTTGCGCTGGGCAGAGCTAATTCGGTCGGCGGAAGCTCCGTCGGAAGATCGGTAGGGATAACAGCTTGGATAGTTTCGGTTACCAGGACACTGGTTGATAAATTTCCTTCAGCCGTCGCAAGCGTAAATCCTCCCAAAATAACAGTAATGGATATTGCCGCAAGCAGAATGCCAATACCGATCTGTCGCAAAGATTCCATCGATCAAGCACCTTCTGGCAGTTCAGCTGGAGCAACTGCCCTTAATGGAAGCGAGACACTGAATGTTGAACCAGATCCCATTTCAGTATCAACCCATATACGCCCATTCTGAGCATCCGTCAGTGTTTTGGCAATCGAAAGCCCAACACCAGTATCCCCCACACCCTGGATCAGGGTATTTTCTGCACGATAAAGCCGCGAGAAAACACGAGACAGGTCTTCCTTGGGGATGCCACTTCCAGTGTCGCTAACCTGAATAATAACATGTTGGTTCTCGCCCTCTTTTTGTTTGCGAACACGCAGCGTAACCGAACCTTCCACTTGCGAGGCTGCACCAGCATTCTGCAACAAATGAATAAGGATCTGCTGGAGTGCTTCCCGATCAGCGTATAGCGTTTTTAAGTCCTCAGGGATATCAATTCGAAGCGTAATATTCTTTTCCCGCATCTGGCTGGACGTATACGCCATGGCATTATCAATAATCAGATTTAGATCGACTGATTCGGGTTCGACTGCCAAAAGACCAGATTCGAGTGTAGCCATCTGGATCAGGTCGTCCACCAGACTGCCAATTCGCTCTGTTGATGTGCGAATCCGCTCAATAAATTTGCGTTGCAAAGCACCCAAAATACCAACTGACTCGCCCAGAAGCAGCTCGGCGTAACCGATAATAGATGACATCGGCTGACGCAGTTCCTGCGATATGGATGTGATCACCTCGGCCTGATCGGTCGAGATAGTTGCAAGAGGTTTGCTCTCCAAATGCAGGATTTTCACATTTGATTCTGCCAATTGGTTTTGAATGCGCGCCAGTTCCGCCAACGCCATGCGCAGCTCGCTCTCTAATTGGGCTTTTTCAGCAATCGCATCAACGCCGATAGCGGTTTCCAGATTCTGTTCAAAGGGTCTGGCGGACTCCAACAATTCCTTTTGTTGGGAGAACTCGACGGCTGCCTGCTCTAATTTTCTTTTTAAGTCTTCCAGCTGGTTAGTCAGGTCTTCGTTTGCGTTCTTAAGCCGCATAGCCTGATCCACAGCATCCTTGGCGTTATTTTGAGCGCGCTCGCGATCCTGTTCGCCTTCACTCACTCGTTGGCTGCGCTCAATAATCGGTACCAGTGCTGTCCCAATGCTGGTCAGGAAAGTCTGGTCGTCTGCGCTCCATTCGCGGTTGGAATATGGCGAGAGAAGCAATATACTTCCAATCGGACCTTTTTCTGAAAGGATCGGCACGTTCAGCAAATTTCCAGGGTTGGGTAAACCAAGCAAATCTGCCAACCCTTTAATATCTGATGATGTAGTACTGGCCGGTAAGCGCAAAGAACGTCCTCGCAAGACAGCATTTGCGAGCATCGGAACAGCTTCTCTGCTCACAATCCCACTATCGAGATTTTCTTCACGGATCAGATCATAACCAGTCGCAATATAAAGTGAGTTTTTATCTTCGCCAAGATATATCAAAAAGCACAGATCAACAAGCAAGACCTGGGCTACTGAACGGGCAATATACTGATTGATTCTGGTTGGATCGGCCTCAGCGGCCAGACTTAGTAGGGATTGCAAGGTTTTCGGATCAGTGCTGTATCGGCGGTGTTCACGCAGCGCCGGAGAGGCTTTTTCTTCCCCATCCTGTTCCTGTGTCTCACCTTCACTTCCTGAAATTTCGCCCACGGAGCGAACCAGTAAATGATTGGATGGTGTGGCTGGGTAGCGCGTCGAAAGGGTCAGCAAAAGCGGGTATGCAGCAAGTATAAAGAAGCGCACAATCCCAGAAAAATCACCTTGACCAGCAGGGAATAATAAATCCAACAAAAAGCCCAGCATGGCCATGACCGCCACTACCAAACCAGTTCCCCAACTTGCAGGCTTGCGCACAAAAAGTAAAATAGATCCAGGCACAAGAATTAATAAACCGCTCAAACTCCAATAAAAGGCCTGATTGGACGAGTTAAACATTCCGACAGGTTGGTTCTCAACCTGGTATGCAACCGAACCAAAAACTGCACCAGCGATGATAAGTAAACTCATCAATACTGTAGCAGCATCGCCAGGGCGCGAAGACTCAGGGAAAGCCCACAACCAGATCATCCAAATCACGCTTAATAATAAGGCTGTGCGATCAAAAACTGGCAGAAGCTGCCTGCCCAGGATCACATCCTGTTCCATTAAACCACTTAGCATGAAGAGAACCAGCTGGATCACCAAAAGCAGCGCCAGCCCAAACGCCAGGCGCCGCATCTGAGGAAAACCAGATATCCGCCATTGCGTTATAGCCCCCTGAAGTGAGCCGATTAATGTAAAAGCCACCGCCAGAATATAAACCAGGTTCCCAGGCGGGTTTGCGAGAAATGAGGCGAGATCAGTGAAAAGTTGCATATGACGTGTTAAGAATTATAGCACGGCTTACTTAAAACTTGGGCGAACACCAACACTCAACAAGCGGGCATCGTCGGGTTTCGCCCCCATTACTGCTTACAAAACTGATAACCACAGGACACGTTTTTCCGAAGAAAACATTCTGACAATGCTGCAAACTCATTTTGTCTTTGTTTGCCCAAATTATCGGTCTGACCAGGGCTGGGAATATAGCCAATCACATCCGAGATCAAACATTGTAAAGCGGACCCGCAAACTATTCGGAAAATGATTGGAGCTTGCCAGCTACTCATCTTAAATCAGTACGTTTGTTACAGACGCTGGGACGTATAATATCAACGACATGAAATGGAATCAAAAAGCCCTGGTCTTATTAATCCTGGTCGCATTGATTGGGATCCCACCGCTCGGTGTTGGTTACGCCAATCTTTGGTTGGCAAAGACTGCCATCGATGCTTCAGATGCTTCCGTTCATTATGAAACCGCTGCAAAATTCCTGTTCTGGACGGTGGACTTATATGAACAGGCTGGTTTGCTCGCCCAAAACGATCCACAGCGCACGATTCAACTACTACTCACAGCCCGAAAAAAAGGCTCACTTTCATCCAGCGGACAGGTTGCACTCGGTGATGCTTACCTGGCAAATAAACAAATAGATCAAGCAAGGACAGAATGGGAAGATCTCTTATACCAGAATCAAGAACTGGTGAAAATCAGCCCGCGGCTGATCCAGATTTACCACAACCGTAAAGAATTTAAACAAGAGGAAAACCTGCTAAACATCTGGCTTGGGATTGAACCATCCAATCCAGATGCCAACGAACGCTTGGGGCGATTATTGGCTGCGCTCGCTGCCCCCGATGCCCTGACATATCTAAACATGGCTGCTTCCAGTTCCACGGACACAGCAACCAGACTAAACACCCTCATTTCTGCATTAAAATCGCCCACAGAAAACCCAGCCTATCGCCTGGCGAGGTGTGGACAGGCACTGGCCCAATTGGGCGAATGGACGCTGGCCGAACAAGCCTTTACGCGTGCCGTCAACACAGATCCACAATACGCCAATGCCTGGGCCTGGTTGGGTTTGGCTCGCCAACAAAACAATATGCCCGCGGCACAGGCAGCCCTGGAACAGGGTTTAAAACTCGACCAGAACTCAGCTGCCATCCACGCCATGCTGGGCACTTATTGGCAGCAGGCCGGCAAACCCGAACAAGCCCGACAACAGTTCAAAACTGCGACCGACTTGGAACCAGGAAACCCAAGCTGGTGGGTGGCACTGGGGGCTGCATCGGCCCAGCTGGATTTATCGGAAGCATTAAATGCCTACACGCAAGCAGTCAACCTGGCACCGCAAGAAGCCGGTAATTGGTATGCCCTGGCTGCTTTTTGCGTGGAAAACGAGGCTTATATTGAAGATTACGGGCTTAGCGCAGCTTTGCGCGCTTTTGCACTTGACCCGACTAACCCAACATATATGGATATGCTTGGGCGCGCACAAATGGCGACAGGTCAAAGAGAAGCCGCTGAGGTGATGTTCAAAAAAGCTCTGGCAGTTGACGGTTCAACCGATCAGGCGTATATCTATCATTTCCATCTCGGCTTGCTATATATGCAATCCGGTCAGTCTAACAAAGCGAAATTCGAATTTCAACAAACCCTGGAAAGCGATCCGCAAGGCACTTACGGCAGCCAGGCAAAAAAACTCGTCGAGCGATATTTCCCGTAATTCTATTTTTTAGGTAAAATAAACTATTGTGAAACCATTGACCCTGCTCTTTTGCCTCCTTCTTATCCCCGCACTGGCGTGCAGCACCTCCAGCATCGCGGAAAGCCTGGTTCCTTCAGGTGGCGTGCTGTACCAGGATTTCTTCGGCGATTCTCAGAGTGGCTGGGGTGAACTTAACCAGCCGGAAGGTATCGCAGGTTACACCGATGGGGCTTACCACCTGGTGGTTAACAAAAAGAAGGTCAACCTGTGGACCCACCCCGGCAAGGACTTTTCTTCGACCCATGCGGAAGTGAGCGTTATGCCTGTCTCTGGGCCACAAGCAAACCGCATGGGACTGGTTTGCCGGCTAAAAGATGACAAGAATTTCTATTTTGGTGCGATCAGCGCCGATGGATATTATGGTATTGGCAAAAACAAGGATGGTCAAACCAGTCTGTTGACCGGCAGCGAAATGCAGCCCCATAACTCCATTTTGACGGGCAGCCAAATTAATCGCATCCGAATGGACTGTATTGGAAGCTCGCTCAACCTGTATGTCAATAATACACTTGTAGCTTCAGCCAAAGATGCTGATTTTGCAACTGGTGACGTCGGGATTTTAGCCGGATCCTTTGACCAACCTGGCCCCGATGTGTATTTTGATAATTTTGTAGTTTACAAACCGTAGGTCTTACAAAAAGAAGCATGGTAAAGAATTGACCTGTTTCCGTATCGATCCTATGGCACCGGTTAAAATGCGCAAGCATCACTGCTTATGAAAATTTTCCTGGACATGGTCGGCTGCCGGCTAAATCAGGCTGAGATCGAGCAAATGGCCGGGCAATTCCGCTCAGAAGGGCATGCCATCGTTTCCGCGCCTGATCAAGCGGATCTGGTTGTGGTTAATACTTGCTCGGTTACAGCAGAGGCCGCTTCAGATTCCCGGCAGAAAATCCGCAGGGCGGCCAGGGTAGGAGCGGTGAAAATCATTGCAACCGGCTGCTGGTCAACGCTCCAACCGCAACAAGCCGCAGATCTGCCAAATGTACTGGTAGTCGTTCCCAACGATCGGAAGGACACGCTCGTCAAAGACTTCTTGAATTCTAAGCAAGGGGGGGGAAAAGCGGCATCAGATCAGAACATCTTACCCTACGATCTGGAACCGATTTCACGCATCCCCATTCCAGGCCTACGCCAACGTACACGTGCCTTTATCAAGGTTCAAGATGGTTGTGACAATGCCTGTACTTTTTGCATCACCACAATCGCGCGTGGAGCCAGCCGCTCACGCTCTGCCAGCAATGTGATTGCGGATATTCAGGCTGCCCTGAAAGGCGGGGCAAGGGAAATTGTCCTGACGGGCGTACACCTGGGTTCCTGGGGGCAGGATTTTGGCCAGGACCTTCAGCAATTGATTGTCCAAATATTAAAAGAAACCGACATGCCACGCTTGCGGCTGTCATCACTGGAACCCTGGGATTTACAAGAAGATTTTTTCTCCCTTTGGGCTGATGAACGGCTTTGCCCGCATCTACATCTGCCACTTCAATCTGGGAGTTCTGCAACCCTCAAGCGTATGCTGCGAAAAACCACACCCGATTCTTTCCGGGGCCTGATTAATGCAGCCAGACGTTCCATTCCCGATGTCGCGATCACAACCGACTTGATCGCCGGGTTTCCAGGTGAAAACGAGCTGGAATTCAACGAAACACTGGCCTTTACCCGAGAAATGAACTTCGCCGGTGGGCATGTATTTACTTATTCAGCCCGACCAGGCACCCCGGCCGCCCGCATCAAGGATCAAATACCCGCGGAAGTGCGCAAAGAACGCAGTCAAATGCTCCATTCAGTTTTTGCGGAAACTTCCAGCGCATACCGAAAAGGTTTCATTGGCGCAACACTTCCGGTCTTGTGGGAAGCTTCAGCCACACGCAACGATACAGGCTGGCAGATCGAAGGCCTGACTGGTAACTACATCCGGGTTAGCACCAATGCCCCCGAACTCAGGTGGAATCAATTGGATGCCATTAAATTAACCGGGCTCAACGAACATGGAATGACCGGCGAGCTTTTAGAACCAGGCGGCCCTATTTAGTCAACTGTACTTCTGATATTGTTATACAATAATATTATGAAAAGCTACCTCCTCAGCTCCCCCGCCCCAATCGAAACTAATCCACTTTATATTGAAGATAGAATCATACCTGAACCAGGGCCTGGGCAGGTGCGCATTAAAGTTGCTGTTTGCGGTGTTTGTCATACCGACCTGCATACTGCAGAAGGGGAAATCCACCCTCCTCAGCTTCCCATCACCATCGGACACCAGGTGGTTGGCACGCTGGATGCAATTTCGCCCATTCAACCAACCAGACCTGGGCATTTACAGCGAGTCCAGCTGCAATTAGGACAGCGCGTCGGTGTACCATGGTTATTTTCTGCCTGTGAAACTTGTGAATTCTGCCTGCGCGGAATGGAAAATTTGTGCCCAAATGCCCGTTTCACGGGTTTCCACGTGGATGGCGGGTTTGCCGAATATATGCTGGCGGAAGCCAGCTACGTTCTACCAATCCCAAACGCTTTATCAAATGAACAGGCTGCGCCTTTGCTATGCGCAGGAATTGTCGGCTACCGCTCCCTCAAAAAAGCTCAGATTACGCCGGGAGATCACGTTGGGTTGTTTGGTTTTGGCGCAAGCGCCCATTTGTGCATCCAAATATTGCGCTATTGGGGGTGCAAGGTTTCGGTTTTTACGCGCGCGATTGCGCACCAAGAACATGCTCGCTCCTTGGGCGCAACCTGGGCCGGTAGTGCCGGACAAAACCCCGAGAAAACCTTGGACCAGGCCGTTATCTTTGCACCATCAGGCGGCCTGGTTGTGCGAGCCCTTGAATGCGTTCGTCCCGGTGGTACAGTCGTTATTAACGCCATCCACATGAGCGAAATTCCAGCTTTCCCCTACGAAAAAATATACGGCGAGCGTACTGTCCGTTCGGTAGCCAACGCTACATACAAAGATGGCGAAGAATTTCTCGCGCTGGCCCTACTGGCGGGCGTTAAATCGACTGTAAATATCTACCCTTTCAATATCGCTAATCGTGCTTTACAAGACTTGAAAGAGAGCCGGTTTAATGGGGAAGCTGTCTTACAAGTTAATTGACATTTGTCACTATGTCAGACAATCCGCTCGGTATATAATTAATTAGTTACCCTTATCACAAATATCACTCGGAGATAAAAATGACAGCCCAACTCATTGATGGAAAACTTATTGCCCAGCAAGTGCGCGACAATGTCGCTGTTGAAGTTACAAAGCGTACGGCCGCCGGTAAACAAAAACCGACCCTGGCCACCGTTCTCGTCGGCGATCGAGTCGATTCGGCCACATATGTAGCCGCCAAAGGAAAAGCCTGCCAGGAACTTGGCATGGGCTCTGTCAACCACCACCTGCCTGCTGACATCAGCCAGGATGATTTAGAGAAAGTTATTCGTGATCTAAACGCTGATAAAGAGATCAGTGGCATCCTGGTTCAATTGCCGCTGCCATCCCACTTGAACGAAGAGCGTGTCCTACAGCTGATAAGCATAGAAAAAGACGTGGACGGATTCTCACCAATCAATATCGGCCGGCTCGCCCAAAAAGGTCGCGAACCCCTGTTTGTGCCATGCACCCCTTACGGCTGCATTTACCTGCTCGAACAGGCTGGCGTAAAAATTGAAGGTGCCAATGCAGTCGTTCTTGGTCGATCAAATATCGTTGGCATGCCCGCAGCCCTCTTATTGATTGGAAAGAACGCCACTGTAACAATTTGCCATTCGCGCACCAAGGATTTACCGGCCGTCATTCGCCAGGCCGATATCTTGATTGCGGCCATTGGCAGAAGTGAAATGGTTCGCGGCGATTGGATCAAACCCGGCGCAGCAGTCATCGATGTAGGCATCAATTCCAAACCAGATGCCAGCAAAAAGAGCGGCTATCGCTTGGTTGGAGATGTCAACTTCGACGAGGCCAAAGAAGTCGCTGGTTTCATCACACCTGTCCCCGGTGGCGTTGGCCCGATGACAATCGCAATGCTCATGAAAAACACCCTTCGCGCGGCCCAGATCCAACAGGGCGAATAGGCCAGTCGAGGGTTTTCTTGTTGTAGTTAACCACCAGCCCCGTCATGGAGATTCCAGACGGGGCTGATTATAATGTGCGAGAAATTATGAAACCATTTCTAAAATGGACAGGGGTTGGATTATTTATCCTGGTTGTGATGGTCAGCCTGGGTGGGACTGTTTTTTACATTTCCAGCCAATCCCGACTGGAGCGGATTTATGTTGTACCAGACGAACAAGTACCTGTTTCCAACGTAGAGACCAATGTAGAGAATGGCAAGCATATTTTTCAAATCCGAGGCTGTGAAAGCTGTCATGGAGAGAAGTTGGAGGGAAAAGTGTATTTATCTGATCCTGCCCTGGGTGCAGTGATCGCCACCAACCTGACCAACGGCAAAGGTGGTGTTGGGGGCACATATTCAGACATCGATTGGGTGAAAACAATTCGTCACGGGGTACGCCCTAACGGTAAGGCCCTGTTATTCATGCCATCCATAGAATTTTATTTTTTAAGTGATGGTGATCTGGGTGCCGTGATTGGTTATATCAAGAGTGCGCTGCCGGCAGATCACGTCCAACCCGCGAGTTCGCTCTCGCTGACTGGGCGGGCCGCCATGTTTTTTGTAAAATCCATCACCTTCGTCCCGGCTGAACTCATCCCACACTCTGCCACACGCCCGGTCTCTCCCAAGCAAGCGGTTACATCGGAATTTGGAGAATATCTGACACCTTCCTGTAAAGTGTGTCATGGTCCGGGGTTATCCGGTGGAAAAATCCCAGGTTTTCCTGAAGGCTGGCCATCGGCTGCCAATTTGACGGTCAGCCAGGATCGTTTTATGCCTTATTGGGATAAACAAGGATTCTTTAATATAATTCGAACCGGGACCACCCGACACAACCGCGAGATCAATCCACAGTATATGCCCTGGTCTTCCTATAAATTTATGACCGATACAGAGCTGGAAGCCGTCTGGCTCTACCTTCAATCTCTGCCCCCCAAACCATTCGGGAATAGATGACCCCCAGAATGGGTATTTTCATTTTGGTTAGCCCGCGATAAGAAAAGATATTGTCGTTGTACCCGCAAACTGCTCAGCTCGCTCTAACAACCAGGGTTTCCAAGACTCGCACCGATAATTACTCGCCATACGAGGTTTAGCATATGCAATACGAGCTGCCAATTTTCGAGAATTTATGCCCGGGGTGGGAGCTTGTCACTCACCTGGGCATCCGGCGCACCTTCCAAAAAGGCAGCCAGGTATTCGATATTGCCGTTCCAATCAACGGTATCTATTATGTAAAAAAAGGTGCTGTAGAGATCATCCTGCACACTCTGCACGGACCTGAAAAAGTTCTCTACTACGTGGGACCCGGCTGTGTATTCGGAGAAGTCTCTTGTTTTGTAGCCGGAGACAGTGGCGAGGCGCGAGTGCGCACCCGGAGCGACTGCGAATGCTACTTTTTCAGCCGTGAAATGCTGGAAGGAACGATTGCCCATCAACATCCCGAGCTATTGATCGAATTGATCCGCGCCGCCGCATATAAGATTCGTATGTACGGTGTGCTTCTGCAGGACAGCCTCAACAACGATAATTTTGTGCGCGTTTGCAAAATGCTGGTCTATCTGGCTCATTTTAAGCAAGGGGCAATCGCCGAAGGACAAAAGCAGGTCCACCTTCAACCCGATCTTACCCAAAACGATATGGCCCGTCTGATGGGCGTCCACAGGGTGACAGTCACGAAAGCTCTCAGCCGACTAAAACAAATGGGCATTATTCAACGTTTTTCCAAAAAATCGCTCGAGATCCTCGATTTTCCTGGGCTGTGCCGGCTGGCTGAGGCTGTTTCCGGGAAATGACATAGGACGATTGTCATATCAAAAAGGTGCTAACCTGCAGCTAATTTTGTAGCATACGCTACTTTTTTATTGGCCGGATCCCGGTATGCTGTTAACTGGCAAAATACTCCAGCAGAATGCTTGCTGTGACAACCGGGTAAGGAGATTTTCCAATATGAAAAACACAGTCAAAGAATTATGCCAGGCACCCGCCGGGCAAGCCGAAGTTCTACAGGGAAATATGGCTTTCGCAACTGGTTGTGTACGCGGGGGCGTGCATGCTGTCGATGGTTATCCAGGCACCCCCAGCACAGAGGTGATAGACCGCGGTCTTTCGCAAGTGCAGGATCTAATCAAAGTTGGATGGTCCATAAATGAAGCCGTGGCAGCTGCGGTAGGGCATGGTCATTCCCTGGCCGGACGAGATTGTGTTGTGACCATGAAAATCCCTGGGCTCTTCCAGGCTGGTGACATCTTCACCAGCGGCGCCTTATTCGTGCAACCACGCGGTGCCCTGGTCTATTACATCGCCAGCGATTTCACCCCCAGTTCCACGCAGCACACCCTGGACCCGCGTTATTTGTTCAAAAGCTGCTTCGTGCCTGTTTTTGAACCACGGAATCACCAGGAAATGCACGAATCTGCCGCACTCGCTGTGAAAATCTCGCGAACCTATAAAACGCAGGTGGTTGTGATGCCGAATGGGAACCTGTGCCACAGTGAAGGTCTGGTCCACCTGATGCCGGCAGAACAACATGAACCAGTTCATATGCCTGAAAGTCTGAAATCTTTCAACGTCCTGCCCGCTATTGCCCGAAAAAATTACGACACTGTTTTGGCAGAACGCATGCCGGCCCTGTTGGAAATGGTCGAAAAAAGCCCGCTTAATAAGTGGGAAAAATCAGCCCACACAGGTGTCACCAAAAAAGCAAAAATTGGTGTAATCACCTACGGCATCGGTGACCTGTATGTACGTGAAGTCAAAGAAACCCTGGGAGCCGAATTTGATCTGCTCTCATTGGCATTCACGAATCCTTTACCCATGCAATTGATCCGTAATTTCTGCCAGTCAATTGATGGCGAAATATACGTAATAGAAGACGGCTATCGTTATTTACAGGAAACCATCGAAAATGCTGGTTTCAAGGTGAGCGGCAAGGAAGCCTTCAGCTCCCTGACCGAATGGACCCCGGCGTTGGTAGCAGAAAAAATGGGCCTGGCGACCCATCAACAAACAAATGCAGCCGCCCCCGTGTACCGCCCGCCTGTCATCTGCCCAGGCTGTCCCTACAGATTGATTGCCCAGGAAATATCACTTCTAAAAAAGAAAAAGGTCCTGGACACAGTCTTCGGCGACATCGGTTGCAACACTCTGCTCTATTTCATGAACGCACTGGATACCGGGCTGGCGATGGGTGCCAGCGAATCTGAACGCCTCGGTTATGTGTTTTCCCGTCCCGAGCAAGCAGGACGCTGTATCAGCGTCGTCGGAGATGGAACCGAATGTCACAGCGGGATGGATGCCACGCGTAATACGGTTTACCGCAACATGCCCGGTGTAAAGGTCATCCTGGATAACTCTTGGGCAGGGATGACCGGCGGCCAACCATCGCCTACTTCGCCAAAAAACCTGGCCGGGGAAAGCATGCGCTTCAATCTGACCGAATCATTAAAAGCCCATGGCGCAAATGTGGTTTCCGTCGGCGCTTATGAGAAGAAAAACCTGCGCCAGACCCTGAAAACCGCCTTAGCGGAAGCAGAAAAAGGGGTCTACACCACCCTTGTAGTCAGCGACGGGGTCTGCGTCCAGATGGTTCCAGCCAGCACCCAGCGTGTACTGGTCGAACCAGATGCATGCAAGAAGTGTAATGCCTGCCTGGTTTGCCCTGGCCTCGAGCTCGATGCAAGTGGCATCCCAGTGGTAAACAACCTGTGCAGCGGCTGCGGCGGATCTACACCCGCCTGTGCGCAAATGTGCCCGACTAACGTTCTCAAAGCAGTCGATCTGCGCGATCTGAATTTGCCAGCCCTGCCAAAATTTGCAGAACCGCCACAGGATGACAGTCTCCCAGTCATCTCAAAAACTGAATTGCCAGCCAGACTCTCGCTTGCCATCCGCGGAGTGGGGGGCCAGGGTAATCTCTTTTTTGGCAGTGTCATGTCAAAATTGGCGTTTTTGGCAGGTTATGCTGATCGCAACATCATCAAAGGCGAAACTCACGGCATGGCTCAAATGGGCGGACCTGTGATTAGCACCTTTAGCTGCGGAAATGTAAGCAGCCCGGTGCTGTTGCCCGGTACGGCCGACTGCCTGATCGTCATGGAAAAAAGCGAAGTATTGCGCCCCGGTTTCCTGGAAATGCTAAAACCCGGCGGAACTATCATCCTGGCAGACACAAAGATCGTTCCCCCCGACCTGCCAGAAGACCAATACCCGAGCGATGAGCAAATAAACTCAAGCCTTGAAGGTTACAATGTCGTCGAGGTGGATGTGCTCTCAAAAGCACTTGAATTGGGTGACCGCAGCGGGCGCACCGCCAACGTAGTTATGATGGGTATTCTCAGCACACTGCCACCCTTCAACCTGATCCCGTCAGAATTATGGCTCAGGTCACTCAAAAACGCCAACTCAAAACCTACCGTATGGGCCGCCAATTACATCGCTTTCCACACTGGTAGCCAAATTATTCAGGTGGCTGAAGCGACGATCTAAGCCTGGCGCACAATTAAACACTGAAAATTATGAAAACGACCGGCGGTTGAAATAACCCCGGTTGTTTTCTTTTTCTAAAAATTCATCAGGATCATTCGAAACGCAGAGCCTCAACCACATTTAAGCGCACAGCCTGCCTGGCTGGAATGAAAGCGGCCAGCACACCAAACAAAAGCCCAATCGCAATCGCTACCAAGATCCCGGCCAAAGGAAAATAATATCGCAAGGGAAATATAACCCTGGTGGCAATCACAAACACATAACCGAGATACAGCCCCCCCATTATGCCGAATACTTCGGATGCTCGATCCAACCCTCCAAACAGGTACAGCAAGGTGGATTTTCCACATCCACTGGGACCCATAATGGCAACAAACTCCCCTGGTCAATCGTTAATGAAACATGATCGAGCGCGGTTACCTTCGCCGCGCCCGAACCATATATTTTGTCAAATTATCCGATCGAATGAGGAACATACAAATCTATTACTCCATGATTTATGACAAAATGGTAATCCGGCAGGCTCTTACGCCTGGACAGGCTCATTTGAAATTTTCCGGGGCCGTCCACGCGGACGGATTTCCGGTTCTGCCATCGGCTGGCGCTTGACCTCGTCCAGACGCTGCTCGGCAAAATCGAGCCAGTGCAGGTCTGCTTCAAGATGCATGATAGCCTTGTCAAGCAAAAGGATTTGGGCCATTTCAGTCCGAGGATCATAGCCAGCCCGCATAGTTGTGGCTGAATGCAATTCCTGAAACAGGGTAACACGCTGGATCTGGACAAGATGTGTGATGTTGGCTTCACCAGATGCAAGGGCAGTCATCAATTTTACAAAGAATTCATCATGCTGATGTTCCGGTCTTACACCGGTTGCGAACCATTCTCGCAGCACCTGGTCGCCCTGGGTAGTTATTGCGTAAATCCGGCGAGCAGGTTCATTCCCTTCGCCCATATCTGACCGGCGCTCGACCAAACCAGCCTCTTCCAATCGCTCCAGGGTAGTATAAATTTGAGCAGGTTTTACATCCCAGTTTTCATCACCACCGATGACAGCAGAAAAAGCCGCGCGAAGTTCATATCCGTGGCGAGGACGCTGGGCAAGTAGTCCAAGGATGGCATGGCGTACAGTCATAGATCCTTTTTAGCTTCAATCAAAATTGATAAACAGGATAAAAGTAGAATTAAATAGTAAACGAGTTAGTAGTAATTGTCAAGAATTGTTGAACCCAGTTTCAACCCATGTTGGTCTCGGTAAACAATTCTTCAGATCTGGACTCCAGATGGGCAGAACCTCGGAACCTGAAATTATGTGTCCAAGATTTCAGCAGTTTCGAGTAAAATTCCTTCATCGTATTTAGGAGCCCAGCATGACACAGTTATTCACGGTAGAAAACGCAATCGCACTTTTAACTCTCACGGTTCTTGAAATCGTACTTGGAATCGATAACATCGTATTTATTTCCATTCTGGCCGATAAGCTGCCCAAAGACCAGCAAAACCGTGGTAGACAAATTGGGCTGGCGCTCGCGATGGTTACGCGCATATTACTTCTGCTCTCGCTGAGCTGGATTATTCGCCTGGAAGAACCTCTTTTCTCAATTCTTAACATCGGGATCACTGGACGGGATCTGATTTTACTGGCCGGTGGCATTTTCCTGATCGGAAAAAGCACTCTTGAAATTCACGACAAGTTGGAGGGCAAGGAAGAAGAACAATCTGGCTCATCCAAATCATCTGTAACGCTGACATCGGTTGTGCTCCAAATTGGCCTGCTCGATATCGTATTCTCCCTGGATTCGGTTATCACGGCCGTTGGGATGGCCAAAGAAATCCTCATTATGATCATGGCAGTTATTATCGCTGTCATAATCATGCTCTTTGCATCAGAATCAATCAGCAATTTCGTCAATGGGCATCCTACAGTCAAGATCCTGGCCCTAAGTTTTCTGCTGTTGATTGGCACATCATTACTGGTAGAAGGTTTGCACCAGGAAATACCAAAAGGTTACATCTACTTTGCGATGGCCTTCTCGGTGTTTGTTGAAATGTTAAATCTGCGAGTGCGCGGCACCAGTAAACCTGTTGAACTGCATCAGGCCTATCAAGCGGCTGGCCCCAAAGCAGCAGTATCCAAACCGGCCCCCACAAAAAAGAAAAGCAAATAATAGCTCGCAAACAAAGTCAGCCAGGTAAAATGCCTGGCTGACTTTGTTTAACAACCCGCCGTCAAACCCACCAGGTTGGAAGGTACCCGGGCTAGGCATCACAGTTATACGATAGTTTGGCATTGTCAAACTATTCACAGGCGCCAAGTCGCAGAATACAGTAAGCATGATCATGCTAACGCAGAGGCAGAGCTGACTGCCAGAGCACCGGTTTAATTCTTAATGTTGATCCATAAAACCCCATTGTTAAGGTGGCTTGAAGCAGATTTGCTCAATATCGGTAAAATATTCCCGACGTTGGATATTGACTTCTAAACAATGTGCCGGGTGTACTGTTCGGGTACTTATGGATTGGCCATAGAAGCTGAAATCCAGGTTATATAAAAAACTCAAGCAAGTGGTCGGCAACGGCCTGGGGCTGATCATGTTGCACCCAATGAGTGGCATTTTCAAAAAAGAATAATTCGCCCTGATCACACAGCTTAAGACTTTCTTCCGCCATTTCTGCACTTAATGCGACATCTTTGCGGCCCCATAGAATTCGCACTGGCATCGAAAGGCGCATGTTTTGGGGCGCAGCCGGGCGATATCGCAGCAAAGCACGATACCAGTTGATCATTCCAGTGAGACCACCGGAATTGGTGTAAGCCTGACGATATTCATCCAGATCAACGCTGCTGAAACTGGTCGGCAGCCCGCTTGACCTCAGCATTTGGACCACAGCCGAAAAATTACGACGGCTCAACAACCAGTCTGCCAGCCCAGGGATCTGGAAAAAACCGATGTACCAGCTTTTCAGCATCTGGCTGGGAGATCTGGAAATAAAACGCAGCATGACCGCCGGATGCGGAACATTCAGGATCGCCAGCTTACGAATCCGTTCAGGATATTGCATGCCCGTATTCCAGGCGACGGCCGCACCCCAATCATGCCCGGCCAGGTTTGCCTGTTTTATCCCGAAATGGTCCATCAAACCAATGACATCTGCGCTGAGTTTGTCGAGGCCATAATCTGCCACCAGTCCAGGCACCTCGCTCAAATTGTAGCCGCGCTGGTCTGGGACAATAACCCGATAGCCCCTATCTGTCAGGGGCTGGATCTGCTTTATCCAACCCCGCCAGAACTCTGGGAAGCCATGCAGCAAAATAATAGCCGGACCATCTACCGGTCCGGAAAGCACAACGTGCAGGTTAATTCCGTTCGTTCGAACAGTCATGTGTTCAATGTTTGTGCTCATAGTCTCACCTTTAAAATCCGAATAAAAAAGTCAGGTCGTTCACATTGGTACCAGTCGGGCCAGGCTTCAACAGATCGCCAAGCGCATCAAAATATGCGTAGGCATCATGGTTGACCAGGTGATCTAATGGATACAGCCCGGACTGCTCTCCATGCTTGTAAGTTTCTGAGCTGACTACCGCCCCGGCAGCGTCTGTTGGGCCATCTTCGCCATCCGTCGCCAGGCTGACCAACAGGCTGTTAGGGATATCAATCAGTTCACTCACCGCCGCAAGCGCAAGCTCCTGGTTTCGGCCACCCCGCCCCAAGTTGGCGCCCTGCAAAGTTACAGTCGTTTCGCCACCCGCCAGCATGCAAAATGGCCGCACAAGTGGCTGACCGGTTTGCGTGCCAGAACGCAAACTCAGGCAAAGATCAGCCGCAACGCTGCGGGCCTCACCTTGCAGGTCACCACGTAAGTAAATGGGGTTAAACCCTTCCAACCTGGCTTGCTGAAGTGCAGCCTGTGCTGCCAGAAGATTGTTGCCAACCACCACATTTTGGACCGAATCGAACAGGTTATTGCCCGGTTTTGGAGTTTCAGCACCAGACTGCAAGGCAGTCAGAATAACTGGTGGAACTTTTTCCAAAAGCTGATATTTTTCCAGAATACTCCAAGCATCCTGGAGACTACTTGGATCCGGAGCTGTTGGCCCAGATGCGATTGCCTCAAGGGGGCTGCCGACCACATCCGAAAGGATCAGGCTGATGATTTGGGCTGGTGCCGCCATGCTGGCCAGGCCTCCACCTTTAACTTCATCGAGATGACGGCGCAAGGTGTTGATCTCATCGATGCGCGCACCACAAGCCAAAAGAGTCGATGTAAGGCTTTGCATATTTTCCAACGTGATCCCCGATTTTGGCAGGCTCATCAGTGCCGAACCTCCCCCGGAGATCAGGCAGATCAGTAAGTCAGCAGGTTGGCTGCCAGCCAGAAATTCTTTTATTTTTTGGGCAGCGATCAGGCTGCCAGCGTTTGGAACGGGATGCCCAGCGACAATCTGCTCAAAACCATCTGGCAATTCAGCTTCAGGGTGTTTGACGACCAGCAAACCACGCGGAGATTTATCCGAAAGCATCTCTGCCATGACCCTGGTCATTGACCCGGCCGCTTTACCTAATCCAAGGATGGTTACCTGTCCGATTTTTTCCAGATCGTAGAATTGTCCCGCAGCAGTATTCCCCGGTTCCAGACTGATCAAAAGTTGATTTCCTGCGCGGTGTGCAAAACGGCGCACCGCGCCATCTGGGGCAACAGCATTGATGGCTGAAGCCAGGATACGGGTGATCGCCTTTCCATGCGAATGCCTCAATAGACTGCGGGTCAGAAAAGCATCAGGAGTAATCATTTTTTCCTCAACGTTGAATGTTCAACCAGCAAACCGATTACCAGATTATTTTAGAGCCTGGGCAGGAGGCCTGGCAAAATATCTACGCACCAAACTGCTAATATCTGCCGGGCTGTGCAGGCGTAAGATTCGAAAAAAGTCATCAGGAGTGGCAATTTCTCCATCCATGCGAGTTGAATAGTCTTTTAGAAAAACAAAAAAAGCTTCATCACCCATTAATTGGCGCAGCTCCTCTAAAAAACGCGCTCCCTGCCGGTAGGTAGCATTTGTATAGGGAGTAAAACCAGCATAACTGGGCACATCGCCATCGATCTTGCCCCACGGTTTATGATAGTCGATACGGTAGGCCCACCACCAACCAACCGAAGCCGGGTAGTTCTTCTCATAAAATAAAACTTCGCAATAAGTAGCCAGGGCTTCATCCAACCAGGGCTGGTTGGCCTGATCACTCGCCACCCTGCCAAACCACCACTGATGGCTGGTCTCATGCGCAGCAAGCATCACCAGAATATTATTCTGAGTGCCATCATACAGGTTATAAAATGTTTTACTGAGGTAAAAAAGACCATCAAATTCCATCCCATCTTTGAAATCACCCTGAACAATCGCCAGAGACTTATGCGGATAGGGGCCAAACAATGTACTAAAAGTTTTAATCGCTTTCGCGGTTGTGTTCAACACTGCCCGAGCGCGGAACTCGTTGCCAGAATAGTAATAGCTTGAAACCGTCACACCATCCACTTCCATACTGAAGACCCTGAGCTGGCGTCCCATCGCCAGGCTAAAATCCCGCCCATTTTGCAATTCATAGCGCCAACCAGACACAATTGCCTGCCCGGGTGCGCTGGCTGCTATGATGGGTAGGTCTGCCGGGTTTGCAAAGCGCAGGATCACTTCAAAATTAGCCAATGGGTAAACCATGTGTTCGCCATAATCCACGGGTTCGGCCAGGAGCCAACCACTTGAAGGCGAAAAAGGGACAAGCATCGGATACCAATCCGTCAAATTGACCTGACTGGGTCGCACGCCAAAAATCTGAGAGCCCATCACTGCCGGCCCCAATTGTTCCACTACCGGAAGCGCCAACCAATAGTTGAGCAAAATATGGTAGGTCTTCCCAGGTTGAAGCGGAGCTTCCAATTTCCAATACAGACGTTGTCCGTTGATGCTGTAATTAACCACTTCCGTATCGTCCAGGCGTAAAGCATGCAGACTAAAAACACCCGGAATTCGGTTTGGCTCAACCGCCAAAAGCATATCCGTGATCATCACCTGGGTGTTATTTGTAAATTCTATTTCCTCGCGCACATCAATGGTCTTGGCATCATAATCCATATTGGCATCAATGACATAATGGGGCAGGATGGATGGAAATACCTGTTCAGTTTGAATTGGTGGCGGAGTGGGGGTTTCAGATGATCTGACAAGCAATTTCAGCACTTGCGGGGGCGGAGGGCTGGGCATAAGAGTTTCAGTGACAGGCATTCGCTGAATGCCACACCCCAGTAGGCAAAGCAAAAGCACCAACGCTGTTATCCCAGCCGGGCGACATATACGCATAAATTAGCGATAGTAGAAAAATGTATTAACCAGGTCGGTTGTATCGATACTGGTGTGCAAATCAAGAATGGCAAAAAAATCGTTGGCAGTCGCAATCCTGCCATTGTTGCGAGAATAATAATCGCGTATAAAAGCGTAGAAAACCTGGTCGCCGAGCCGGTCACGCAGTGATTGAATAAACCTCGCACCGTTAAAATAGACTGCGTTTACATAGGCACGGAAATTGCTCGTATCATAAACACGCGAATCTACCCAACCAGATGGACCGTGCGAATCGACTCTGAAATTCCACCACCAGGTGAGCAGATCTGGATAGTTATCTTCATAAAATACATGTTCACTGTAAGTGGCCATGGCCTCATCCAACCATGGTTCAACTGCCTGATTACTGGCAACCGCACCATACCACCACTGGTGAGCAGTCTCGTGTACAGCAATCGTGGATAGATTATTGCGTACTGATCCATCAAAGCTCTGGTAAAAACTACTCGCCAGAAAATAAAGACCATCTGTTTCAAGGCCATCGTTTAAATCGGTTTCGCAAACTGATAACGCCAGATGCGGGTAAGGACCAAACTCGAAGCTGTATGTATTAACAGACATACGCGTCAGTTCGAGCACCATGGCAGCAGCAGTTGCATCGGATGCAAAATAATAGTTATAGATGGTGATACCGTTGGCATTGGCAGTACTGACCAGATATTCAGGGCTGGCAGAAATGGTGAAGTTACGCGCGTTTGGAAGGTTGTACACCAATGCCCCATTTTCGAGCACAGCGGGAGCCGAAGCAGCCACTACAGGTGCATTTACAGGGTCCGCAAATGTCAGGCTGACCCTGAAATCAGCTTTATCGTAGACCAGGTTTTCACCATAGACAAATGGATCCGGCAGCACCCACTGTCCAGCAATATTAGGCGGCACAAAAGGATACCAATCAATCAGGTTGGTCTGGCGGCCGGTATATCCAAAATTTTCTAATTTTGCCGATGAGTACGGTAAGGATAGCTGGTAAGTGATCCCAATTTTGACTTCCTGCCCAGGCTGGAGTGCTGCATCCAGAGTCACTGTAAGCCATTGCCCAGCCAGGTTGTAATTGCTGGATCCGCGATTATTGATAGAAACGCTTTGCAATGTAAAAACGCCGGACCAAAGATTGGGATTGACCCCAAAGGCGATATTAGAAAGCTCACTGGATGAACGATTTGGATAAACTACGATCTCATTTACTGTTACCGTATGCCCGGCGTAATCCATTAAGACCGAAAGGTTGTAATTTGGCTTATCCACTGATGCAGGTGCTGACTGGGGTGCAGCATCCGTCGGTCCTGGCACTTGTGCAGGCTCAGCATCGGTTGGCTCGGCCGTGGGCGCATCGGGAGGTTGGATGGTATTTGTGGGCTGGGGGATTGGCGTTGTGGTTGCTGTTTCTGAAGGGCTAACAGTTTCGGTGAATAATGGCGTTTCAGTCGGCAGCGATGGTTGAAACGGGGTATTGGTGGCCTGGGGATTCGCAGTCACCAAAACGTATTCTTCACTCGGGCGAGGGTCAGTCGATGTGTTTGTATTTACTTGTGCAGCGGCACAAGCAGTTAACAGAAAAACCCAGGTAAAAAAGTAATTTAGGCGGAGGTCATGGCGGCGATTTGAGTTCATGGCGCTTATAGATAGGCTTGAATTATATATGCTTTATGGATCTGTTAATCGATATTCGGCTGTTTTTATTCCGGGTAGTTGCCCGATCCATCCGGGGCAAAAAAACATCATATCGAACCAGATGATTAATGGTCATTATTAAACTCCACACATGGACTAGCGCTTGCCTTTTTTAGCCAGAAAAACGACCAGGAATATCGCGGTCGCCGTCAAAACAATCGCGGAACCGGAAACGATATTCAGATAATAGCTGAGATACAAACCAACCAGCGATGAAGTGGCCCCAATGCCAGCGGAAATAAACATCATCGGAGCCAGGCGGCGAGTCATCAGGTATGCTGTCGCCGCCGGGGTAACCAACATGGCAGCAGCCAACCCCACCCCAACTGTCTGTAGTGAGATAACCACTGTCAGCGCCAACAAGAGCAGCATAATATTTCGTAACAATTCCGCTGGCAGGCGCAGAGTTGCCGCAAGGACAGGATCAAACGAAATCACCATGAAAGGCCGGTAAAGCAGGGAAACTGTCAATAAAACAACCGAACCCAACCCAAAGGTAATCCACAAATCAGTAGTCGAAACACCCAATACATTTCCAAAAAGGATATGGCTTAAATCCACCGCATAACTTCGAATGGAAGAGATCATTGCTACGCCCAATGAAAGTGCCGCAGCAAACAGGATACCGATGGCAGTATCTTCTTTGATGGCACCCTGTTTGGAAAAATAACCGATCCCCAGCGCCACAACCGCCGCAGCCACCAGAGCACCGATCAGCAGGTTACCGCCAAATAGATAAGCGATCGCCACTCCAGGCATAATGGCATGTGCCAGAGCATCGCCCAGGAAAGCCATGCCGCGCAGGACCACATAGGTTCCCATGACCGCGCACAAGATACCTACCATCGTACCAGCCAGCAAACCGCGCTGCATAAAGGCATAACTAAGAGGTTGTAACAAGATGTCCATAAGGGTCATAACTTTTGATCCCAGCAATATTTTAATAAGCCCAGAAAATAATTTAATCAGAAAACTGCATTATTCAAACAGCGTGTCAACTTCCGGTTCATGGTGGTGTTCCTCGCCAGGAGGACAACATTCATCTACCAACATGGCGCCATTTTCCATAACGAGTAAGGAACTACCAAAAGCCTTCAATAGGTTTTCCTGGCTTAATACTTCGCTCGCTGCACCAAAAGCTACCAGGCGCTTATTGAAAAGCAGCACCGTGTCGAAGCGTGTGGCGGCCAGATTAAGATCATGGGTGGAAATGATTGCCGTAACCTTGCGATCTCGCAAACGATCGAGCAGGTTAAGAGTGGCTTCCTGGGTGGTCACATCCACACCAGTAAAAGGTTCATCCATTAATAATATATGCGGTTCCTGGGCAAGCGCACGCGCAAGGAAAACCCTTTGCTGCTGGCCTCCAGATAGATCACTGATCGAGGCTTTGGCCAGGCTGGCAATACCCATTTCTGCCAGGCTGCGCTCCACAGCTATCTGATCTGCGCGGTTGGGGCGGGAAAACCAGCCCCGGGTGTTATAGCGTCCCATCATGACCACATCATTCACAGTAACGGGAAATCGCCAGTCAACCTCTTCCCTTTGCGGAATATAGGCTACACAGTCTTTGTGGTCACCCAATGGCAAACCGTGGATCAGGATCCTTCCGGTTTTCAAAGGCAGCAAACCAACCATGGCCTTGAACAGTGTTGACTTTCCAGCACCGTTCGGACCTACAACCGCAATCCGGGCACCGTGTGGAACCTGAAAACTGACGTCGTATAAGACAGTTTTATCCGCATAGGCAACACTGATATTTTCGACTTCCAGACGATGAGGCGTATGAGTCATTTCAATTCACACTCAATTGCCAAAGAAACTAGTATGGTACACCACTGAACCGATCAAGAGCAAGCAGATCACCCCGCTGGTGACTATGATGACTGGTTTTTTTTGATGGCCGGGATTTGTGGCCAGTTGGTTTTTAGTATCAACAATTTTGGATCGGCGCTGCTGGTCGGCATTCAATTTGGCACCTACAGCACCAGCCACAGGGATTGCAGCACAGAACATGCACATAATAATTTTCTCCTGATTATTTCGATAACGCTAAAACTACCGGCAGTTCGCACACAGACCAAATAACTGCAACCAGTGCTCTCGAATGGTATAACCTGTTCGGTCAGATATGGCCTTGATCAGATAGTCCAGGTCGTCACCTTCAAAAAAGGTCACTTGTCCACAGCCCTGGCACAACAATAAATGCTGGTGCCCCTGGCTGGCAGAGATAAAAGCCTGGCAGCCCGATGGTTGGTGAACTCGTTGGATCAGGTGCAGCTCTTCCAGTTTTTCGAGCGTGCGATAAACTGACACCAGCCCTAATTCAGGGTGGTTTGCCCGGGCAGAATCAAACACTTCTAATGGCGTCATCGCGCGTGGGCTGGCTCCCACAATCTCCACCACCGCCCGGCGCGAACCAGTCAGCCGGTAACCATTGTCAGATAAAGCTTTTAACCAGTTTTCAGCAGTCATAACACCTCTTTATTGAAAATCATTTTCAATTATAGAGGAGTCCGCCAAAATGGTCAAGGTTCTCAGTCAATTCACACGAATTTGATTTATTCCACTGAACCAACACCGTGTGTTAAAATAATATCAACCTAGGAGGAAGAAAATGGATCGTAGAAATATTCTTTTTATCATATTGGTGATCTTGATTGCCGGGATTGCAGTCTACCAGTACAGCATTCCGCCGACATTTAACGGCACGCAGATCGATCCCCCAAAACAGATGCCAGATTTTACACTGCCGTCTTTAAATGGATCAACTCAGTTAAGTTCTTTCCGCGGGAAAATTACTGTTATTTTCTTTGGCTTTACCAACTGCATGGATATTTGCCCGGCAACTCTCGCAAAGCTTAATGTTGCGCTGGATAAGCTTGGTGAAAATGCCAATGACGTGCGTGTTGTTTTTATTTCAGTCGATCACCAACGTGATACGCCCGAAACAGTTGCCACTTATGCAAGTAAATTTCGCCCCGATTTTATCGGACTGACCGGAACTCAAACCGAGATAGACTCGGTCACCAAAGACTATGGCATCTACTATAAATTGGGTACCCCAGATGCGAATGGTGACTACGAAGTGGAACATACCGCAGCGGTGATGGTACTCGACCGGCAAGGCCGGCTCGAGATGACCTGGTCTACGGACCAACAGCCTGCTGAAATTGCGGCTGACCTCACCTTCCTGCTGAAATAACATCACTGCTGGATACATGGAATTATGTATCCAGCAGTGATGTTATTTTTTAGGCTCTTATAGAATAGTGGGAGACAATCAATCAGCGCCATTCCGGAGCATCAACTTTAATTATTTATTCACTACACGCAAATTTATGGCAGCGCTTTTTCACGATATTTTCCAAAGAAACTGCCTGCCATTCGTCTATTCGGCCCTTATTCGTGATAAAAACACCCACAATCGTCCCCGCAATACCTGCGCTTGTTACCGCAGATTAAATATTTTCTCCCCACTAATCTGGGGAGAATCATTTTTTGTAGGCGCTTTGGCAAAATAAGGCCATCCTGAAAACTTGCCCGATTTTTACCAAAAAAGTAAATGTCTGGCTTGAAAATTGACGTTGTTCAGGTGTCATAATAGTCCCGCACTAAGAACCGGGGCAATTTATGAATACCAAACCGGCCAACCAGATTGCCGGTTTTTTATGGTTCAACCGGAAAACCCTGGGCTCTCCAATAAGTAATGCCACCCGCCATACTGGTCACATTGCTGTAACCTGATTTTTTGAGCAGATCACGTCCCTGCTGGGAACGATTATCCGAAGCACTAATTACAATAATCAGTTTATCTTTGGGGAATTTACCCAGCATCGCCTGAACCTGGCCAATCGGTAGCAGAGTGGTAGCCGGAATATGCATTCGATCCCATTCGGTTCGTTCGCGCACATCAAGCAAATAGGCTGATTCCGTCAGATAGAGGTCATATGCAGCGCTCACGCTGATCACGTCAGGTACACTGGTGCCTTCGAGCCGGGTCTGCATGGTAACAGTCAGCTCGGGCACCGGTGTTTGGAAAACAGGATCCGGCATTTTTTGCCCATTTATGGCCAAAACAGCGACTACCAACGCAGCAAAAACCACAAAACCAATCTGCATCGCAGGCCGGCGCATAAAATTAAACAGGCTTTGTGGACGAGAATGGCTTGAACGGCTCTGCGAACCTGAGCGGCGTCTACGAAACATGGCAGTCTCCTGGGGGACTTAGTCGCGGATCAAATAGATACGCATATCGATTCTGGGTATATTTCTCTCATGGGCAGCCCCCCACAGGTTTGGGAAGCTCCGCAGAGATGCCTTTTGGCCAGATGTGAATGATAAAAGGCAAGGACGGCAATGCTGGTCAGGCTACTGTCTAATCAGATTCCAGACAGTAGCCTGGAGTAACTGGTGAAAGCAGGCTACTCACCATGATTCTGCCCTTCATTTGGGTTTTGTGGCACGCTGCTCTCGCATCGCACTGGCAACCTGTCTGGAATTCTGGTCGGTACGCTTTTCCAGTTCGCTGATCACATTTGCATAATCGTCATCATTTCGATTCTGACTGAGTTTAAAACTGGCTTCCAGCCGGGTCAATTCCACCTTAAAACCAATCACAGCCTGCATCTGTTTATTCACAAATTCAGATGGCAATCCATCCAGGCTGTATCCGGTGCCAGGTTCGTGACTGGCAACCAGCCGCGCCAGAATACCATGCAGCTCAACATCATCGTGGATCAGACTGGGTTTTCCATAAGCATGGACTGCAATGTAATTCCAGGTTGGGACATTGACATGGTCATACCAGCGGGCCGAAATATAAGCATCCGGCCCGCTGAAAATCAGAAGCACATCTTTCCCATTTTCAAAATTACGCCACAAGCTATTGGCTCGCGCCACATGCCCATAGACAAAAAGTTTTCCGTTTTCATCTTCCAAACTGACCAACACATGACTGGCAACCGGAACCTCGCCATCCCAACAAACCAGGGTGACAAAATCGTTCTGGCGCATGAAGTTCTTTACTTTATCGAGGTCAGCTTCTTTAAAAAAACCGGAAATATACATTCAAGGTATCCTTTTGTAGACATGGCTTGATGGTGGAAAAATCCACCCAGGTGATGGCCTTCTTTAGAACCCGGATGGAACCCGGTCAGCCCAGGGTCTTGCCTGTTCCAGTTGTCCAGCCAGGCGGAAAAGCGTGGCTTCGTCACCGAATTTACTTACAAAGTGCATACCAACTGGCAAGCCATCTGCGCTCCAAAACAAAGGCACCGACATGGCAGGCTGCCCGGTAACATTGAAAACCGGCGTCCAGGGGATAAAATCAAAAGTTTGAGCAGCCAATGGCTTAATGATCCCCATGGCTTTGAGCAGCCAACCAGCATCAAGGCTGCCAATCACATTAATCAGCGACTTTTCACTGGCAGACGGCTGAAGTGCCCCAATCTTAACCGGCAGCTGCGAAAGCGTGGGAGTCAACAGCAGGTCGTAACCTTCAAAGAAGGCGGCGATCTGACGGGCGCATACCTGCAAATAACGCGCCGCAGAAGCATAATCATGCGCGCTCATGGCTTTTCCAAGCATACCCAGGCCGAAGCTGGATGGGTCATAATCTTGCACAGACACCTTTTTTCCAGCCGCGGCAGCAGCCTCTTCAATATCTGCCCGCAACTCAGCCGCCAGAATGGTAACAAAAGCCAGCGAGAAAGTCTCGCCATCAACTTCGGGCGCGGCCTCGACTACTTCATGGCCCAACTCTTTCAACAAGCGGATCGTGTCTTCCAAGCCTTTCAAAACTTCAGGCTGCACATTTTTCCCCAGCATGGGCTTGCCAGTGAAAGCAATCCGCAGCTTGCCTGGCAGGGTGGATACTTCCTGCAGAAAGGTTCCTTGCTGAGCAGGCGCGTAATAAGGTGCACCGATATCAGCACCTTGAGTGGCATCCAGCATCGCGGCCGAATCACGCACCGAGCGGGTCAGGACGTGTTCAATGGCAAAACCGTGCCAGGCTTCACCAATAGCCGGGCCGGTGGGAGTGCGGCCTCGGGTTGGTTTTAGACCAAAGAGACCACAAGCCGAGGCGGGAATACGAATGGAACCGCCGCCGTCGCCACCGGATGCCATCGGAACGATACGGGCTGAAACCGACGCGGCAGAACCACCCGAAGAACCGCCCGGTGTCCGCGACAAATCCCAGGGGTTGTGTGCCGCCCCAAAAGCGCCAGGCTCGGTATAAGGAGTCAGGCCAAATTCCGGGGTGTTGGTTTTGCCCAGAATGATCACTCCTGCTTTTTTCCAGCGCTGTACTAACTCGCTATCCACTTTAGCTGGGATATTCTTCCAGAGTTTGTTGCCTGAGCTGGTTGGGACGCCAGCGATTGTCGCCATCAAATCTTTGATCAGAAACGGTACCCCAGCAAAAGGAGAATCGGGCAAAGACTTGCTGGCGGCATCTCTGGCAGTATCATACAATTTAGTGACTACAGCATTTAATTGTGGGTTATGTGCTTCGATGCGCTGTATGGCCTCATCAACCAGTTCAACCGCGCTCACTTCCTTCTTGCGTACCAGGTCAGCCAAACCCAGCCCATCATATTTGGCATATTCGGGAAAAGCAGTCATAGAATCTCCTTTTTCTAAAAAACTCGACAACAGCCTGGAATGCGTTCGTAAATACAGAACCTATTCCATTCGCGCCAGATCCCGCAACATTTGACGGGTTGATTCATACCGGATTGTCATAAATCCCAACTGCCGGGCGGCAGCAATATTGGCAGCAGAATCGTCAATAAAAACACATTCATCAGCTGGACGATCAATTCGAGCCAGCATCATCTCGAAGATACGCGGGTCAGGTTTTACCAACTCGACAAAACCAGAGACCAATATATTTTCAAATAAGCTAAAAAAGGAATATTGATGACTTACAAGTTGAAACTTCTCATGTGACCAATTCGTCAAACCAAACAAGCTGTACCCTTTTTCTTGAAAAGGTTGAAGGGTATTGACTGTGGACTGGATGGGTCCCCTGATTGATTCTTCCCAGCGCTCATCGTAGGCCCTGATCAAATCCGCATACTGTGGAAAACGTGCAGATAATTCAGCCACGCCATCCGCAAATGGACGTCCCTTATCCTGTTCAAGATTCCAACCATAGAAATCGATATCAACCAAGAACTGCTCCATTTCAGCGACATCCTCGCCAAAAAATTTCCGGAACAGGTTGCGCGGATCCCAATCCAGCAGCACACCACCAAAATCGAAAATGAGGGCAGGCAAGCGGGAATTCATGGCTTGATATCCGCCAACGGCCCGTTGGGATCGATAATATCTTTGAGAACATCGAAAGGAATGACCACAGTCTGCGCCCCGGCAGCATAGGCTGTCACCTGGTACTCATTGAAAATAACCACCAAGCCATCTACGCTAATATTCCAGACGCTATAATTTTCAACGCTCGGATCGGCCCCAGCAGTAAACATCTCAAAACCAATATCCCGTTTGCCCAATTCCTGCCCGCAATATTTCGCAATGGCCGGCAAAGGATCCACTGAGTTCAAAAACAATTGATCCAGTCGAATTTCCTTGCCAGCCCCAAGATCAAAATTATACGAAAAAGTGATATGGTACGGGTGCGCCGCCCCATCCACCATACCCTCGATCTGAAATCGAAGACTGAAAATGTGACCAGGCGGAGAAACGAGCGCATAGCTCAGATCAAAGTAACTGCCCGCAGAGATTGGGATGGCAGACTGCATGCTCATGTCGTTTCTAAACTGATCCACTGCTCGCTGAACAAGCTCCGTTACTCCCTTATTAAACTGCTCAACCCTGGGATCACTACTACCCTCCATAACTGGCACCTGCGT
Source organism: uncultured Anaerolineae bacterium (assembly GCA_903854805.1). Next base: position 39,625 of record CAINXK010000630.1, read on the forward strand.
TTTGAAGGTGTAATCTGGCGCTTTACCCGTTTGGCTGGAAACCGTGGTAACCAAACGAACCTGTTGATAAAGTGGAAGTTCAGTCGGCGCAGGGGCAACGGTTGCAAGCTGGGCAGGGCTAGCCAGCGTTTCAGAAGCTGGCGCAAATTCCTGCGACTGGAACGGCATTCCGCATGCGGCCAAAATGACCACCAGCGGACAAGTGAAAATGAGTCGTAAATATTTCATAGGCTCCTGTTCATCGATACAAACTAACACTCAATCCCAATGCAGCCTGTTATCCAAGTTAACCAATTTTCTCATTCAGCCGTTTCAAGCGATGCTCCAGCTCAGCCATCCAATGTTTGTAAATATATGGAGGTAGATCAGCACTTTTGACGTGCGCGATGGCAGTTTTTGTCCAGGTCTGAGCCGCGAGAGGGTCACGTCGGTTGTGTTCATAATACTTGGCAAGTTCCACGTGTGCGTAGATATGGCCTTCTGCAGCAGCCCGCTCCCATAATTGTATGGCAGTTTCCATGTCACCACGCCGGCGCTGAAGAGCTGATAAGCGCTTTACAGCTTGCCAGAAATCAGGCTCCGGCAAGGTAGTTTTTAGTCCGCGTTCGTAAAGTAAAGCCGCATCATCCCAGCGGTTCAGATCCTCGAATAACTTTGCAAGCGCAATCACATCCTGCCCATGCTCTAGATCAGTTCCATGCGGATCAGCCAGCATACGTGCAGTCAGGCTTAGCAAGGCAGCCATGGCCACAACATCCATGGCATTATGATAAAACACTCCCTTGAGCGGCATTACATCACCTGTCCGCAAGTAGTCAAAATATAGCCAGGGAATTTCGAAACCGGGCACTTCTTCACTCGTTCGCGGCGCTGACATAATGTGCTCTTCAAGATATTTCAGCGCCCGGCTCGGTAACCGGTCACGCCACAAGCGGCGAGCCAATGGCAGCAAATCGATATGGGAAAATCCACTAAAAGGACAGGGAATATTATTGAGCTCGTAACGGGTGCGCAGCAAGGGCGCGTCAAAAGCCTTGCCATTAAAGGTTACAAGTGCCGCACAGGGCGCTAAAAAATCGGCGAGTGCTTCCAATAGGGCAGGTTCTTCAGCCGGATCGCGCATAAAAAATAATGACAATTTGAATTCGTCACCGACGAAACGCCCTGCTCCGACCATGAAAGCATACGTACCCGTGCCCCCAGAAAGGCCAGATGTTTCTGTATCAAGAAAGGCAAACTGAGAAAGACTCAATTGGGCAATCCGCTCATCCCTGGCCCAGGCAGAAAGAGTATTCAGCGGAGCATCAATCTCTATGGAAGCAGCTCCATGCCGGTAATCCATCGGGAAAACCTGCTCAACCACAAAAGCATCCCCCAGGCGAGTGGCAATCCAGCGTCCGCCGAGTGACTCTTCCAGGGATGTTAATTTTTTCCCCGCTACTTTTACCTCAGGCGGCTTTATTTCCGATGTTCCAACTCTAACACCCAATGATTTAAGCTTATCTGCAAGTGATGGCATGTGAGAATTATAAACATAAAACCGGTTAAGAAACGCCCAGTTTTACCAACCGGGAACAAACTCCAACCGGCGTACGTTAATATTTCAAACCAAACCAACCAATTGAGGACACATGAAAAAGATAAACACCTTATCACTGGCATTCATTCTACTAACCATCATGATCATGGCAGCCTGCTCGGCGACAGAAAACCAGGCAGAACTCCCAGGTTCTACCTGGAGATTAATCTCCTACGGCCCCCTGCACAATCAAACTGCCGCAGTTCCAGACATTGAAACTTCGCTGCGTTTTGATAAAGATGGAAAAATGGGAGGCAACCTGGGTTGCAATTCCTTTTCGGGCGATTTCAAGGTCAACGCTGATCAAATTATCATTGGACAGGTCGCGGCAACAATGATGTATTGTCAGGAACCTGTTATGCAGCAGGAAAACGCGACATTGCAGGCAATTTCCAGCACAAACAGCTTCCAGCTTAACGCAGATAGGCTGATCTTTACATCGGCCAATGGTGAAACTGCCATAATATTTGAACGTGTTGGAAATTAAAGGATTGGAAAATCGCAAATTGCGTCGAAAAGTTTTATCGAAAAAACACGGTCAGGATCCATACCCCGGAACAAGTTCTTTTAGAATTGCCAGCGTTTCCAGTTTGCCCCCAACTCCATTTTCTCCAGCTGGGCCTACACATGAAGGACAACCATCTTCACAGGGGCATTCCAGGACAAGCTCCAGCGCCCGCTGCACCAGCTCAATATGCATCTCAAACAACTTCTGGCTGAATCCTATCCCAGCCGGAACCAGGTCATAGAGTACCACGACCGGTGCACCATCCGCGAAGGCAGCTTGCGGGTCGAAATGAACACCCAGATCGCCACTGTCACACATCAAGAATAATGGCGCCAGCTGGCCCAACACACTTGCAAACCCGGCCAATCCGCTGCGCATACGCACATTTTGTTCTGCTTTGCGATGACATTCAGGGCAGAGTGTCACCAGGTTATCAAGGCTATTGGCGCGGGTAAGCTGCTGCGCGGTGAGCGCGAACGTTTCGCCAGGATTCGGCGCTTTTGATTCACCGGATCCGGCTCTAAAAAAATTCCTGAACGGGATTTTATGGTGGACATCATGCTGACGCGCACCTTCCTTGATCCCGCAAACCTGGCAACTAAATCCATCCCGGGTACGCACTTTCTCGCGGATTTTCGGCCACTCGGGGCCATAATCATTCGGAGCATTCGTCCACAAACCATTTTTGGCAAGTTTCTCGACTGTTTCTTCTGCGATGGTTATCCAGTAACCAGTTGTTTGAAGCTCGCTAGGCGGTAGATCCAGCGGTTCCTGCCCGAGGATTTCCCCCGTGAACCACATGCGCTTACGAAAAGCAGTCACTTGGGTAGTTACTTGAAGATCGCCAAAAGCTTTTTGCCCGCCTGGGGTTTGTACGCTATCCAATAGACTCAACAGACTTACATTGGTGTCTCTCAGCGCTTCAGTAAAATAATCCAGGGCGACCGGGATCAACGCTGCGGCGTGTGTCTCGTAATTCAAATCCTGCACAAAATATTGTTGTCCTTCATGCAGGTAAACCGCATGCGGATGCACCATCCAGGCTGCCGATTCAAGATCAACCTCGCCAATGATCTTCGGACCTTCTCCAGCCTCAGCGTGCAGGATAATATTTTCTGGCGAGGCAGAGCGCAATGAAACCGATGCAGCCGGATATGCATCCGCCATCCAAAAATATTTATCACTAGAGAAGTGGGCTTCGTTATTTTGTGTCAAAAACTCAAGAAACTCGCCCACATCCAGGCCACCAAAGCGTTCATCCTTTTCAAACGGGTATTCGAACAAAGCGCAGCGCAGATGGTTTAGCAGAATCAAAAGATGGTCCGGGTTGATCAGCGCCTGCTCCGGTGAACGCGCAAAAAAGTATTCGGGGTGATGCGCCAGAAATTGGTCCAGCGGGTTTGGAGTGGCGACCAACACTGAGACTGCCGGGGCAGCGCCTCGCCCTGCCCGACCAGATTGCTGGGTAACGCTCGCAATTGTTCCTGGATAACCAACCAGAATAGCCGCACCCAGCCCACCGATATCGATGCCAAGTTCCAAGGCATTGGTGGCCACAACCAGTCTGACGCTGCCATCCCGCAGCCCCTTTTCAATTTCCCGACGTTCAGCCGGCAGATAACCGCTGCGATACCCACGCAATCCAGATGGCGAGGCTGGTAAAGCCAGATCCCCTGGCCAGTCACGCTTTGAGCTTGCTGGGCTGGATCTGCCTGCTTCTTGCAAATATTTCAATAGGATTTCAACGCTGCGCCGCGACCTGGCAAAAACAACACTCTGTATACCGTTTTCGAGCAGATCTTGAGACAGGCGCACACTTTCTTGGACGGCGCTTTTGCGCAGACCGAGAGCTTCATCGATGACCGGTGGGTTATAGATCAGGAAATGCCGTTCGCCCCGCGCGGACCCATCCACATCCACCAGAACAACCGGGGCTTCGATGAGCCTTCCGGCCAGTTCGGCCGGATTGGCAATCGTTGCCGAGGTAAGAATAAACTGTGGACTGGCTCCATAAAATCTGGCAATCCGCTTAAGTCTGCGAATTACATTAGCGACATGTGAGCCAAACACCCCACGATATGTATGCATCTCATCAATAACGACATACCGCAGGTTTCGAAAAAAATCAGCCCAGTTGGTGTGGTGTGGCAATATTCCGGTATGGACCATGTCTGGATTGGAAAAGATGATATTAGCTTTTTTCCGAACCAGGGAGCGCTGCGCCTGCGGTGTATCGCCATCATAAATCGCTGATTTAAGCTCAAATCCTGGTAAGCCCTCAAACAATCCTGCCAGCCCTGCGTTCTGATCCTGAGTAAGGGCCTTGGTGGGGAAAAGATATAAAGCCCGCGTTTCCGGATTATCCAGAATGGCTGCTAAAACAGGCAGGTTATAAGCCAGGGTCTTTCCGCTGGCAGTACCAGTCGCCAAAATTACATTTTCTCCGGAACGGGAATGATCCCAGGCCGCAACCTGGTGGCTATAAAGGGAACGGATACCACGCGCCCTTAAGACCGAGACGATTTGGGGTGGCAAATCAATCGGAAAATCGGCCATCATCGCCGGGCGCGCAGGCAGAACTCGCCAGGTAGAAATGTTTGGAAAGGTTCTTGTATCGTTTTTCCAGCGTTGAAAAAGATCCGATAATCCCATGCCAGAGTTTCCTGAATATATCCGTGCTGATAAAATAAATTGTATCTCATTTTATCCTGCAAGGCCGGGTATCGCACTGAAACCAGAAAAAATATTCATGCCCGGAAAGGTTCCGCAGTTGTATAATTAATAGTATGACAGCCTCACCTTTGCTGCGCCTTCTAGCCCCCAATACCATGCGGGTTACACATTTTGACCCATCCCAGGGACTCCCTGCCGACCGGCCCTGGCTTAATGACGTTTTGCTACCCATCCCAGAAAATGAAAAACGAGGCAGCGAAATCACCTTTGAGCTGGAAAATGGCATCAGCTTTGCAAAAAACAGCCAGGGACAAACTTTTTTTAGCGAAAAAACGCCTCCCACATTTGGTATCCGTAAAGATCGTCCCTATTTTTATTTTGATATTCCCCAAACAGCTTTCTACGCTGGACGACACCACGTCGACAACGGCATTCGCCTGACGCTGAAAAGATCAGATGGTGAATCTTTTTATGGCTGGGGGGAATGGTTCAATGCTTTCGAACGAAAAACAGGCCCGGTGAATCTAGATAACCGCAATGCCCTCTTTGGCGAACAAGATCGGTTAACCTACTCTGGCCTGCCATTCTTTATCTCCAGCCAGGGTTATGGTTTCCTCTTGTTGAATTCTTACCGCTCCCAGTGGACCCTCATGCCTGATCAGCTGGTGATAGATGCTGACGGTCCAAACGCTGATTACATTCTCATCTATGGGCCGGCATTCAAAGAAATTCTACGTTCTTATACTGCGCTGACCGGCCGCCCACCTCTTTTACCACGCTGGGGTTTTGGGCTGTGGGTCACAGGCTATCCGCAGGAACACCAGAACAGCATCCTGGAAAACGTCCGCAATCATCGTGAAAAGAATATTCCTCTGGATGCCGTAATCCTGGATTACCATTGGGAAGAGCGCTTCCACAACTTCAAATGGCGACAAAAACTTATTCCAGATCCGCAGGCATTGGTCGCCAGCCTCAGGGCTGAAGGGATCCACCTGGGACTCATCCTAACATCCTACCTGAACACACACAACCGGCCAATTCAGAAATGGCTGCTCAACTCATTCGGGCAGAACGTAACCCCGGGACTGGAATCTGATGACGAACGCGCATTGGAAGAATTTGCCGAGGCTAGATCCAAAGGTTTTCTAGCCCATGAAAAAGTGCGCTGGTGGTTTGGAACGGGTGGAATGCTCGACTTTACAAATCCACAGGCCGTCGCCTGGTGGCGGGAAAAACTGCGACCGCTCTTTGAAATTGGCGTAGACTTCATCAAAAACGATGACGGTGAAGACCTGCCAGATGACGCGCACGCGTATAATGGCATGGATGGACGAGAATATCATAATATTTACGGGTTCTATTATGGGCGTGCCATGTATCAGCGTAACCCAGATACCCTTGATGCTGCCGCAAGCCAGGCGGATAAACCCAAGCAGGCTCGCAATCTAATTTACGCGCGCAGTGCCTGGGTCGGGTCTCAACGCTTTCCGGCTCTCTTCCTGGGTGACCAGGAAGCCAATTTCGAAGGTATCCGGCGCAGCATTCGCGCCGGACTTAACCTCGCCCTGAGCGGTTTTTCGTATTGGACAGCCGACGTGTTCGGCTTATCAGGAAAAACGACGCCCGAAGTTCATATGCGCTATGCGCAATGGGCTCTGCTCAGTCCGGTGGCCCGCTACTTTGTGCGCCCTGCGCAAATCGACAATACCCGCTTTCCGTGGTCACACAACCCGGAAGTGGAAGCTAATTTCAAAAAACACGCTGAACTGCGCTTGCGTCTACTACCATATTACAATAGCCTGGCACACGAAAGCTACAACACAGGTCTTCCAATCATGCGTCCACCCATGCTAGAATTTCAGGATGATATTCGATTTCGCAGGGTGGATGATCAGATCATGCTAGGCAGCAGTTTAATGATTTGCCCAGTGATTGAAGCAGGTGCAACCAGCCGCAAGATCACCCTGCCCGCTGGACAATGGCATGACTTTTGGTCGGATGACAGCTGGCAAGGTCCAGATATTATCGAATATCCCGCTCCGCTTGATAGATTACCTTTATTGGTAAGAGGCGGAACCATCTTGCCCATGGGGCCGGCAGCCCAGAACATCCCCAACCGGCATATTTTCGATCCGTTGGAATTGAACATCTGGTCGCCTTACCCGGCCAAGGGCTTATTTTATGACGACGATGGATACTCAACAGGCTATCAGCAGGGCGAATTTTCGCGCATGGATCTGCAGGCTGAAGTACATGGAACAAATCTGACCATTCATATCTCAAAAACGCAAGGACAATTTGAGGGCCAGCCAGAAAAACGCTGGGTCAATATCATACTGCACGGAGACCAACAAGGTATCGTCGATTATGCTTGCGCAAATGGGCAGGATATTCCGGTTTCCTTCAGCTCCGGTTCATTCAGCATCGCATTTGAACAAGTTATCGCCAACGATACGCTTGTCGAGATCATCTTTCGCTCATAAAAGGTTGGACAATGAAAACATTACGGCAGATAATCACACTGATCATGCTCACATCCCTGCTTGCCGCTTGCAACCTGCCGGCGCGCCCAACTTCAACCCCCATCATAGACCAGGCTCTGGCCGGTACGATAGTGGCCATGACACTGGAATCTTTGCACACAAAACTACCAGAAAGCACGCCAGCACTCTCGAATCCCGCGGTTAAAAATTCTCCCGCACCGACGATTATTACCCCCACTCCAACCATGGCACAGACTTCTACCCCGACAGCCACCATCACACCCACCTACGCTGTCCCAATGATGAATTTCACCGTTAATTCAAATTGCCGCGAAGGACCCGGAAAGGATTACAAGGTAGCAATTGTATTTCAAACCGGACAAAAAGCAGAGGCAGTTGGTGTCATGGGGAATTATTGGATCGTAAAGAATCCCAAGAGCAATGATCCGTGCTGGATCGCGAACGACCTGGCCAGCCCATCCGGAAGTACCTGGACGCTTCCGACTGTCACTGCGCCTCCGGCTCCAACCAGCAATCCACCCACAGCCCCCGGTTGGTCAAAATATAACTACGATTGCGTTTTCGCTTCGGGTGGAAGCACCGTTACCATGAACATGATATGGTCTGACCGCGCATACAATGAAGCCGGTTACAAAGTATACCGGGATGGACAAGTAGTAGCCAGCCTGGCAGCCGATAGCACCTCCTATATAGATGTTTCATTTGTGGCGAGCGGCCAGACTATCAGCTACTATGTGGAAGCCTATAGCAACGCCGGACAAACGAAAAGCAGCACAATCACCGCATCCTGCCAATGACAGAAATAACTGCGTTGGATGCACGGGTTGAACTTCTTCGGATGCTGGCAAACCGCCTTGAACGGCTCTCTGTTGATTCTATTTGGGCTCGCCGGGCCAGCGGTCTCCGTGGATCGCTCATCAAAGCCCTGGAAACCATTGATACCAATCAGCCATTTCCAACCGAACAGCTTGATATGCTGATCGAACGGAGTTTTCAAATCCTACGCAACGCCGCCCGTGAAATTCCAGATGCCGAGGCGCAGTGGCGCAAATACCAGGGGAAAGCCTGATCTTAAAAAACACCCGGCTCTGTGCAAAAACGGCTTCAAAACGGCGATTACTACCAACTGTCAACACCAATCAGGAGAGAAGAAATGCCCCGAAACTACCAGAGTGCCAATCCGACCCAATTCCAGCGCATCCCCAGCCATACCCGTGATGACGACTTTATTAAGAATTTTCTGCAGAATGCAACGATCGGACACGTGGCACATACGCAGGATGACCAGCCATTCATCACTCCGACTAATTTCTGGTTTGACGAAGAGAAGCACCGCATCACTTTCCATTCAAATATTACAGGGCGCATGCGCGACAACCTGGAAACCAATCCAAAAGTCTGCATGGAAGCCAGCGAATATGGACGCTTTCTACCAGCAAATACTGCTCTGGAATTCGGCGTTCAATACCGTTCAGTTATGGTCTTTGGTAAAGTCCAGGTAATAAAAGAAAAGGCAGAAAAAACCGAGCTTTTATACAACCTGCTAAAAAAATATTTTCCACACATGACCCCCGGAAAAGAGTACCGCCCGATTACAGACCAGGAACTGGCCCGCACAACTGTATATGCAATCCAGATCGAATCCTGGAGTGGCAAGGAAAATTGGGATGACCAGGCCGAAGAACTCCCCGATTGGCCTTTTCTCTCTGATGAACTTAAGAACGCCTGAATTTTATTAGTGTATAATTTCTCGAAGAGATGATCCAACCATGTCAAATCCTGATGCCTATAACCCCAAACCATCCCGACTCGTACTATACAGTACGGCCTGGTGCCCAGATTGTAAACGTTCAAAATCCTTGCTCAACAGCCAGAATATCGATTATCTCGATATTGATATCGGCAAAGACACCGATGCTTATCTCTTTGTAGAAAAGCTAACACGCAGGGTACGTATTCCAACAATTATTTTCCCTGATGGAACAATCCTGATCGAACCCAGCGATGAAGTCCTGAGTCGCCAGCTTGGAGTTTCCTGAAATGTCAGATTTGTACACCCTTACACCGAACCAAATCGTATTGTATGGCGTTTCGTGGTGCGGGGATTGCCGCCGAGCCCGCCAGATTTTAGCCGAAAAAAACATTCAATACCTTGATATTGATATCGAGCAAGATGAAAAAGCAGCCGACTTCGTCAGGCAGCAAAACCGGGGTTTTCAGAGCGTGCCCACCATCATTTTCCCCGGCGGATCGATGTTGATAGAACCAGACAGATCCACACTCAGCACCAAACTGGAAAACCATCACACAACCGCCTGAAAAGGCGGTTTTTTTCACGCACCTGGGAATGGGTGTAATATATTCAAAAAATAATTTCACCGAAAACGGGAGCACGCATGACCATTGCACCAACCTCCACTCCACGCTTTGCATCATTACAGCACCGGAACTTCAGACTGCTTTGGGCAGGTTTGATCGTCTCAAACACCGGCACCTGGATGCAAAACGTCGCCCAGGGCTGGCTGGTTTTGCAGCTGACAAATTCCCCATTCTGGCTGGGCTTGCTCGGCTTGAGCTTTGCGATTCCGATGATCTTCCTGCCGCTCGTCGGTGGTGCCGTGGTTGACCGGATCGACCGCATTAAATTACTTTATTTTACCCAGACTGGCGCCATGCTTACAACTCTCGTCCTGGCCATTATGACCTGGACAGGCACAGTCCACATTTCTTACATCCTGATCGCATCATTCATTAGTTCGGCCCTGCTGGCTTTCGACAATCCGGCCCGCCAGGCGCTTATCCCTGAGCTAGTCCCGCAGCGCGATTTGATGAATGCCATCTCGCTTAATTCTGCCACCTATACTGGGGCGGCACTGATCGGCCCAGCCATCGCCGGGATGCTGCTGGCTCCGCTTGGCGCCGGAAGCTTGTTTTTTTTGAATGCTCTGAGCTATCTTTCGGTATTATTTGCGCTTGCCTCAATGCGCAATGTTCAAGGCCGAAGCAGCACAGCCCGGCATACTTCATTGGGCAAGTCCATATTGGCCGGGCTGTCTTACACCTGGAAAAACCGGCTTATCCTGGCCTTGCTGGGCCTTTCTGCACTGGCTGCAATATTTGGACGTTCATATCAGAATCTATTGCCCATCTTTGCACGTGACATCTGGAGCGGCGGCCCGGCAGGCTACGGAATTTTACTTTCCGCATCTGGCGGCGGAGCACTGGTAGGCGCTTTTGGGTTAGCCTCCATTCGCAATGTTAAACGGCAGGGAGCCATTCTGATCACCAGTGGGCTGATATTCAGTTTAACCGTGATACTGTTTGCGCTCAGCCCTTATTTCTGGGCTGGAGTCGTGCTCCTTTTCATCGGCGGTATAGCAATCACCGTTTTTGGAACCATCATTTCCACCTTCATCCAAATTATGGTTCCCAACGAATTGCGAGGGCGAGTAATGAGCCTGTATTCCATCACCCTGATCGGCCTGCCATCCTTGGGCGCCCTGGGTATCGGTAGTGTCGCTGAGATGCTTGGTGGTATCACTGGCGCACCACGCGCTGTTCTGATGGGAGGGGTGATCGTAGGCTCGATATTGGTCATCACCGCACCTTTATTCTGGCAGCGTGATGTGGAAAAACTTAAATTGCCAGCATGAACTCTATTAATGAACTACTAAATTCAGCTTTTTCGGCGCGAGAATCCTTTCTTGACGAAAGTCATAATTCCGCTTTCCGCATGTTCAATGGTTTTCTGGAAGGATTTCCAGCCCTTTGCATAGATATATACGCCCGGACCGCCCTCATTCATAACTATGCAACTTCTCCAAATGAAGACCTGACAGAGACTGCACTCCAATGGATCCGAAGCAACCTGCCGTGGGTGCAGGCTGTTATGCTTAAAAATCGTATCGGGCAGACCAACGCCGAGAAACGCGGAAAACTAATTTTCGGTTTGAATCCAGATCGAAAAATCTGTGAAAATGGTACCTGGTATGCCATCGACCTGAACATGAATCGCGACGCGAGTTTCTATATGGATACACGCAATTTGCGTGACTGGGCCAGACACAATCTAACCGGAAAAACAGTCCTGAATAGCTTTGCCTATACTGGCAGTCTTGGAGTGGCGGCCCTGGCGGGTGGCGCAAAAAGGGTTGTCCAAATGGACCTCAATAATACATTTCTGGATATCGCCAGGAAATCCTGCATACTCAACAATTTACCAGTAACCCAAGCGGATTTTGTAGTGCAGGACTTTTTCCCTGCAGTGGGACAATTTAAAAAAACGGGCCAGACCTTTGACTGCGTCTTCCTTGATCCACCATTTTTTGCAGCCACGACAAAAGGCAGAGTAGATTTGGAAACAGGCAGCACCCGGCTCATTAATAAGATACGTCCAGTAATTAACGATGGCGGCTGGCTGATTGCGATTAATAATGCCCTGTTTGTCACTGGTGCGGATTATTTGGCTTCACTCCAGGCACTCTGCGCGGATGGCTACCTTACCATTGAACAATTGGTACCCATTCCTTCTGATTTCACTGGCTATGCGCAGACGACAATCGGACATCCCCCCGTTGACCCAGCACCCTTCAATCACTCAACCAAAATCGCAGTATTGCGCGTTCGTAAAAAAATTCAGCCCCACTCTTAAGCCAAGCTGGCTGGACAAACTATACTAGCGCATCTGCTCGCCGCCTGTGGCATACTCTCCAGCCGCGCTAGTTAAGCGGAAGAGCAACCATCAACTGCAATATTTGGCATTTTTCTAGGTAGGGATCCCCTACTTGGGCAAACAATATTTCATAATCGCAACATTAACAAGACTGGGAACAACCATAGCATGAATCGCATCATCGGGATCTTCCTCATCGCCATTTCCGCCGCATCGTTTGGCACACTCGCCGTGTTTGGTCGCTATGCGTTTGCCAGCGGAATCGATACTTATACCTTACTATTCTTACGCTTTGGTATTTCCGCCATTCTGATGGGGGCTTTAATGGTGATAAGGCACGAATCCTTGCCACGCGGGAGAACCCTGGTCCAGCTAATCGGCATGGGGGCTATCGGTTACGTCGGCCAATCGTATGCATACCTGACCGCCATTCGTTACGCATCGGCCGGGCTGGTTGCTTTGCTATTGTATCTTTACCCGGTCTTTGTCGCGCTATTATCCAGCCTCTTTTTGCATGAAAAAATCACCCGGATTAAAGCCTTGGCGCTTGGGCTAGCCCTGACCGGGACTGCGTTAACTGTCAGCCCTGAAGGTGGACAGCTGCCCGGTATCCTGTTAGCACTATCGGCCGCAATTATTTATTCTTTTTATATTATTGTTGGCACACACGTTATGCAAAAAGTTTCTGCAGTACAATCATCCACCATCATCTTCGCATCTGCAGCACTCGTATACGGTGTGCTGACTGGCATCAACGGTCCTCATTTTCCCAGTGACACACCCGGTTGGTGGCTGATCGCAGGGATCGTGTTTGTGGCAACCATCATTCCGGTGATTACATTTCTGGCCGGCCTGAAGCGCATCGGCCCAACCAACGCCTCCATGCTTTCCACCCTTGAGCCAGTCGTGACCGTTATCCTGGCCGCTGTCCTCTTTCACGATGCCCTCAAACCGATCACCCTTTTCGGTGGCAGCCTGATATTGCTGGCGGTCATCTTACTTACGCGCAGCGAGCTGCGCAAAGACCAACAAATTTCGTCTCCAACTCCTTCTTAATTCTCGGTTAGTCCACCAGAGTACGAACCTGTTAAATCATTAACAGGCCGCATTATTTTGATGAACCTTTTTATGGTTTCCCCATATGCTTGCATATTCTTAGCCAACCAGTTTTTACTCACGAGCTCTTCATTTTGACACCAACCACACTTTTTTAGCTCCGCAAACTGGCGATGCAGAGTTACGGAAAAATAAAAATACTCCCAAATAGTGGCGATCACACCATGTCAGGTAATCAAGTACGCTAGGAGCCTGCTGAAAAAGTCCCCTTTTGAAAAACAAATTTTCGGGAAGTGGGTGATTTTATCGATATTAATGCCATATATGCGGTCATCATCCCAAAATATGGCCACTTTCTTGGCCTGTTGTGGGAAATATTTTCACGGGATTTTCCAGAATAGGGGTTTTTCATAGCACTCTTAGACTTCTTAGATTCCAATAAGATAAAAAGGATTCCTGTAACCCATGCGAACCCTCGCGCACTGGTTATCTTGGGCTCGCTAATGATGCTAGTTTCATTAGGCATGCCACTCAGGGGCAATTACTTGATAGAAATGAGC
>CAINXK010000631.1 GCA_903854805.1 uncultured Anaerolineae bacterium
GCCATATAGTTCTTCGTGCCACCTGTGTAGATAGGCTGACACTCCGCCGCCATTCAGGTAGATCACGCGTTTCTTCTCGAATGGTTGTCCCCAGGAGGAAAATGCGAGTTGCGAGATCAACCTGGATTTACCCGTCCCAGGCTGTCCGAAAATCACGATTGGGCAATTGGAGATACTCGCATAATCTAACAGGCTGGTCAATCTGGTAATAATATTTTCGCGTGGCAGCGTAAATGGATCGACTGGATAACGATGATCGTGGTTGTGAATATTTTGAAAAGGGCTGGGAGGGTTGTAGCATAATGAAAGCAGCCATTGGTAGTCGAGATTTTTTACCAGGTCGAGCGTGTGCTGCCCAGATGATAGTTTTCCAATACAACTCGCCAGGGCAAGAATTCCAGCGACTGTTTCTATCCCACCGGGCTGATGCCAGAAGATGTTCGCAAGTCCCTGAAACTGCTCAATCGTCATCTGGCGGTTGCCAAGAAAATAGCCTTTGCACCAGGCAGAGACACGCGAGTGATCCACACGCAGACCTTTTAGTTTCAGGCGGGAAACGAGCTGGTTAATTGCAGTCTTCGGTGAACTGGGTGATAAGACTTGAATTGCCATTTGGTGAATGACCAATCCTGCCTGCTCCGGACAATTTGGGGTAATCTGAGCGTAATTTTCTGCCATTTTAAAAACTTGTACGGCTATACAAACTATATCGGGATTTATTTGAGATAATTGGGGCATCAATATATTGGATAAAAAGTGCTGGATATTTTTGATAAGAAAAACATATCTCAGGTGGCACTTATCTGCACGGGCCCGTGCAAATTCTTCTGAAAGGAATTTGCACCATGAAAAATAAAGAGTCTTCCTTATCCACCGACCAACGTGTTGACGCCCTCAAACGCGCTCTCGGAAATATCATTCGCGATCTACTCGGGTTATCAAACACTGACCTGCCTTCTGATTTACCGAGGCCGGTTAACCCTTCTGTAGATATTCAGAAAAAAGGAAACCAAAATGACAAGCTCAGTCATCCCCACTAACGAGCGACCATCCCCCAATGATTTTCAGGCGTTTGTCGAACAAATTGTGGCGGATCTCGAACGTTCTCAAGCTGAAGATACCTGGGCCGTCTATACCCGTTTGTCGCGGGTCATGCAGAATGTACCATCCTATTCTCTCGAATTTCAGCCCGAGCGTGCTGAACAGTATGCCCGTGATAAGGGCGCAAAAATCATCCTTACCTATCAGGATGGAGATCTGTCGGGCAAAAACAGCCACCGTCCAGACTTGCAACGCTTAATTCGTGATGTAAAAAGTGGCAAGGTGCGAGTCGTGGTTGTCCATCGGCTGGACCGCCTCTATCGCAATCTTGAATCACTCCTGCGGATTGTGCGCCTTTTCCGCAAATATCGTGTGCGCTTGATGAGTGTTGAAGAGCAGATTGATACTGACTCCTGGTGGGGCCGAATTGTGCTTGCAGTACTCGGCGCATTGGCGGAGGCATATGTCTGGCAAGCCAGTGAGCATGCTCGCATTGCCAAGTTATATCGTCTCTATCATGGGCTCGCTAACGGTCGCATCCCGCTTGGGTATTGCAATGGCAAATGCAAAATCTGCACAGACAC
>CAINXK010000632.1 GCA_903854805.1 uncultured Anaerolineae bacterium
CACGCAGTTTCTTCGGAAAATATTGCGGAAAAGTGCTGCTATAAACTCGTGTGGTGCGGCATGCAGGGTTAAAGTTGATGCTCCGGAATAGCGCTGATTGATTGTCTCTCACTAATCTGATGAGAGCCAAAATGATTTTGTATCCAAGTGCTGCCTAAAGAAAAATCTAGCTCGGCTGCGTCGAGGCAGTTCATCTGAATAATGAATAGTGATCATGCCGGGTAATCGTTTAACATGCAAGTCTTTTTGAATACCCG
This sequence comes from uncultured Anaerolineae bacterium, assembly GCA_903854805.1. The sequence goes on from CAINXK010000632.1 coordinate 258, forward strand.
GCTTCGGATCAGAAAGAATATCTTTTTTACCGTGCTGCAGATATTGAAATCGAAACGCTCGTGGCTACCTTATCGATACCTATTTCGTATGTGTTGATAAGGTAGCCACGAGCCTGGGCTTGAAGCTTACATCTCGCACCTTTGGCGTTCTGGTTAGGATATTTTTACCTGCTTTCGCAAGCAAAACCATCTTTGTCATCGTCCAATTTATGAATATCACCGAAGCCCAGCCTGATGCAATAGTTCATGCAAAGTTGAGCGGCAGTGTGCGTATAGAAAGTGGAGCAATCATACAGATCGGCAAAGCATTGGCATGGGGCGCCCGCCATTTTGGTTTGTTCGGCCGAAATTTGGGTAGCCTTTACATATTCAGTCAACATGGCCAGCTGGGTTGAATACCGGGAAGTTGCCACGAAAATGGGTATGCTGGTTCTTTGCAGTGGCGGGACCATGGTGTTATCCGGCAAAGATGTGGAAAACCTGGTCGGTATGGCTGTTCTGGGCACAAGGGTAACCATGTTTATTGCGGGTGTGCGGCTGATGTAAGGGATGATCGGCTGGTTGGGCGTTGTTGAGCGCGCTGGTTGGGCTGCTGGCGAGTAGGTGACAAGTACAGGTGTTTTAAACCGATCTTCTGGCTTAACTGTAACCAACGCGATGACAGTGATGGTGATGGCTGCTGCTGCTGTCACGATCAGGATGATGATTTGTATGAGGTAATCTGGTGGACGCTTCATTTGTTATTATTTGGGATTGACTTCCCATTCCAGCCTGATAATATCACTTTTGCGCGATTCGCTCATTAAATTGCCTCGCAATCAGCCATTCGGTTGCATGCTTCCCGTACCGATTTCCCAGCTTTCGGGCTACAGTGGGTGGCTATTTCGGTAAAGCTTTAAGCCTGGCACAACAATAGCATGCTTGGAAAATTCTATTCCAAATGGTCTGGGCAATGTGCTTTTATGGCTGCTATTTGATCCTGATAGCGGTGAGTAGCTACCTGCTTTCCAAAAAAACCGGGTGCTGCAAAGCACCCGGTTGGTTAAATATCTCCGGCATCATCCGCCATGCGCACGATGCGCGGGCTGAATTTTCCGATCACATCCACAAGCTCCTGCTGGGCGGCAATTACCTTTTCGATCGGTTTATAAGCTTGTGGCGATTCATCCAGACCGCCTCCCAGCAGTGTGATGCCGCGTTCTTTGAGATACGAATCCCGCGACAATTTGCTGATTGAATTGAGCGCTGCTTTGCGGCTCATCAGGCGGCCGGCCCCATGCGAGGCTGAAGCCAGCGCAGTGCTGTTGCCTCGGCCGCGTACCACGTAGCCGGCATCACCCATCGACCCAGGGATGACCCCCAGCACACCATCACCCGCCGGGGTTGCCCCCTTGCGGTGTACGATTACAGTCCTGCCATCTGCCATTTTTTCGACCCACGCAAAGTTATGGTGGTTCTCGACGACTGCGGCCTCCTTCAGCCCGACTGCCGCGGCCACACGCCGGTGAATGATGGCATGGTTAGCCGAGGCGAATCGTCCGGCCAGTTCCATCGAGAGCCAATATTCCTGGCCCTCTTCCGAATCCAGCGAAAGCCAGGCCAGATGCCGGATGCTCTTATCCAGGTCGGGACGCAGCTCCATCGCCAGCTTGCTGTAGCGATCGGCGATCTTGAAACCGATGCTGCGTGAACCGCTGTGTGACAGCAGCGCCAGGTAATCACCGGGCTGCAGTCCGAGCATGGGTTCATTCAGGCTGAAAGCGCCCCATTCCACAAAGTGATTACCGGTTCCGCTGGTACCTAACTGCCGCGCGGCATTATCCTGCAGGCTTGTGAGCAGGCGGGTGGCGTGCCAGGCCGGGTCATCCAGAACCTCGTGCTCGGCGCGCTGCTTACCCTGCCACGACGCGCCCACGCCAAAAGCGGTCTGCTCACGCAGTGCGTCCTCAAAGCGGCCTTTTTTTTGTCCAAGCAGGTGAGGCGAGACCGCAAACAGCGAAAGCCGCATGCGGCAGGCGATATCCACGCCTACCGCGAACGGGATCACTGCATGATCCACCGCCAGCACACCACCGATTGGCAGTCCATAGCCGACATGCGCATCTGGCATCAAGGCTCCGGCTACGCTGACGGGCAGGCGCATGGCATTGTCCATTTGGGCCAGTGCTTCGTTGTCGATCGCCTCGCGTCCCCAGACCGGGTAGGGCAGCGGCTCAGTGCGCAGATCGTCCAGAAGATCGGGTTTCTTTGGCAGCAGACGCAGGCATTCGCGTGCCAGGTCTGCCAGCAGGTCGTCTGCCAGGTATTGCCCCGGTTCGCTGCGCACAGCTTCCAGGCGAGACAGGATTGCTTCGCGTTCCAGTCCCTGTTCTGCCAGCCCTGTCGCGGCCTGCTTGGCGAGCCCGATGATCTTTCCATTGGGCCAGTTATTTAGTTTAAGGATCTTACCTGTGATCGGTTCCATGTTCAGCTCCTTGCGTGCAGCCTTCCAGCGTGCTTAAGAAAAAAAGACAGCCACTTTTCAAAGTGACTGTCTCGATGGTTAGAAATAATCAACCTGGGAATGCCGTCCAGGTCTCGTCAAATTGAAATGGGTATTTGATTGTTGGACGCATTTCTGCGACCAGTCTGTCGGTGGATGTAGTCTATCGTAATCATGTTTCTGATTATAGCAAATTTTGCACCTGTGTAAAGAGCCTCTTTTCTTGGGGGCGCGGTTCAGCTTTTCGGAGAAAGTTCTTTTGGTTTGTGACTATGTGATACTCAACCCGGTCAGGTGTTGCTGTGCCCCATCCCCGGCCCTTCCCCGTCTGCACATGAGACTTGCGTAATAAAAAAACATTGGACGGGGAAGGGCGAAACATAAAACCAGGGTGGAATGATGGGCGGCCGCCCTCATTCCACCCTGGGGCCCTCATTTTCCTGCCGGGCAACGCATATTTTCTATGGGAAACCCTTAAGCTCGGCGGTATTTTCCGATCAGCGCCTGAATGGTTTTTACCCCCTTATCTGCTATACTTATCCCTGACCAGCCAGGGGCCGTTATGAAAAGGCTGCCTGCCCTGGCTCTGCTTCTGCGTATACGCGTCTCATTGCCCTGTACTCTTATCGGGGTTGGTTCCAGCTGGGGAGAATTCCATTGCCTGTCGAACTGCTGATCGCCCGCCCCGCTGTGGGCAAAACCGAAACCTGCCTCCAGAAAATCAGGTCAACCCTGGCCCTGCACCCGCTCGCGCAGGTCTGGGTTATCCTGCCCGATCGCCTGCAAGCCTCCGCTTTTCGCCGCAGGCTGGCCATTGCGGGGGGCGCTCTGGGAGGCACAGTCGGCACCTTTGGTGACCTGTATACCCACCTGCTCGAACTGGCCGGGTTAGATGTGCCGGTCGCCAGCTCGCCCTTGCTGCACCGGCTTGTCCAGGAAACCGTCGACACCGCTATCGCCACCCAGGAAATCAGTCACTACACCTCCCTGCAAAATGCGCCTGGTTTCATCCTTGCGTTGAGAGATATCTTCGCTGAACTCAAACGTACACTGATCCAGCCCGAAGACTTCATTGAATACACCCGCCAGGGCCCGCCCGCCCAGCGCGAGCTGGCTGTGCTCTATGCCCGTTACCAGGCCCGCCTGCGTGAACTCGACTGGGCTGACCCCGATGGGCTGAGCTGGTTGGCAGTCGCCGCCCTGGAAAACCATCCCAGCCTGGCTGCTCCCATTCGCCTGCTGGTTGTGGATGGTTTCGACTCTTTCAAAGGTGCCCAACGCCGTGCTCTGCAGCTGCTCTCTGCCCAGGTTACTGACATGCTCATCACCCTGCCAGGCCAACCCGCTTCGGATCGCCCCGCCCATCGCCGTTTTACGCC
>CAINXK010000633.1 GCA_903854805.1 uncultured Anaerolineae bacterium
ACCTTGACCAGCACCTCGTCATCTTTGGGAGCGGGTTTTTCCACTTCTTGCAGCCGCAGAACATCAGGTGATCCGTATTGTGTGTATACAATCGCTTTCATTGGGGTATTCTTCCTTATTTTGGTGCGGTGCTATGATGCAGCATCGCAGTTCAGTGGGAGGCGTAAGTTTGTATTCCTTGCATCACTTATTTACCGAATAGACCTGGTTCCATTGTGTGAACGAACAGTGGTTGCAATTCTGTTCCTAGAAAACGAACGGGATGAACATCTTGCTATGTCTCATATATTCTACGTATTCAGCCCCAAAAAAGTTGATGTTTTCATGCTCCTCTATGCGGGCCGTGGCAATCAGGAAAAGAGAGCAGAGCAGCGCCAGCCCGGCATCCGGCCAGGATGGTGACTTGAAGAAGATCCCCCAACCCAGGAACATGAGCGAACTGTACATGGGATGGCGGATATAGCGATATAAGCCGACTGTGACCAGTTGGGATGTTTTCTCCAATTCCAAGAGCGAGGCATCCTGCCTGACCGCGCCCTGTTTGCCGATTTCCCGGAGCAATCTCAGCCCCTCAAATACCAACCCCAACGAGATAATGAGCAACGCCCACGAAACAAGTTGGTGCCAGGCCAAAGGATCGTGAAACCAGCCATCGGCGTTAAGCAGGAACATTCCCAGTAGGATTTCCCAGGCGAAAAAGCGATAAAACCCGTGCGAACGAGGTTGCAGAAGCGAGTGACGTGAGATGAAAACAATCCCAGCACTGCCGAGCAGGCAGAATATCCACTGAAGCACATTAATTCCAGGCATAATTCACCTTGTTATAAGTAAGTTGAAATGAGTTGTGTATCAATGTTGCGGTCGGTTACGAACACGCGCGTAACCACCTGGTTCCATTATAACGATGTCTTGAATTAGGTGCGGATTGCTCGGACGGGTTCTTCACCTGTTGGGTAGAATATTATGAATGGCGCAGCCACAGGAACACAGGTTGCTGATAGCCAGAAGCCTGGCAAACCTGAAAGCAGGTAGCATGACATCGGACTTTGCAACCTGGATACGCGATGAAATAAATCGCCGTGGGTGGTCGGAGGCCACGTTGGCTGAGCGGGCAGGTCTTTCGCGTTCGAGCATCTCCAAAATGCTGACATCTGATCAAAGAAGTCCGGGGATGCGGTTCTTTGCTGGCAGCGCCGCTGCTTTTGAGATGCCACTGGCGGACGTGATCTTGATCGAGAAGCGGAGCAGGCAGCGAGAAAATCAGGATACAGAAATATTAGGAAGACGATTGGAATAATCGAAAGTATTGATTCCGTGGCCAGTTTTCTGCTAAACTAATATGAAGTGACATATCCTTGATATTCCGAGCGGGAGATCAACCTTGCCGCACACGATCGAACCCAGCATCTTGCGAATTCTTAATAGCAAAGGCCAGACGGTTGGCACGGGTTTTCTTGTCTCAAAGACCATGGCCGTGACCTGCGCCCACGTGGTTAGTTCCATCGCTCTGGATGCAGAGAACCGTATCCGCGTGCAGTTTACGGGACAAAAGCAGTCCATTTTCGCCAGGATGCCGGATGAATTCTTTGATATTGACCAGGACGTGGCGATCCTGGAACTCGAATCTGTTCCCAATGGGGTTCAGCCATTGCGATTGGTTCCCGCCGCAAGTTGCCGGCCGGGCAGCGATTTCCGCTCTTTTGGCTACGCCACTGCGACGGGATATGCAAAACCTTAATACCCCCCCATTCTTTTGCAAGGGTTGGCTGATAGTACTGGTATACGTAATTCATCCTTTAATCCTGATAGAAGTTTGTTTGCAGTGGGAGGTAATCAACAAGTGCTTTTGTGGGATGTAAATGCCGACAAACTTATTGATAAGGTCTGCCAGGCTGTTGGTCGCAACTTTGCCCGCGCAGAGTGGACACAGTATTTCCCCGGCGAAGAATATCGTTCCACCTGCCAGCAGTGGCCGCTGGAACCAGAGCCAACGTCCACCCCAACCCCATAAAAAATACGCTTGGATGTGAATTGGTCCATGGAGACGAGATAAGAAAAGTAAGTACCCACTGTGAGAACTTGAAAGGCATTGGCAGCTCAGTCCGATACACTACTCGATTCTGTAGATAACCATTCATTTATTTGAGTTAGGAGACTTTGATAATGGACAAGGTACAGACCTCTTTTTCGGTAGCAGCACACGGTTTTCAATTTCCCAACGACTTTGAATTGAAACTGCCGGTCAAATTCCACCTACCCCTGGCCGGGGTCATCGATCTAAACGATGTGGTCTTTGGATTATGCGGCGGCATGTGTTTCACCGCCCTCGACTTTTTCCACGCCAGGCATGCGCTTCCAAAGTATCGTTCTCACAAAGACATCGATACCAGGCTGCTTGCTTATCTGGCTGAGCGCCAAATTGATAGCTTGCAAATCTCCGTTCTACTCAAAGTCATCGATTGGATGACATCCGAGAGTAAGCACTTGGCGAGCAAAATGACGAAGAACGAAATCCCAAAACTTTGCCGCATGTTGAAGCGTGATGAGCCTGCTGTTCTGTGCCTGGTCCGCGCGAGCAGGTTTGAGCATGCAGCCTATAATCATCAGGTTTTAGCAACCGGTTTTGAGATGGACAAAGTTTCTGGGAAAATCGTGGTTACATTGTATGACCCGAACCATCCGGGTGAATCTCCAACCATTACTGCCAACTGGAAACGTAAAGAGTTTTTGATCAAACAATCTTCCGGCGAAGCCTTGGAAGGCTTTTTTGTCATGCCTTATAAAGCTCAAAAAGCGATTCCCCTGTCTCCCAGGGCAAAAGAAAGTGGAGCGGTCTCTTTTGATATTTCACCGATTTCGGTTCCCCCCTTTCAGTTGAAATGGCCGGTGGATAGCCGACGCATCAACCAGTACTTTGGGGAGAATCCGGCGACCTACCGCCCGTTCAAACTGGCCGGTCACGAAGGGTTGGATTTTTTTGCGCCGACGGGCGCCAATATTTATGCTGCATTCGATGGGGTGGTGTATGAGGCCAAACCCCGCGGCGCGTATGGAAACCAGGTGCGTATCCAACACGAACACAACGGTATCCGGTTTCAAACAGTGTATGCTCATTTGGAACAAATCCTGGTTACAGCGAATCAGCAAGTCAGGGCGGGTGATCTGATTGGAAAAGCGGATAACACGGGCAACTCACATGGGTCACATCTGCACCTGACTCTTTTTGTCGATGGAGCAAAAAATCCTGGATACTATGATGGGATCGTGGACCCCTGGCCCTATCTGGAAGGGAACGAACCCGTCCCGCTGCCCCTGCCCAGCGGCATAACGATCTGCACATTGGTGAATGTGCACTTGCGCGCGCTGCCCTCAACAGTGAATTCAGAAATCTTGACTACCATCCCGGCTGGCGAACACTTGCCGGTTTTTGGTGATGCCGCTGGCGTTCTCGAAAAAATCGGGAAGGAAAGCCAATGGTTGCAAGTTCAGACGATTAGCGGGTTGGGAGGCTATATCTCTGCCGGGCTGGCGGCAGATGCAGCGCAGATGGCGCTTCCGCCCTCCGACCTGGTCATTTACGCCTTTGATGACCTCGCCATTTACTCCGGGCCTGGATTGGGACTGGCGTCATCGGGAAAAGTGTCTCCATCCAATCCCCTGGTTGTACTGGGCAATCCAGAGACTGCGAAAGCCAAAATAGGTCAGACGGGGGAATGGATCATGGTCCAGACGCAAGATGGGAAATCTGGTTTTGTTCCCGCCTGGTTGGTTCATCTGACTGGGCAGATCGCATCTTCAACTGGGATGGTTATCTATCCAACCGGAACTGTAAATTTGCGCGCCCAGCCAAACACCGCGTATAGCACCGATACGCTTGCGGTGGTTACCCCGAATGATGCCTTGATTGTTTTGGGGGATAAAGATCAAGCTCAAGCGAAAATTGGAGTGGCGGAAAAGTGGATTAATGTTCGTGCTCCAAATGGTGTGGCAGGGTGGATCGCTGCCTGGCTTATCTCCTCGCAAAATATCAGCCCACAACATTCCGGCCAAAGCACAACCACGGATATGATCGTCTTACCGACACCAGAGATTGGCGTCAATATCCGAACATCCGCTGATGTGGGCGCAATGCGTATCAGCAGCGCAAACTTTGGAGAACCGCTCATCGTGATCGAAACCGACCTGGATGCCGCCCGTGAAAAAATTGGTGTCCAGGATAAATGGCTGTATGTGCAGCAGGGAAGCCACCGGGGCTGGATCGCGGCCTGGTTGGTGAGTCTCCGTGCCTGATGAGTGCATCTGCTTCAATCGCGAATCTGGCAGGTGGCGAATGCATCCACGCATGTGGTCTATATTGCTCTATTCCTGATAAAGTCGTGGCTAACATCACGCCTTATATAGAAGGCTGCAAGCTCCAGTCGCAGGTCACCCAGGCTGAGCGGGCCGGTCCTTCGCCAGGATATGACACCTAATGAAATAAGGCTACTCTTCTTGCAGGGGATTCGCGCAAGAAGAGTAGCCTTATATTAAGGCATGCAGATCAGGTTCGTTTGACATAAAACACTTCAACTTCCAATTTTTGCCAGGCATTGAAGTGTTGTTCCAATCTTGCGTTCACCCAGGCCGGAGATAGGCGCGTGCCCAATATTTCTTTCAGGCACAACCCAATATCTCGCTGACTCACACCAACTCAGTCAATACGATCGTGCTTCGTTCCAAACGCTTCCAATCCACTCGCACGTTCAGTTGCGCTGGGCACGGGCTATGCGTACCCGTCTGCATATGAGTCTCCAACAACGCTTTCCCGGATAAGGTAATGTCGTAAATTGTTTGCCGGGAAACAGACTAAGTTTTGGACAATTCTGATACCAAGCACTGAGAATTTCCCATTATTCACATGAAAAAGCGCCAGTTCAGGTTGCGTTCCCTGACCGGCGCTTTTTTATTAGCGCTTACTTGACGGCGTTGGCGGCCTGCAGCGCTTCGAGCAGCAGTTTGAGCGGCCCGCCCGGTTCGGGAGTTGCGTGTAGGTAGACCAGCCCCAGGTAGGTCATGGCAGCCAGCGAGAGCAGCAGGGCCGTCACCAGCACGCCGATCACCGTGCGCAGCAGGCGCCTGGCGTGCCCCTGGCCCTTCAGGAAACCCTGCATGGTCAGCACCGAGAGGTCGATGAACAAGAGCAGCGCCAGGCTGACCCAGCCAAACTGGCTGACGCCGCCCATGCCCAAAAAGAATCCGCCTAGCCCCAGCAGCACGGCCAGGAAGAAGCCCAGGTACAGCCACTTGTTGAACAGGTAATTCCACAGGCTGTCGGGGAGGGAAAACGAGAGCAGGGCGCTCAGGATGCCGCCAATGTTCAAGAGCCACTTGGCCGGCAGGCTGAGCGGTGCTTTGCCCTGCCCCATGCTATCGAACATACGTCCCAGCACCTGCGAGCCGCGCGCCGCCACAGAGACAGTGCGCGCCGGCGGGAATTCCTCGTTGATCTTGCGCGTTTTAAAAAGCTCCAGCAGCCCGGCATAGTCACCGGCGGTGAGCATTTCAAAACGTTTATTGCCCAGTTCCTTCTCTGCCAGGCTCTGCGTTTCATTTATAAACTCAGCCTTCACAGCCGGCAGGTAATCCTGCAGCAGGATTGCCTTGGTGGCGGCGGTGATAAAGCCATCGCGCAGCGGGTCATTCTCGGGCATTACAGCCTTGATCAGGCACTCGGCCCCATCCAGGCGGCCCCAGAGCATATCGTTCTCGCGCCACTCGCGGGCAAAGAAGGCCCCAAAATTGCCCAGCCGGGTGCCCTGCAACTTCTTGAGCTTGCCCTCGCTCTCATCGACCAGTTGGGTGGCGTCCTCCGGGCTGATGCGGATCACTTCCACCAGGTCGGCCTCGCCCACCGGCGTGCCATACAGGATCGGGAAGGTGATCATGTCGTAGTATTCAAAGCGATCGAAGAAGTGCTGCAGCATTTCCAGCAGCGCGTTTTGCAGGTGCAGCAGTTTTTTCTCGCTGTCCTCGGCCTGCTCCGGGATATCCTTGTGCTGCAGGGCGCGGGCACAGTGTTCTTTCGCATCCAGCAAGGCGTGGCCCAGGTAGCCGGTGCGCTCGGGGCTAGAGATGAGCTGTGAAATCTCCTCGGCCAGGTTGCCAAATATTCTCTGGTCAAACGGGGAGCCGGAGAGCTCCTTACCCAGTTCGCGCACTTTGGCGGCAACCTGCGCCAGGTCCGGGTTCGTGGGCGGGGTTGCGCTGCACAGGTCGCGCTGACGCAGTCTGCGTCCGTTCTCGCGCAGGTCAATGTAGGCGATGCCCAGTTCGCGTTTGGCCGCATACAACACGCGCCGGCAGGCCTCCTCCTGCCCGTTGTCTTCCAGCAACAGCTTATCTTCAAAGCCGCCGGTCTTGAGCAGGCTGAAGATCAGGTTCTCGGGATCGGTGTGGGTGCGCAGCGGCTCCAGCCCATCCAGAAGCTGGTTGATGGTCTGCTGCATATATTGCAGGCGGCGCATGTAAAACCCCGAATCAAGACGGTAGAGCAGGTCGTTCTCAGACTTGCGCTCGGGGTGCTGCGGGAGTTTGTCCGCGCTGGTGCTGTAATAGATGGTGCGCCAGCTCCGTTTGAGCTCCTTCAGAATGGTTTGGGATTCAGCGCCGTCCTCGTTCATATTAAGGTTGCGCGCAAAGCTGGACGCCATGTTGGAGAGCACACTGGAAACGCGTAGCTGGTTGTAATAGGCATAGGCCGGGCCGTAATACTCGACCGAGAAATCCAGGTATTTCTGCGACCATTCGCTGCCCTTGAGCTGCCAGCCTGCCACCTTCGCGCCCATTGATTTGAGCACTTCGGGGGTGATCTGTGCCAGCATGTGATTGACGCGCCGGATCAGTTCGTTGCGTTCCTGGATGAACTGCAAGTCCTCGCGAATGGTCTCCTGGCGCGGCAGCAGCACCAGCGCCGCCAGCCCGTTCTCAATAGCATTCGGCCATTCGGCGCTGGGGGTGCTGGTCTCGGGGTGTTCCGGGGCTGGGTCGATGTAGATCAGCTTGCGGTCCACGGGCAGGTCAGCGCGCCGGCGCAGCAGAGCCTCAGTGGCAAAGCTGAAGGGTTTGTTATCCAGATAGCCGCCATCCCCAAAGGGACGGGCCTCAAAGGCGGCCAGCTGCGAGGCCAGGTCTTTTTTATCCGCGCCCGGCTTTTGCAGGATGTAGTCCTTGTAAAATTTCTTCCACAGCTCCGGCAGGTATTCGTATGGCTGACCCTGCCCGTCCTTGAAGACTGCCAGCACCTCTTTAATATCCGCCAGGCGCATGGGTTCGAAGGCCACCGGGAAGGAGGAGGTGCAGCGCGCGGCGAAGGCCAGGAAGGGGTTGAAGCTGTGCGCGAAGTCGTTGCTGTCTTCGCGCGCCGATTCATAGGTGGAGTAGTGGAAGCGGAAGACGGAGCGGTAGCGGTTTTCGAGCAGTTTGCGGCCATTGACCGAGAGCGGCAGCGGCAGGCCGCGCAGGTCGGTGGCGGTGACGTACAGGTCCAGCTCGCCGACAAGGGGCGAGTCGGCAGCGGCGGGGCGCTCGGCCTGGCGCTCCATTTTGTCGATCACTTCCAGCAGTTTGTAGTACATGCGCTGGCTGCTGAGCAGGGCCCGCGGCTCGGTGGGTGGGCGCAGTCCATTCAGGTTGTTGACGGATTTGCGGTCATTGACCAGCAGATCAATATCCGCTTCTTCAATCCATAAGTCTTTGAGGGTGTTGAAGGGCTGGTCGTTGGCCAGGGCTTTGGCCAGGAAGACGCCGTTCATGCCGCCGGCCGAGGTGCCCGAGATGACGTCAATCACGAAGGCGGCCTCGCAGTAGCGGCCCATCTCGCGGTAGATCTTCTCCGCACCTTTCAGCTGCTCGTCCGGGATCAGGTATTCCTGGTTTTCCGGGTTGGCCAGGCTTGAATAATTTTTGCGGGCAGTGGCCCGTACCATGCTGAACAACTCCTGTGAAACCCCGTTGATGTAGATCGCCAGGGACACGCCCCCATACATGACCACGGCAAAACGGACTTCACGCTTGACAGGTTCAATTGTCATCGCTGCCTCCCATGCAAATGATTATTGATATAGTTTACAACTACGCGCAGGTGATTTCAATAATGAAAAATTTGGAGCGGGGGATACCGCATAAATGTGGCTAGTCGATATTGCACAGTGGCTGTATCGGCGGTTGGTTTGCGCTGCTGGCAGTGGCAGGCATGACAATCCCTCGTGAAAATCGCTGGAATGCCCGGCGTATAGCTCTGCACAGCATCGTGCTGTGAGCTTTCCTGGTATTGATCGGCGTTTTACAAAACCCACACGGTTTTGCCCCGGCGGGGTTATAAACCTATTTACGGTTTGCACGCTTCTGATCATTGTGATGATGGTGGTTTTCACCTGTGGATGGACCCTTCGAGCAAGAGGACGGAGAAATGGGTTTGGATTCTCGACAGGAGGCATTGCTGAAAAATTGCATTGTAAATTTTTTCACAAAATTGACATTTAAAAATGAATTTGTATAATAAATTATGCTGAGAGAATAACCAAAGTTTAGGGCACCATTTCGTTTGTATCAGACCCAAAGGGGTTTCGATATCTACGCTTGAGTTTAAGGGCAGTAGATGGAATTCTTATACGCCTGTGGGATTCTTATCAGGGTGAAAAATGGGTTTGCTGAGCATATCGTTATTCGGCTGTGTCAGAGTCAACCACGATCATGGTGTGGTAGATAGTAGATTGACTCATTCCACCCAGGGATTACTGGCGTACCTGATCCTCTTTCGTCACCGTTCCCACCCGCGCGAAGTTCTTACTGAAATATTTTGGGGTGATAAAGATCCCGACCGATCCCGACGCTCTTTGAATACCGCAATCTGGCATCTGCACGGCATATTGGAGCCGCGCGGGGTAAAGCGCGGCACCTATCTGATCAGTGCGCATCACGATGAAATCGGTTTCAACCAGGACAGCCCTTTCTGGCTGGATGTTCAGGCCTTTGATGAGGGGACGAGCCGGGCTGCTGCGCCAGGATTGACCGATATCGAAGCAACTGTGTCGGACCTGGAAAAAGCGATCGCCCTTTATAGGGGTGACCTCCTGGAAGGATTCTATGATGATTGGGCCTTGTGTGAACGGGAAACCCTGCGTGCGCGCTATCTTTCCACGATGATTTTCCTGATGGATGCGCATCGCAAAAGGGGTGATTTTGAAAAGAGCCTATTCTACGGTCGCAAACTCCTTGAAATGGATCCATTACGGGAAGAGATCCATCGCAAAATGATGAGAATGTATCTGGATGGCGGGCATAGGACCCAGGCAATGCGGCAGTATGAGATCTGCAAAGAGGCCCTGGCGCGCGAGCTGCAGATCGCCCCCATGCAGGAGACCCAGGATCTCTACAAGACTTTGCTCAGTATTAAGACCGGTCCGCTGTTGCTTGTAAAAAACGATACGCCAGATTTGATAACCGCATTTCACACCTTTCACCAGGCGCAAGCTGCTTTTGAAAAGGCGCAGAAAGATTTGTTTGATTCTATCCAGGCGATTGAAAAATTGGTAGAGAAGTAAAAAATCAGCGCCAGGATTTTGATTTTGCTCAGAATTGTATAAAAGTAGACAAGCATCGCGCACTATACCTATAAATACGAGCTTGCCGCGCGGGAGAGCGCCGCAAGCCATGACCGAAGGCGGGGGCAAGAATCTTGAGCCAGGAAAATCTAAATTGAGATAAATTTGATTATATTTTGATAAATTATTGAGACCGGGGGAATATACTTTTCAAAACTCCTTATCATCGTTATTCCGAAAGAACACGGATAAATTTGTGAGAGACGTCGATTTCATTCCAAACAAGCAGAAGAGCGAATGACCATTAACGGACCCACTGATGTTGCATTTATTCTCAGGTTTTGGGTTGAACGGCGCGAGTTGG
>CAINXK010000634.1 GCA_903854805.1 uncultured Anaerolineae bacterium
CCCTGATAGCGCAGTTCTTGCCGCTCAGCGAGTGCCTTTTCCAACTGCAGGGCCTTTTCGCGCAGTTCGTTTGCGCCGTTCGTGCCAGCCAAACCCTTGAGGGTGTGCGCCAGCCTGTGGGCCAACGGAATATCCTGGGCCTGGATTGCCGCGCCGATATTTCTGGCAGCTCCCGAATGGTTATCGCGCACAAGTTTCAACAGGTTCGCATATAACTCCTGGTTATTGCCCAGCCGCCGCAGCGCGGCCTGGGTATCCAGTTCCAGGATCTCTGAGGTGGGTATAACCTGCAGGCCTTTACCAGCCTCGCTGACCAGCGCCAGCCCCCCCGCCGGCTGGGCTGGGCTGCCAGGCAACAGCCAGCGCAGCAAAGCCTTGCTGAGTTCACTCACATCGATTGGTTTGGAAATGTAGTCATTCAGGCCTGCCTGCAGGGCTTTCTCGCGATCACCACTCAGGGCATGCGCAGTCATGGCAATGATGGGCAGCTGGTCAAAACCAAAACGCGCCTGTGCACGGATGCGCCGGGTCGCTTCGTAGCCGTCCATGCCAGGCATCTGAATATCCATTAAAACCGCATCAAAGCTGCCGTTCAAAACCATGCTGACGGCCGCGTGCCCATTATTGGCAAGCGAAATCGTCAAACCCATTTTTTCCAGCAACTCGCGGGCCACCAATTGGTTAATTTCGTTATCTTCCACCAGCAGTAAATGCCGGCCTCGCAGCGCTTCCAACGACTCAATCGCCGCAGCCCGCTGCTTGCGCCAGGCCGGCAGCTGATCTGTATGCCCAAAGACCTGCATGACCGCATCGAATAACGACGAGGCTGTGACCGGCTTGATCAGCACAGCATTCTTGCCGGTTAAGTTCAGGCTTTGGCTGCTGTCAGCGGGTGGCAGCAGCAAGATCACCGGCAAATCTTCCAACCCGGGCAGGCTGCGAACTTGCTGCACCAACTCCAGGCCATCCTGACCACAGGGCAGGCGGCGATCCACAATCAACAGGTCAGTACGCCTGGTTTGCGAGTCTTCAGCCTGCAGCAAATTCAAAACATCCAGCGAACTGGCAGCTATTTCCACATCAAACGTCAGGGAAACCAGGCTGAACCGCAAAAACTCCAATGCTTCAATATTATCTTCCACCACCAGCACATGCAGGCCTCGCAAGTCAGGTGTCACCATCAGAGGCTGCAGATCATCGCGATCCTGGCACTTCAGCCGGACAGTAAAACTGAAGATGGTGCCTTTGCCGGGCTGGCTCTCCACACGAATCTCACCGTTCATCATGCTGATCAGGCGCTTACAGATCGTCAACCCCAGACCGGTGCCCCCATGCTTGCGGCTGGTGGATGAATCCACCTGGTAAAAGGGTTGGAACAACTGCGAAATTTCATCCTGGGAAAGTCCAATTCCGGTATCTCTGACTGAAAACTCCAACAGCGCATACCCATCCGTCTTCTCCAGCACGGTTGCTTTCAGCACAATTACGCCCGCATCCGTAAACTTGATGGCGTTCGTAACCAGATTAAGGATGATCTGCCTGAAACGGCCTGGGTCGCCTACCATCAGGCGTGGAACATCTGGCGAAGTGTTAAAGACCAATTCAAGCCCTTTTTCCTGGGCTTTGAAAGCCACCAGGTTTGCCAGGCTACGCAGCACATCATCCAGGTCGAAATCAATCGACTCGATCTCGAATTTCCCAGATTCAATTTTCGAGAAGTCCAGGATATCGTTAATGATCGTCAGCAAGGCCTCACCCGAGGCCAGAACATGGGTCAGGTATTCGGTCTGTTTTTCGTTCAAGCTGGTTTGCAAGGTCAATTGAGTCAGTCCAAGCACCCCATTCAGGGGCGTTCGGATTTCATGGCTCATCACCGCCAGGAAATCACTCTTGGCGCGATTAGCCGATTCGGCCTGCTCTTTGGCGATTTCCAACTCAGCCGTGCGCTCTTGCACCAGGGCTTCCAGCTGATCACGATAGCGCAATAATTCCGTCTCAGCCTGCTTGCGTTCGCTGATATCCGAAAGCATCGCCATGAAGTAATCCACGCTGCCATCCGGCTTGCGCTTGCAGCGCACCCCCAGGTCGATATCAACAACCTGCCCATCCGCGCGGATAAAACGCTTTTCCAGGCGATAACCATTGATCTTCCCGCTCAAAACCTGGTTAAAGTGTTCAACATCCAGGTCCAAATCATCGGGGTGCGTAATTTCAGCCCAGGTCTTTTGGAACAGGGCTTCCCGGCTGTAGCCTAACAGGTTGCAGATTGCCGGGTTTACATCCAACCATTCTTTTTCAAGCGAAGTAAACGCTACACCCACCATATCCTGGTCAAAATAGCCGCGATAACGCGCTTCGCTTTCACGCAGGGCTTCATCGACGCGTTTGCGTTCAGAGATGTCAATACAAATACCAGACATGCGCCAGGGCGAGCCATCGGCATGATAAATGGTGTCTCCCAGTGCGCTGACCCAGCGAATTTCGCCATTCGGCAGAACGATGCGGTATTCGCTATTCAGCAGGTTGTGTTCGCGAATAGCCTGGTTGATCCGGTCTTCCGCAAGCTGGAGATCTTCAGGGTGCATCACTTTCCGCCAGATATCAAAACTGGGCTGAAAAATCGTGTCCAGACCAAAGAGAAGGAAGAGTTCAGCAGACCAGCTAAGCTGGTCATTTTCTATATCCCAATCCCAGAGGCCTGCCTTGGCAGAACGTTGGGCCAGCGCCAGGTGCTCATTGGCCTGCAACAGTGCTTTCTCAGCATTCCTACGCTCAGTGATATC
>CAINXK010000635.1 GCA_903854805.1 uncultured Anaerolineae bacterium
GTTACTACCGGCTGGCGACTACGCCGAGCGTGTATAAGGGACTGAATGAATAGATAAGGCGGAGGCTGAGACAGATGGTCTGGAAGCGCTGGAAACGCGGCACAACACGCTATCAAGAGCTACGAAAACTAGAACGAGCCGCCATTGGGGCAGTTGGGAAAAGTCCGTGGCACATGTCCCGAACGCCTGTAGTACACGAAGCCCTGTGCGACGCCAAAAGGCGTCGCACAGGGCTTGAGAGCATTGAAGAGCGATACTCCGTACTGCATTATTCTTGTTGAACCGCCGGATGCGGACCCGCATGTCCGGTGGTGTGAGAAGGGGCGGTTAATCACCGCTCCCTGCTTAATTATTTTCTATCAGAGTCTGGTGTTAATCTTGGGCCAGGGCATTTAATATCTGCTTAAGACTGATGGGTCCTTCGCGTAAAATAACCGGATGCCCCTGCGAGCAGTCTACCACCGTGGAAGGAATACCCCCAGGCGTGACACCTCCATCCAGGATTAAGGGGATTTTTCCATCCAACTGGGATTGGACGCCACGCGCAGTGGACGAACTCCCCATTCCAGCAAGATTTGCTGAACTGACAGCCAGGGGACCTGTCAGTTTTAATAATTTGATGGTCTCAGTAAAATCAGGGATGCGTACGCCCACTGTTTGCAGGGGTGATACTGCGTCTGGGATCGAATCGTGGCGCGGCAGGACAATTGTTAACGGCCCTGGCCAGAAGCATCTGGATAATTTTTCGCAATCGCTATTGATACCCGTTGACACCAGCGCTAACTGGCTAAAATCGCCGATTAAAATGGGGATGGCCTTTTCTCCAGTCCGGCCTTTTATATCAGAAATTTTGCTGACCGCCTGATCGTTGAATGCCAGGGCGCCCACCCCGTAGACAGTATCGGTAGGAAAAACCACCAACCCACCGCCAGCTAGAATTTCAGCAGCCAGAGAAATGGCTTTTGGGTCATTGATTGATAGTATTTCGGTTTGCATGGATGTTTTTATACCTCGCGTGGTTTCAAATGAGCCTAACAATTAAGTGTTAATTACCAATAGCCGGTCATAGCCTGCCAGATCGCGTTGTATACGGATATTTGCTTTTGGAAAGGTTTCCCGGGCTTGAGAACTGAGTGCAGGTCCCTGGCGCTCTTCAAATTCGAGCAGAATCAGGGTGTCCATGGGATTGTCGCGGGCCAGGCGCAGCATGAGCCGTCGGATCAGGTCCATCCCATCGACACCACCATCAAGCGCCAGGGTTGGTTCTTTTCCATATATATCCAGGTCTTTGAGTGTTTCGCTGGGAATATATGGTAAGTTGGCACAGATTATATCGAAGATTCTTGATTGTAGGTTGTCAGGCAGCAGATCGGTTTCTATGAAGCCAATTCGTTCGCTGATATTGTGTCTTTCAGCATTCAAACGCGCTATTTCCAGGGCAGATGCGGAAATATCAGTTGCCGTCAATCTTGCCTTGGGAATATGAATAGCCAGGCTGATGGGAATTATGCCTGAGCCAGTGCCGATATCCAGGATGCGATATTCAGATTGTGGATGAGATCGAACGTACCCAAGCGCAGTCTCAACCAACAGTTCTGTTTCAGGGCGCGGGATCAAGACAGCCGGAGTGATTAGAAAATCCAACCCGAAAAATTCCCAATGCCCCAATATATATGGCAGGGGTACACCATTCTGTAATTTATGGATGGAAGTTGCCAGTTTATTAGCCTGTTCGTCGGTCAGGGTTGCCTCTGGGTGACCTAACAGCCAGGCTCGGTTATGTCCTGTGATGTGCGCGAGCAGAATTTGCGCGTCAAATCCGGCGGTATCTCCCGGAAGTTGCCTGGCCAGCTCTCTAATCATCGCTGCCTCCAAACATCATCCGGTTGAGCAGGGTGCGCTGAAGCAGTAAGAAAATTGCGACCACCGGAGCGGACATGATCAAAACCAGCGACCCCAGATAGCTCCAGGGTTGGGCACCGCCCGAAAGCACCATTGTGTAGATGGACATGGCCAACGTTACCGTATCGGCTTTTTGAACAAAGAGCCACCCGATGGAAAATTCCGAATAAGCCATCAGAAATGCAATCAGCCCAGCGACAGCAATGGAAGGCAGCGCCAGCGGCAAGCTGATCCGTCTAAAAGTGGTGAAATTCCCCGCGCCGTCGATAAAAGCAGCCTCCTCCAATTCCTTGGGAATGGCCTGAAAGGCGCTGCGCATGTTCCATACGCAAAATGGCATCGCAAAAGCTGCGTAAACCAGGGTCAGCCCCAGCAGGGTGGTCCGAATTTTTAATATACTCAAAACAATATAAAGCGGGGTGGTGAAAGCAATTGGCGGCAGCAGCGCAGTCAGAAGCAGAATGAAAAGCCCAGGTTGACGGCCCGGAAAGCGAAAACGTGCAAAAGCATAAGCGAGGCTGGTGCCCAGGAGAATCGCGAGCAGGGCAGCGCCTAGTGAGACTGTCAGGCTATTTTTAAACAAGGTAATAAACTGGACAGATTGGTAAGGATGGTCCAGGACCTTGATGAAGGCATCTGTTGAAAATATTTTTGGCAGCCAACGAAATTCAGTTGGCCTTCCTAGCAGAGCGCCATCAAATGCCAGGCGTATCATTCCCCAGATGGGTAAGATAACGTACAGGCCAATCACGATCAGGATGATTTGTGACCCGATCTGGCTCAAAAAAGAGATTTTACGCATAAGTCACGCCTTCACCAGCTTTGCTCCAGCGGTTAAACAAGATCACAAAGCCAACCAGAATTAGCAGGGTAATAATGTTTAGGACCGCAGAAACGGCGAATTGACCATTGATGAACCCACCGCTTGGATTAAAAAGGTTGTATGAAAAGGACGCCAATGTTCCACTGCCAGTTTGGAAAGCCTGGAATAAGTAAAATTGGTTAAAGGCAAACACCCCACGAATAATGATGGCCGGGAGAATGAGCGGCATTAACAGGGGCCAGATGACATGTCTGAAGGTTTGCCAGGCGTTTGCTCCGTCCAGATGGGCAGCATCGAGCACTTCCTGGTGTACAAGCTTCAATCCGGCGCTGGCAGCCAGCATCATGAATGGGAACCCGTACCAGATAGCGGCGATCAACAGAACACCCATGGTTGCATTCGGGCTCTGTTCCCAGCCGAGCAGAAAGGCGAAAGGGATGTTTTTCCCATAGGTCTGCGCTGCCAGGCTGAGCCAACCAGTGGTTGGAGCAAAGATGTTGACCCACATCAAAGCGCCGATCATTTCAGGAATTGCCCAGGGCAGGATAAACAGCATTTCCCAGCCGCGTTTGAATTTGAGCCCTCGCTGCCATAAGAGTAGTGCAACTCCCAGGCCAAGCGCTGTTTGCAGGGCGACCGAAATTAGTGCCCACAAAATATTGAAGACCAGGATGCCCTCAGCGCTGATGAGATCGAACACTGGCAGGTACGAGCTTGGCCCTGTATAGCGGACTGTTTTCTCCCGGTATGGGAAGTCTGGTTCGGTTGCGGGTATTTTTCCCGTAAGCCCGCCGCTGACTTCTCTCCAGATGCCGCCGTTTAGCCCATCTTTGATGGATACACTGTTGAAGTCGGTCAGGGAGACACCGAGTTGGAACACAAGTGGAAAAAGGGTGAAGACTGCGAAAGCCAGCAAGCCAGGGATCAGCCAGGGAAGTACCCTGCGTAAATCATTTCGCATATTGCTATTTGCAATTATTTCACGATGTCTTTTTCTGAGTATCCTGGCCTGTAACGGTTGAATGATGAGTGCCATGACCCCCTCGGCAGCAGAAAAAGCCAATGGCGCAGTCAGTATCAGGATGTACTGGGGCCATTTCGTGGGCCAGAGCAAGAGAAACAAAAGACCAAGTCCCAACCATAGCACAAAAACCCGATTTTTTTGCCATAACCTTGCCAGACCGAAGGTCGCAAAAAGTGTGATCAATGGATCGATGCCTAGAAGAAAGACACGTTCCTCCTGCCACCAATACGGTGATGTATTCAGCCAGACCAATGGCTGCCAGACTGGGAAATTTGCATCTGAAACTTCGTTGGCGCCACTTGCAGAACCGGCATGGTATAGGATCGAGGCTTTCAAACGTTCGATGGGAGCTGGCCACAAGTAAGGATTGACCGCCAGGAATATAGCCAGACCGAATAACCCCCAAAGGATGGCGGACCGGAAGAACACTCCCAGGGTATTGTTTTTCTTTGAATCGATGTACCAATCCAGCAGGACTGCCAATCCGGCCACACAATAAATATATTTTGAAGCCGCAGTCAGTCCCAGCAGCCCGGAAGATACGATCAGCCAGCCGATTTTATGCTTTTGTTTTCGATACTGCGCATAGGCCATTACCATGGCGAAGCTGGTGAGTGCCGGTAGTGCTTCAAGCATTACCTGGCTATTATATTTTATGGTCATAGCATGCACGGCCAGGAAAAATCCCCCCACTGGATTGAGCAGGGTCAGCAGCGCAACGGTAAGTGTGCCAATAATTGCGCCGGAAGTCCTGGCATCGTGGAGCTGTTCTACTGGCAGAGATAGGTCTGGCGGGGCGTCCGTTCCGCGATCCGGCAGCAGTGGGCTCTCTGGTGCGCGTAGAATGCTGAATCCGAAAATAATTTTTGCGAGGGCTGGGTGTTCCTGACGATAGTTTGTTTGGGTAAACCCGCCCCAATCCCCTGTACGGATAAACCCTGCATATTGCTGTGCCGCGCGCAGGTAATCGTCCTCGTCATAATCGCCGGGAAGCAGGTTTACAGCGCGTATCCGCAAAACCCAAGCGAGCCCGATAACTAGAAGAAATAGGCTCAGTCTAATGGGAAGTTTGAAACGGTTAAATAGGTTCAAATTGCACCAAAAAGGGGCGACCTGATGGCCGCCCCTGACTGTCAATCGTCGTCATCGTCATTATTTGCTGAAAGTTTGTCGGCTTCATCGCGGTTGGAGAGCCTTTCAATAAATAATTCGATATCGCCATCCATCACTACCGGTAGATTATACGATGAAACACCAATTCGATGATCTGTTACACGTGATTGCGGGTAATTATAGGTGCGAATTTTTTCGGAGCGTTCGCCGCTGCCAACTTGTGAACGGCGGGAATCTTCCAATTCGGCACGCCGCCTCTGTTCTTCCAATTCAAACAGGCGAGCGCGCAAAATTGACAAAGCGCGAAGCTTGTTTTGCAGTTGAGAGCGTTCGTCCTGACAGGCGATGACGATGCCCGAGGGCTTGTGTGTAATTCGGACGGCAGTCGAGTTTTTCTGCACGTTTTGGCCACCAGCGCCTGCAGATCGGTAGACATCAATCTCAATGTCGCTATCTGGGATGCTGATTTCGACATCTTCAACCTCGGCAAGGACTACCACTGTGGCGGTGGATGTATGAATGCGGCCCTGGGCTTCGGTAGTCGGGACTCGCTGTACACGGTGCACACCAGATTCCCATTTGAGCTTGGAGAATGCGCCCTTGCCTTTAATCTCAAAGATGACTTCTTTGAAACCTCCGATGCCGATTTCACTGGCAGACATGACTTCTGTTTTCCAGTGCATCCGTTCTGCATAGCGGTTATACATGCGATACAAATCAGCCGCAAAGAGCGCCGCCTCATCACCGCCAGTACCTGCGCGGACTTCGACAAAGACGTTCTTCTCGTCGCGAGGATCTTTGGGAACCAGCATCGATTTTAACTCTGCCTCGATCTCTGTGATTCTGGTTTCCAATTCGGCGGCTTCCCTTTCGGCCATCTCACGCATTTCGGCATCCTGTTCGTTGGAAGTCAGTGCCCGGGCTTCGTCGAGTCGTTGGAGTGCCTGGCGATATTCACGCGCCTTTTCAACAATCGTTTCTATATCGGTGCGTTCTTTATTGATCTCACCCGCTTTTTGGTAATCGTTACCGACCTCCATTAATTGGCGGGTGAGAGTTTCGTAACGTTCTTCAATTCCAGCAAGTATTTCGAGCATAAAATTCCATGGTTTCTTGAGAGGGGAATTTACCCCTGAGATTTCAATAGGTTACCGGTCACAGCACTGCCTTACCTGCCATATGCTACGATTTGCAGCGAGCCCACCTGGTGATGTACACGACCGATTTTTCCCTTGCGCCAGCATCTTTCGGATAACGCAGCCGGACTAAAAGCAGTTCGTGTTTTACCTGTTAATAAGGTTCGGTACCTAGAAATTTACCAGAGAGAGTGCCATGGAAAGGATCAGGATTACTGCGATAAACCCAAATATAATCTGATTGCGGCGAACTTGCTTGGCATGGTAATCACTTTTATCGTTTTTCATGTTTTTTGGTCGGCTTGCCATCTTTTATACCTTATCCTTGATAATGTTGATTCTACTTTAATTATACTGCTTGCGATTTGAAATACATTCTTGGTACCATTTTACCGTGATTCTTGAAAGCTGTCTGTATTGCTGTCAGTAGGCTGGACTGGGGGTCAATCCAGGTGAGCCTTAACGCTTTCGGCAGCTGCCCTGGTCATTCCTTCCACTGCGGCCAGCTCATCGAGCGA